>JAKFXD010000132.1 GCA_021731565.1 Methylocystis sp. | reverse complement strand
TGTCCTATGTCGCCGACGCCGCCGCGCGCGGCGCCTGCGTCGTCGTCGCCCAGCGCGCCGGCGAATGCGCCTTGCCGCTCGTCGTCGTCGACGACGTTCGGCGCGCGCTGGCGCTTGCGGCGGCGCGATTCTATCCGCGTCAGCCGTCGACGATCGCCGCCGTGACGGGCACGAGCGGCAAGACCTCGGTCGTCGCCTTCCTGCGTCAAATCTGGGCGGCGCTCGAATATGAGGCGGCCTCGCTCGGCACGGTCGGAATCGTCGATTCGCGCGGCGCGCATTACGGCGCGCTGACCACGCCCGGACCGGTCGAACTGCATCGGACGCTCGACGATCTTGCGGGACGCGGCGTCACCCATCTCGCGATGGAGGCGTCCTCGCTCGGCATCGATCAGCGCCGCCTCGACGGCATGCGCGTCGATGTCGCCGGCTTCACCAATTTTTCGCGCGATCATCTCGACCATCACGCCGGCATGGACGACTATTTCGCAGCGAAGATGCGGCTGTTCGATACGCTGATGCGCCGGGGCCAGACGGCGGTGATCGACGCCGACAGCGATGTCGCGTCTCGCGTGATCGAGATTTGCCGTAAGCGCGGCCTCACGATTTTCAGCGTCGGTTTGAAGGGAGAAGCGATTACGCTCCATTCGGCGACGCCGAACGCGCTGGCGACGCCGTTGCGGCTCGCTTACCAGGGCGCCGAATATGAAGTGAACCTGCCGCTCGCCGGCGCTTTTCAGGTCTCGAACGCGCTTGTCGCCGCCGGCCTCGCCATCGCCAGCGGCGACGATCCGCAGCGGGTCTTCGAGGCGCTCGAAGCGCTCAAGGGCGCGCCGGGGCGTCTCGAACTCGTCGGCCAGCGCCAGGGCGCGCCGATCTTCGTCGATTACGCCCACAAGCCGGACGCGCTGGAGAAAGTGCTCGCCACGCTGCGGCCGCTGACAAAAAATCGCCTGATTGTCGTCTTCGGTTGCGGCGGCGATCGTGACCGCGGCAAACGCCCGCTGATGGGCGAAATCGTCGCCCGCGCCGCCGATGTCGCCATCGTCACCGACGATAATCCGCGCAGCGAGGACGCCGCCGCCATTCGCGCCGAAATTCTGGAAGGAACCCGCGGCGGCGCGGCGCATGTCTTCGAGATCGGGGACCGGCGCGCGGCGATCGCCAGCGCCGTCGCCGAACTTCAAACAGGCGACGCGCTCGTCGTGGCGGGAAAAGGTCACGAGACCGGGCAGATCGTCGGCGGGCGCGTGCTGCCGTTCTCCGATCATGAAGCGATCGCGCAGGCGCTGAAGGAGCATCATTGATGACCGGAAGACCGCTATGGTCGGGATTGGCGCTGGTCGGCGCGCTGCGCGCCCGCGCCAGCGGCGGCCTTGCGCGCGAGGCGACAGGCGTTTCCATCGACACGCGCACGCTTCAGCCGGGAGACCTGTTCATCGCCATCAAGGGCGAAACGCGCGACGGCCATGACTTCGTGCGGACGGCGTTCGAGAAGGGCGCGGCGGCGGCGGTGATCGACGAAGCGCATGCGGCCGAGCTTTCCGGCGCGGGTCCGCTGTTCGTCGTCAGGGACGTGCAAAAGTCGCTCGAATCGCTCGGTCAGCGCGCGCGGGAACGGACCAATGCTTTTATCGCCGCCATCACCGGTTCGGTCGGCAAGACGTCGACGAAGGATATGACCAGGCTCATGCTGTCGCGCTTTGGCGACACGCATGCCTCGGCGGCGTCTTACAACAATCACTGGGGCGTGCCCTTGACGCTGGCGCGTATGCCGGCGGAGTCGCGCTTTGGCGTGTTCGAACTGGGCATGAACCACGCGGGCGAAATCGCCGCGCTCGTCGCCCAGGTTCGACCGCACGTCGCCGTCGTCACCCGTATCGCGCCGGTTCATCTTGAATATTTCGGGTCGACCGAAAAGATCGCGGACGCCAAAGCCGAAATCTTTTCCGCGCTCGACGGCGGCGTGGCGATCATCAACCGCGACGATGGTTTCTACGAGCGTCTCGCCGCGGCGGCCGCGCCGAACGCCAGCCATGTCGTCAGCTTTGGCGAGACGGAGGGCGCCGACGCGCGGCTCCTCTCTTACGCGACGGCCGGCGAAGGCGCGCTGGTCGAAGCGCAGATTCTCGAGCGCCGACTGCGTTTCCGCATCGGCGCGCCGGGCAGGCATGTCGCCGTCAACGCGCTCGCGGCGCTGCTCGTCGGCGCCGTTTTCGACGTGGATCTGGAGGACGCGGCGTCGGCGTTCGCTGATTTTAGGCCGCCCTCCGGACGCGGCCAACGCGAGAAAATATCGACGCCAGATGGCGAGTTTACGCTCATCGACGAGAGCTACAACGCCAATCCGACCTCCATGCGCGCGGCGCTCGACCTGCTTGGCGGCGCGGCGACAGGGCCTGGCGGCCGGCGGATCGCGGTCCTGGGCGACATGCTGGAGCTGGGGCCGCAGGCCGCCGAATTGCACGCCGCGCTCGCCCAGGACCTTATCGACGCCGGGGTCGATCTGCTATTCACCTCCGGACCATTGATGTCGCGGTTAAGTTACGCTGCGCCTGATTCGATGCGCGCCGCGCATCGGGCGACGCCGCTGGAGCTCGAAGAGGCGGTTCTTTCCGCCGTTCGGCCCGGCGACGTGGTGATGGTGAAGGGCTCCAATGGTTCGCGGATGTCGCGGATCGTCTCGGCCTTGAAAACCGCATTCGCCGACGAAATGGCGAATTGAGGAGAGACGATGCTGACGCTGCTTGCGGACTTTTCCTATCTCTACAGTCCGCTCAACATCTTCCGTTACATCACGTTTCGCGCCGCCATGGGGGCGGCGACGGCGCTGTTCTTCGTCTTCTTTTTCGGACCGGGCGTGATCGCGGCGTTGCGCATCAAGCAGGGCAAGGGGCAGCCGATCCGCGAGGACGGGCCGGCCTCGCATCTCGTGACCAAGAAAGGCACGCCGACGATGGGCGGCCTGATGATTCTGTCGGGACTGGTCGCGGCGACGCTGCTCTGGGCGAATCTGCGCAATTCCTACGTATGGATCGTGCTCTTTGTCACCGTCGGCTTCGGCCTCATCGGATTTTATGACGACTATCTCAAGGTGACCAAGCAGTCGCACGCGGGCTTCTCCGGCAAGCTGCGGCTGGCGCTCGAATTTTTGATCGCCGGCCTCGCCTGCTATGCGCTGATGCGTAGCGGCGGAGAGAACATGACCAAACTCGCCATTCCCATGGTGAGGGGCTATGTCGCGACGCTCGGGCCATTTTTCATCCTGTTTGGCGCATTCGTCATCGTCTCGGCGGGCAATTGCGTCAATCTCACCGACGGACTCGACGGACTTGCCATCGTGCCGTCGATGATCGCCGCCGGCGCCTTCGCGATTTTTGCTTATCTCGTCGGCAATTCGATCTTTTCGAACTATCTCGGCGTCAATTACGTGGCCGGCGTCGGCGAATTGACTATCGTCTGTTCGGCCTTCATCGGCGCCGGGCTCGGCTTTCTGTGGTTCAACGCGCCGCCCGCGCAAATCTTCATGGGCGACACCGGCTCGCTGGCGCTCGGCGGGCTGGTCGGCTCGGTGGCGGTCGCGGTGAAGCAGGAATTCATCCTCGTCATCGTCGGCGGACTCTTCGTCATCGAAGGCGCGTCGGTGATCATTCAGGTCGTCTATTACAAGCTCACCGGGAGGCGCATCTTCCTGATGGCGCCCATTCATCATCACTTCGAGCAGAAGGGCTGGAAAGAGCCGCAGATCGTCATCCGCTTCTGGATCATCGCTTTCGTGCTGGCCCTCATGGGCCTCTCGACCCTGAAGCTGAGGTGACGATGACGCCGGTCGAGACCTTCAAGGGCAAGCGCGTCGCGCTGTTTGGCCTCGGCGGCTCGGGCCTGTCCACCGCCCGGGCGCTGATCGCGGGCGGGGCGCGGGTCGCCGCCTGGGACGACGGCGAGGCCGGTCGGCTCAAAGCGGTCGCGCAGGGCGTCGCGCTCGAAGATCTCGCGGCGGCGGATTGGCGCGAGTTCGACGCGCTCATCCTTTCTCCCGGCGTGCCGCTGACTCATCCCGAACCTCACTGGGTGGTGCGGGCGGCGCAGTCCGCCGGCGTCGAGATCATTGGCGATGTCGAACTCTTTTGCCGCGAGCGTGAGGCGCGCGCCGGCGGATCGCCCTTTGTCGCGATCACCGGCACCAACGGCAAATCGACGACGACGGCGCTGATCGCCCATATCCTGCGCGAAGCCGGCCGCGACGTGCAGCTCGGCGGCAATATCGGCGTGCCGATTCTCGATCTCGAGCCGCCGTCGGACGAGCGCATTCACGTCATCGAATGTTCGTCGTTCCAGATCGATCTTGCGCCCTCGCTGGCGCCGACGATTGGCGTGCTGATCAATATTACGCCCGACCATATCGATCGCCACGGCACGATCGAACTTTACGCCGCGATCAAGGAACGGCTGGTCGCGGCGGCGGAAGTGGCCCTGGTCGGCGTCGACGACGCCTATTGCCATGCGATCGGCGCGCGTCTGGCCGAAGCCGCTTCGCCCGAGAAGCGCGTCGTGCCCGTGTCGGCGAAGCGCGCGCTCGATTGGGGATTCTACGTCGAGGATCGCAGCGTCTACTTCCGCGAAGAGGGACATCCGCCTGACGAGGCCGAACTCATTGGCTCGCTCGAAGGCGCGCGCGCGCTGCGCGGCGCGCATAATGCGCAAAACGCCGCCTTCGCCGCCGCCGCGGCATGGGAATGCGGACTGGACGACGACGAGATTGCGCGCGGCCTGTTGAGTTTCCCCGGCCTTCCGCATCGCATGGAGGACGTCGGGCGCATCGAGCGCGCGTTGTTTATCAACGACTCGAAGGCGACCAACGCCGACGCGGCCGAAAAAGCGCTGACGAGCTTTGACGATATCTACTGGATTCTCGGCGGCCGATCGAAAGAAGGCGGCGTCGAGCCGCTGCGCCCGCATTTTTCGCGCATACGCAAAGCCTATCTGATCGGCGAGGCGACCGACGATTTCGCACGAACGTTGGAAGGCGCGCTGCCTTTCGAACGATGCGGAACGCTCGACGTCGCGACGACTCGCGCGGCGCTCGACGCGCTTCGTGAAGGCGCGCCGGCGCCCGTCGTGCTGCTGTCGCCGGCCTGCGCCTCCTACGACCAATTCGCCAATTTCGAGGCGCGCGGCGACGCCTTTCGCGGCCTCGTCGAAGGGCTTCCCGCCGTCATCGCGGCGCGAAAAGGAGGAGCGATATGATCTCGCGCGCGCACCGAACGCCATTCTCCGACTGGGCATGGACGGTGGATCGTTGGCTGCTGGCAAGCCTCGCCTTGCTGATCGTCGCCGGACTGGTCTTCGCCATGGCCGGCAGCCCGCCCGTCGCCGAGCGGCTGCATCTGGCGACCTTCCACTTCGTCAACAAGCAGGCGATCTATCTTGTGCCGGCGCTCGTCGTGATGATCGCGACGTCATTTCTTTCGCCGCGCCATGTGCGCCGGCTCGCGCTCGTCATTTTCATCATCTCGCTCGCGCTTGTCTTCGCCACGATTCTTTATGGCCAGGAGGTGAAAGGCGCGAAGCGATGGATTTTGGGCGTCCAGCCCTCGGAATTCCTGAAGCCCGCCTTCGTCGTGCTCGTCGCCTGGGCGTTCTCTGAAGGAGCGCGGCGCAAGGATGTTCCAGGAAATCTGATCGCGCTTCTGCTGCTGCCGATCGCAATCGCGCCGCTGATGCTGCAGCCCGATTTCGGACAGACGATGCTGATTTCGATCGTCTGGGCGGCGCTGTTCTTCATGGCCGGGCTGCATTGGATATGGGCGGTCGGATTGGGCGGCGTTGGCGGCGTTTCGGCATTGCTCGCCTATAAGTTCGTGCCGCATGTCCATGCGCGTATCGAGACCTTTCTCGAGCCGCCGCCGCCGGTCGCCGGCGTGCCGGCCAATTTTCAGTCGGATACGGCGCTCGAAAGCTTCATCGCCGGATCGTGGTTCGGCAGAGGACCCGGCGAAGGGGTGATCAAGCGCATTCTGCCCGACTCGCATACCGATTTCATCTTCGCGGTTATCGGCGAGGAATTCGGCGTTCTCGTCTGCATCGCGCTTGCCGCGGTCTTCGCCTTCGTGGTGGTGCGGGGGCTCTTCTCGGCGGTCCGCAACAGTGATCCCTTCTGCCGTTTTGCGACGGCGGGGCTGGTGATGCTGTTTGGTCTGCAGAGCTGCATCAACATGGCGGTGAACGTTCATCTCATGCCCGCCAAGGGCATGACGCTGCCCTTCGTCTCTTACGGCGGCTCCTCGCTCATTTCGCTGTCGCTCGGCATGGGCTTTCTGCTCGCGGTCACCCGCAAGCGGCCGCGGGCCCGGGTGATGAGCGAACTCGCCGCGACGGGCGCGCCGGCGGCGGCGTGATAAAAGCCTCGGCATGATCGATTCGCCAATTCTCCTCGCCGCCGGCGGCACCGGCGGCCATCTCTTTCCGGCCGAAGCGCTCGCCCACGCGTTTGCCGCGCGCGGCCTGCCGGTGGAGCTTGTCACCGACGATCGCGCGCTGCGCTACGGCGCAAGCTTCCCGGCGCGCGCCATGCATCTGATCCCCGCCGCCACGCCGCGTGGCGGCTCGCTGATCGCCAAGGCGCAGGCGGTGGCGCGCCTCGCCTTCGGCACGGCGCAGGCAGTGGCGCTGCTGCGGCGCGTCAAGCCGGCCGCGGTGATCGGCTTTGGCGGCTATCCGACCGTGCCGCCCTTGCTCGCGGCCTCCTATCTCGGCGCGCCGTGCGCTCTGCATGAAGCGAATGGCGTCATGGGCAAGGCCAACCGCTTTCTCGCCGGCCGTGTCGACAGGATCGCCGCCGGCCTGCCGACCCTCGCCGTTCCGGCGGCGCTGCAGAGCAAGGTCGTCGTCACCGGCAATCCGGTGCGTCCCAATGTGCTCGAGGCCGCGAACACGCCCTATCCGTCATTCGACGATGGAATTTTCCGCCTGCTCGTCGCCGGCGGCTCGCAAGGCGCGCGCGTCATGGCGGATGTCGTGCCCGCCGCGGTCGCGGCGCTCCCCGACGCGCTTCGGGCGAAAATCGCCGTCGTGCAACAGGCCCGTCCCGAAGATATCGCGCGGGTCGAGGCGATCTACGCCGGCGCCGGAGTCGGCGCCGAGATCGCGCCCTTTTTCGCCGACTTCCCGGCGCGGGTCGCGGCGGCGCATTATGTCATCGCCCGCGCCGGCGCGTCCACGGTTTCGGAGCTTGCGGTCGTAGGACGCCCCGCAATGCTGGTGCCGTTGCCGCATGCGCTCGATCAGGATCAGGCGGCGAACGCGGCTTTTCTCGAACAGGCGGGCGGCGCCGAAACCGTGCGCCAGAGCGATTTCACGCCGGACTTTCTGACGCGACGACTTACGGAACTCATAAACGCGCCGGCGCAGCTTGCCGCGCGCGCAGAAGCTGCAAAAAGCGTCGGCGTCGCCGACGCCGCCGAACGGCTCGCCGATCTGATCATCGACGTGGCGCGGACAGGCGCTGCGAAACGGAGTTAGGGATGAAACTGCCGAAAGAGTTGGGCCCGATTCATTTCGTCGGCATCGGCGGCATCGGCATGTCGGGAATCGCCGAAGTGCTGCTCAATCTCGGCTACAAGGTGCAGGGATCTGACGCCGCCGAAAACGCCAATGTCAAGCGCCTCGTCGAAAAGGGCGCGACGGTCAGCATCGGCCACGACGCAAAGAATCTCGGCGACGCCGCGGTCGTGGTCGTCTCGACCGCGATCAAGCGCGACAATCCCGAACTTGTCTCGGCGCGCGAAAAGCGCCTGCCGGTGGTGCGCCGCGCCGAAATGCTCGCCGAGCTGATGCGCCTCAAGCAATGCGTCGCCATCGCCGGCACGCATGGCAAGACGACGACGACCTCCATCGTCGCGACGCTGCTGGACGCCGGCGGCCTCGATCCGACCGTGATCAACGGCGGCATCATCAACGCCTATGGCACGAATGCGCGTCTTGGCGCCGGCGACTGGATGGTCGTCGAGGCCGACGAGAGCGACGGCACATTTCTCAAGCTGCCGGCGGACGTCGCCATCGTCACCAATATCGATCCCGAGCATCTCGACCATTTCCACACATTCGACGCGATCAAGGACGCCTTCCGTAACTTCATCGAGAATATTCCCTTCTACGGTTTCGCGGTGATGTGCCTCGATCACCCGACGGTGCAGGAGCTCGTCGGCCGCATCGAGGACCGCAGGGTGATCACCTATGGCGAAAATCCGCAGGCCGACGTGCGCCTCCTCGACGTTAATCTCGAAGGCGGCGTGTCGAAGTTCAACGTGCTGCTGCGCGACCGCAAGACGTCGCAGGCGATCTATCTCGAAGATCTGGTCCTGCCGATGCCCGGCCATCACAATGCGCTGAACGCGACGGCGGCGGTCGCGGTCGCCAATCAGCTCGGCCTTTCTCCCGAACAGATCCGCAAGGCGCTCGCCGGTTTTGGCGGGGTGAAGCGGCGCTTCACCAAGACCGGCGAATGGAACGGCGTGCAGATTTTCGACGACTACGGCCATCATCCGGTCGAGATCGCCGCCGTGTTGCGCGCGGCGCGCGCCTCGACCAAGGGCAAGGTCGTCGCGCTGATGCAGCCGCATCGCTATACGCGGCTGCAGTCGCTCTTCGACGCTTTCGCCACATGCTTCAACGACGCCGACGTGGTGATCATCGCCGATGTCTATCCGGCGGGCGAACAGCCGATCGCGGGCGCGGATCGCGACGCGCTCGTCTCGGCGATCAAGGCGCATGGCCATCGCCGCGCGATGGGGCTGCCCTCGCCGGAAGTGCTGCCGGCGATGATCCGCGAAATCGTCGCGCCCGGCGATTACGTCGTGTGCCTCGGCGCCGGCAATATCACGCAATGGGCTTATGCGCTGCCGGAGCAGCTTGCGGCGGGGGGGACGATGTAGCGGGGGCTTTGGTTTCCTCGGCTTTTTAAGCCTAGTCTACGGCGTTTTCGACCGTGCATAGCGAATAATAGCCATAGAGCGGCGACGCCAACGGCTTTTCCGGCCAGATGGTTCGATGAAGGTCGGCGAGCGTGACGCGATCAATGACTTTCGCGCCGCATCGCACGGCGAGTTCGGCGAGATCGTCGATCCCGTAAGTCCAGGGCGCGCCCATCGCCGCGAATCTTTTGACGACGGCGGTGATTTCAGGATCGCCGGTTTGGTTGTCGATCACATCCTTGGCGAAATAGTCGAAGGATGCCGAGCAGCGCTTCATCTCGCGCATCAGGTCGCTCAGAATGCGACGCACTGCGCCGTCATCCAAATACATGGTGTTGCCTTCCCATATGACATGGGTGGGAAGGCTGAAATCCAATCCGCTCTGTCGTAGGAGATCAAGCATGCCGTCCCTCACATAATCTGCTCCGATATAATTCGTGTTGGGATCGACGGAATTTTCTTCCAGTCTCGCCTTTTTGAACGCCTGAGTTTCCGGCGTGTCGATTTCGAAATAGGCGACGCCCTTAGCCGCGATCCGTTGCGGCCTTGTGTCGAGGCCGGCGCCAAGAACGAGGATCTGCCGGAATCCCTGGGCGACCTGGCGACGAAGCCAATCGTCGAAGTAGCGTGTTCTTAAGCGCACATTGTTTCTGATCGGCGGGAAAGACTGCGAAATGCGATCTGCGGCCTTCTTTGATGCCTGATCGAGAAACAGGTGGACGAAAGGATCGTGATAGAGCGGATGGGCTTCGCTATTTTCGTCATTGCGGAACTCGGCGACGACGAAAGCAGTGCCGGCGACTTTCTGGATTTCGGTCATTTGCCGTTTACTTGTGAGGATAGCGTTCGAGCAACTGCGCCACCGAGTCGGAAGATATTGCATTTGGCGGCGAATAGGGGTCATTCACCGAGGCGACGAGCGATATCGGCACGATCGCCGCCGCAGCAAAAATCGCTTGCGCGAGGAGCTGCGGCTTCGGGCGGTCGAGATGCGTCGCGGCAAGCGCGATTTGAGTGATAAAGGCGATGATGAGCACCGCCGCCCATTTGCGATCGTCAGAAAACGCGCCCGCAATCGCGAGCCGCTGATCTCGCGCCGATCGCAGACCGATCACGGCGTCAATGAGCGCGCGCTGAAAGGACGGTCCAAATTTCGCGCCGTTCACCGCGGCGTTGAGCTTGTTGAGCGCCGCCTCGGTTTCAGGGGATTGGCTGCCCTCCTCCATAGCTTGCCATTCGAGGCCGACGACGGCCTCTACATACTCATGTATGGCGGTTAAGACGCCGTCGGAGTCGATTCCATTATTGCCGGAGAGCGCGGAGAGGGTCGCCAATTGTTCGCGCTCCAGCGCGACGGCTTGATGGGCGCGACGATTTGCATCCCAGACATCCTGCGAAAGGAAAGTCATCAACAGGGCGAACAGCGTCGCTGGAACGCCGACGAAGGGCGGCGTGACCCCTTTCCAGTCTTGCGCATGGGCCGCAAAGCGCGAGCCAAAACTCAGCCAGCATAGGAAAAGCGCGAGAATGGTCATGGCGCACGCAAGCAGGAGCGCCATGACGGGCATCGTCTGCGACATCCAGAATTTTAGAAGCACTTGGTCCCTCGAAATGACGGCGATCGGACTGCATCATAGCCGAGATTCGCTGCGTCATGACAGAGGGGCAAGGCGACGCGTCCGGGGAAGCGCGCCTTGAGCAACAGACGTGAGGAGCGACAAACGCCGCATCTCGCCATTAACGCAAAACGCCCCGCCGTGACGTCCACGGTCGGGGCGCTTCTCCAAATGAATGGCGTCAACGCAGGCTGCATCCCGGCCGCTTCGGCCGCCCAGATGAATGGCCCGCCGGTCGTCGGGCTGCCCTGAATTTACCTGCGGTCGCTTTGCCCGGCGGCGCCGTTTGCATTTCGTAAGAGCCGCGGCCGCGGATGGCTCAACCATCCGCCTGATTGCGGCGTCGTGTCCTCGCAGAAAGGCCGAGTATCGAGGTTTTGAAGAAGCGTCCTGATGGCGTTTCTTCGTCGCTGAAGCTTTCTCGTGGTCATTGGGGATCTCCTTTTAGAGATGGACCACTGAACAACCGGCGCCAAGCGTCATCCCAACAACATGAGAAATCAAGCTGTGTTCCGGTCTGCTTCGACGAATTTCGGCGAGCGTTGCAAATTTGTCGCGGCGCCAGGCGGCGCCGCGATCGTCGGCGGGCGTCCTACCAATAGACCTGCGCGCGCGCCTCAAAGAGATCGGGATGGGCCCCATTGAAATAGGGACCCTGTCGCGCCGGAACGCCTGTGGCGTACAGAGCGTAATCGTTAAATGGCGCGGAGGCCTGCAACACATGGACCCAGTTGAACTGGAAATGGAATCCATTCTCGGGATACCAGTTGAGTCCCAAGGTGACATTCTGCTGACGACCGCCGACGACGCCCGCGTTGGCGATATAGGAAGCCGCCGCGGGATTGGGCGCGATCAGCGTCGTATAGGCGAGCATGTTATATAGGCTTGAGCCGGAATAAGGCCCGCTGTTGAGATTGAGCGCGCTGTAACGCGCGGCGACTCCAATGGCGCCGAAGCCGCCCGCGCTCACCGGATTTTTGATCGGGACTTGATTGAAATTCGCGCCAAGCTTGTTCGTCACGTCATAGGCGGCGGCGCGTTCCTCGCCGGTCAGATACCATTGGCCGTAGACATAAAAGCCGCTGAAATATTGCGAGGCGCCGCCGGGCGCGAAAGCGCCCGCCAGGCGCGCGAGCGCAACCCTGGTCGGATTGCGGTTGACCTGCTGTCCCAGATATTCCGCCTGCAGCGAGAATGGTCCGTGGGCCGCGGAGAGCTCCACGTCGAAGGACTCGACGTTGTTGACGCAATGCGCGGCGGCGGCCGACGTCCATCCCGGCAGGACGATGGAGCCGCAGGAGAGGTCCGGCGTTCCGAGCAGCCCCTGATTGAGAATATAGGCTTCCGAACGAATGCGGTTGCCGACCCGCAACACGCGATCGTCGGATAAGCCTGTGGCGCTGTTGGGCTGGTGATAGCGACCGGAGACGCCGACATGCAGGAGATCGTGCTGGGTCATGATCGGCGCATAGGTCATTCGGCCGGTGAATTCAAAATACTGGCCGCCGCCGGTCGGAAACCACCCGGCTTTGGCCGGGATGCCGACGAGCGGCGGCGAGCCGACAACGGGGTTGGTGTTCAGATCTTCGAAGCTCGTGGTAAAGACGCCGCCTTTCGCCGTCCAATTGTCGCCATAGGCGCCGATCGCCGCGCCAAGGTGGCGGCTTGGCGCGATGGCCTCGACCGCCATCGCGCGTTCGATGAAGTCGCGGAAGCGGGACGAAGCCGTGAACTCCAGACTGAAGGGTTCGAAATAACTGCCGATATGGATAAACGCCGGGTCCTTCGTGAAGGGCAACGCGAGAAGCGGATGTTGTACGCCAAGATAGAAATCGCGAATGCCGCCTTGTACGGGCGCATTGAACGGCGTGCCATATTGCGAGCCCGCGAAATCATATTGCAGCTTGTAAAACCAGTATTGCGCCGCCTTGCCTTCGACTTCCAGACGCACCTGGCGGACGCCGGCCTGATTTGACCAGCCGTTCAGCGGCTGGGTCGTTCCGCCGCCGTCGAACTGCATGCGTCCGCCAATTTTGAAATTATACGCCTTGTCGGCGCTTTCGACGAAAAGGCCGTTTTTGAACGAGACGAAGACCGGCGGCGGCGAAGGCGGCGCGGCGGCTTGTGCGGCGCTGCGCTGAACGGCGTGAGCAGCCTGCCGCGCGTCCGCCTTGGCGTCGCGAGCTTCGCGCCGCAATTTTGCGATCTCCGCCTCGAGCGCGCGAAGCCTCGCCTCGATGGCCTCGCTTGAGGCCGCATTCGCGCCCGTTGCTGAGAAAATCACGATGAGGGCGCATGTCGCAACGCCACCCTTCCGGCCCCAGAACACCATCGTTAGCCTCGCGCGAGTTTGGATTTTCAAGGAGCGCCGCGTCGTTTCGCTGCGCCGACCAAGATCGACCGATCATTGCGTTGAATGCGCAAATCGCACGTGCGAGGCGCTCAACGCCGTTCGCATTCTAGCGACGGTCTCACGCGTAGGTTTTTCTTGAGTTTATCTTCTCATACGCAAACATTGCTCGCGCATTTCACAAAGTCGGCGGCGCCATATTCCAAACAGCGCGCCGCCTTTTTTGTTAGCGGCGCCGCGGTCGTTCATTGCATATTGTCAACGAAGGCGATCAGACCCTTGAGAAGCGTCGTCGGATCGGGCGGGCAGCCGCGAATATGCAGATCGACCGGAACGACCTTTGCGACCGCGCCGATACATGCGTAGCTCCCGCAAAAGACGCCGCCGTCAAACGCGCAGTCGCCGACCGCGATCACCCATTTTGGATCGGGCGTCGCCGCATAAGTTCGCTCCAGCGCTTCGCGCATGTTCTTCGTCACCGGCCCGGTGACCAGCAGGACGTCGGCGTGGCGCGGCGACGCGACGAAGCGGATGCCAAATCTTTCGAGATCATAATAGGCGTTGTTGAGCGCGTGAATTTCGAGTTCGCAGCCGTTGCAGGATCCCGCGTCGACTTCGCGGATCGAAAGACTGCGTCCGAGTTTCGCTCGCGCCGTGCGCTCGAGCGTATAGCCGAGTTCGGCCATCGACGCAGCGTCCGGTGTGGGGGCCTGCTCGGTCAACGCGCTTCGGAGCAAGCCTTGCAGCAGGAATTTTTGCATCGCGCTTGTCCTAGAGGTCGTGCCCCGAGTAAGAGCAGTTGAAGGATTTGTTGCAAAGCGGGAAGTCGGCGACGATGTTGTCCTTGATCGCCGCTTCGAGGAGCGGCCATTGAAACCACGACGGATCGCGCAAATGACAGCGCTGCACGACGCCGTCCGCGCGCATGCGAAGCCAGACGAAAATATCGCCGCGGAATCCTTCGACGAGCGCCGCGCCTTCGCGCGTCCAATCGTCGGGCAGCGCCCAGGCGGCGATGATCGGCCCTTCCGGCGTTTCGTCGAGAATTTGTCTGACGATTTTGAGCGAAGCCCTGATCTCGTCGAAGCGGACCCAGACGCGCGCGTCGACGTCGCCTTCGTTCGAGGCGCCGACCTCAAAGGCCAGATGCGGATAGGGAGCGTAGCCGATCGCCTTGCGCGCGTCGAACGCCCGGCCGGACGCGCGCCCGACATAGCCGCCGCAGGCATATTGCTTCACGAGGGCTTCGCTGACGAATCCGGTTCCGACGGTGCGATCCTGCAGCGACGTCGTGTCCCCGAACAGCGCGATCAGCCGCGGAGTCATCAGTGCGATCCAGTCGGTCATCGCATAAAGCGCCGTGGCGCTCTCCGGCTTGAGATCGACGAGGGTTCCGCCGGGCGTGATGCGATCCATCATCAGGCGATGTCCGAAAGCGCTTGCCGCTTCCCGCAAGATGCGTTCGCGCACGAGGTTGCAATGCGCCTGCATCAGTGAGAAGGCCGCGTCGTTGCATATGCCGCCGATGTCGCCGAAATGATTGGCGAGCCGTTCGAGTTCGGCCATCAAGGCGCGCAGATAGATGGCGCGCGGCGGGACGTTGACGTCAAAGGCCGCCTCGATTGCCTGCGCGAAGGCCAGACTGTAGGCGACTGTGCTGTCGCCGGATACGCGCGCGGCGATCTGCGCCGCGCGCTCGATCGAGGCGCCGCTCATCAATTGGTCTATTCCCTTATGCGCAAAGCCGAGCCGCTCCTCGAGGCGCACGACGGTTTCGCCATTCGCCGAGAAGCGGAAATGACCCGGCTCGATGATGCCGGCGTGCACCGGCCCGACCGGTATCTGGTGCAGCGGCTCGCCCTCTGCGCGTAGAAACTCGTAGCGGTCGCAAGTGGTGTCGATCTCCTGGCGCGCGCCGCAGGGCTGACGAACGCCCCAGCGGCCGTGATCGAGCCAAGGGCGTTGATCGGACGCGCCTTCTGGCTTGAGGCCATAAAGGTCGTGGATCGCGCGCTCGAGTCTCGACGCCGGCGGATGCAGTCGTCCGACCGACGGGAAGGCGCCGTCCGGGCATTCCAATGTAACGATGCGCAGCGGCGGCTCACGCTGTTCGAGCAAGGCCATATGAACGCATGAACTTTCGCCCCAGAGGCTCAGCAGCGCGCGCTCGCCCTTCGCGAGGCTCTCGACCATGGCCAGCCAACCAGCCCGGTCGACGACTTCCCGCGGCCAGGGCAGGCAGGTCGGCCGCGACGGCTGGGCGGCAGTCTGTTTGCTGGCGAAGTTCATCTCTTCATCCTTCGAGCTCAACCCAACAGGCGCGCGACATTCTGGAACCAGGTCACGACATGAGCGGGAAGATAGAGTCCGGCAATCAGCACAAGCGAGAGATGCGCATAGAGCGGCAACATCGACGCTTTCACCTCGCCTACATCGGGGCTCGGCGCGCCAAACGCCATTCCCGTAAGCCGCAGCAGCAGGGCGCCGAAGGCGAGAAGCAGGCCGAATACAAGCGGGACAGCGAGGAGCGGCTGGCGGGCGAAAGTCGAACTCACGACCAGAAATTCGCTCATGAAAATGCCGAGAGGCGGCAGGCCGATGATCGCCACGACGCCGGCGACGAGACTCCAGCCGAGCGCCGGCTGACTCTGCGTCAGTCCCCGAATGTCGGCGATCTTCTGCGTGCCCTTGGCCTGCGCAATGTGACCGACGGAGAAAAAGATCGCGGATTTTGTCAGGCTGTGCATGGTCATGTGCAGCAGACCGGCGAAATTGGCGAGCGGGCCGCCCATCCCGAAGGCGAAGGCGATGATGCCCATGTGTTCGATCGAGGAATAGGCGAACAGCCGCTTGATGTCGGTGCGGCGGTAGAGCATGAACGCCGCCATGATCAGCGACGCAAGGCCGAGCGCAATCATCAACGGCCCCGGCGTGATCGCCGCCGCATTGGCGGTCAGCAGCATTTTGAACCTCAGCACGGCGTATAGCGCGACATTGAGCAACAGGCCGGACAATACGGCCGAAATCGGCGTCGGCCCTTCCGCATGGGCGTCGGGCAGCCAGGCGTGCATCGGCGCCAGGCCGACCTTGGTGCCATAGCCGAGCATCAGGAAGACGAAGGCGACATTGAGCATCCGCGGATTGAACTGCGGCGCCTGCGACATCAGCGTCTTCCAGACCATCGCGTCATAGCCCTGGCCCAGCACCGGTTCGGCCGCCATGTAGACGAGGATCGTTCCGAACAGCGCCAACGCAATGCCGACGCTGCCGAGGATGAAATATTTCCAGGCGGCTTCGAGCGCATGCGGCGTGCGATAGATGCCGACCATCAGCACCGTGGTCAGCGTCGCGACCTCGACCGCGACCCACATGAGGCCGATATTGCTGGCGAGCAGCGCCAGATTCATCGCGCACATTAGCGACTGATACATCGCGTGATAGAAGCGAACGTTCGTCGACGTCAGCCGGCCGGTTTCGATTTCATGGTCGATATAGCTCGCGCTGTAGACGCTCGTCGTGAAGCCGATGAAGGTCGAGAGCACGACGAAGACGATGTTGAGATCGTCGACGAAGAGATAGCCGCCGCTCTCCGGCTCGACGATCAGCAGGATAAGCGAGAAAAGAAAGGTCGCGCCGGAGGCGCAGACGTTGATCACCGCCGAGCGCCGGTATTCCGGCACGAGGGCGACGGCGATGGCCGCAACGGCCGGGATGGCGATAAGCGCGTTCGAAACCAGGAACAGATCGGAACTCATGAACGTCCTCCGCGCACGCGATCGAGTTCGAAAAGATCGACGTTGTCGAATCGTTCGCGGATGCGAAACAGGAAGATGCCGATCACGATGAAAGCGATCAGGATCGAGAAGGCGACGCTGATCTCGACGACGAGCGGCATGCCGTTCGCGCCCGCCGCGGCGAGAACCAGCCCATTTTCGAGCGACATGAAGCCGATGATCTGGCTGACCGCGTTGCGTCGCGTCACCATCATCAGCAGGCCGAGCAGCACGATCGCCAGCGCGAAAGCGATGTCTTCGCGCGCCAGCGGGTCGGCGGAGGCCGTGGCCGGCAGCATGACCACGAGAGACAGCGCCACCAGAAAGATGCCGATGAGCATGGTGATGCCAACGCCGCCAATGACTTCGACGGTTCGATGGATACGCAGGCGCTCGATGATGCGGCGAAGGCTGAAGGGAATGATCAGCGCCTTGAAGATCGCCGCAATGGCGGCGGTGAGATAGAGGTGAGGCGCGTCCTGGTAATGCGCCTGCCAGGCGACCGACAACGAGAGGATGACGGCGTGCAGCGTGTAGATATTGATCAGTCCGGACAGCCGATCCTGATAGAGCAGCATGAAGCTTGTCAGCAGCAGCGCGCCGGCGAGCACATGGGCGATGTCGATCGTCAGAAGCTCCATCAAAGGCTCCGTGTCACGAAAACGAGCAGCGTCGCGAGGAGGCCGAGCATCAGCCCCGCGCCGAGAAAGTCCGGGACGCGGAAGACGCGCATCTTCGCCGTCGACGTCTCAAACAGCGCCAGCAGGAAGCCGCCGATGGCGAGCTTCATCAGGTAGGCGCCAAGACCGATGGCCATCGCCTGCAGGCCCGCATCATGACGTGCGAGCCCGACCGGGAAGAAGACGCAGGCGATGAGCGAGATATAGAGAAGCAGCTTGAGCGCCGAGGCGAGTTCAATGAGCGCGAGATAGCGCCCGGAATATTCGAGAACCATCGCCTCATGCACCATCGTCAGTTCGAGATGCGTCGCCGGATTGTCGACGGGGACACGTCCATTCTCGGCGATCGCGACGATCAGCAGAGCGACGAGCGCCATGCCGACCGAGGCGCGCAGTTCCAGATTCCCCGCCATATACGCGGCGATTTCGGAAAGCTGGGTGGTTCCGGCGACGAAGGAGACGGTGAAGACGATCATGATCGTCGCCGGCTCCGCCAGCGATCCGAACATCGCCTCGCGACTGGAGCCGATGCCGCCGAAGCTCGTTCCAATGTCCATGCCGGCGAGGGCGAGGAAAAAGCGGGCGCTGCCGAGCAGGGCGATGATGGCGATGAGATCGGCCGACCAGCTGAACATCAACCCCGTGGCGAAGGTCGGCACGAGCGACGCCGCAACCCAGGTCATGGCGAAGATCAGATAGGGCGCCGAGCGATACAGCCATGACGCGTTCTCGGCGAGGACGACCTCCTTGCGCAGCAGCCGAATGAGGTCGCGCCAGGGCTGGATGATCGGCGGTCCCTTGCGGCGCAGGAGACGGGCCTTCAGCTTTCTCGTAAAGCCAATGATGAGCGGCGAAAGCGCAAGCACCAAAAGCATTTGAGCGCCCTGCGCGACGAAGTCGAAGAGAAAATTCATATCGCCACCAGGATCAGCAGGAAGACGAGGGCGCCGAAAACCAGCGCGAGATATTCCTGGATCGTCAGAAGACTGAGGATGTTCAGACCGGAGGCGCAGGTCTCGACCGCCCGCGTCAGCGGCGCGTAAAGATAGTCGAAGATGCGATCCTTGATGTCGATGCTTAGCCGCGCCGGCCGCATATCGCCCGGCGCCGGCATATCGAGCCGCTCCTTCACCGAAAAGGCGATGATTCCAAGCGTGCGTCGGATCGGTTGCGCGAAGCTGCTGCCCGTATATTGGGTCGCGGGGCTCGTTTCGATATAGCCGCAATCCCAAGCCGGCGCGCGCCGCGAGCGCGACGAGCCGAATTTGTGGATGACCCATCTCGCCGAATAGGCAGAGAAGAGAATGAAGACGAAGATCAGAAGTCCATTATACGAGCTGCGACTTTCGGCGACAGGCGCGATCGAGAGCCATGAGAGTTCCGCCTGCGTCGGCATTCGGCCGCCGACAAAGTCTCTCGCCGCCGGCGAAATCGTGTCGATGACGAGGCTCGGCAACAGGCCGGCGAGGAGGCAGAGCGTGAGCAAAGCCGCCATCGTCCCGAGAGACCAGCGATCGGGGTCTTTTGCGGTCCGCGCCGCTTCGCTGCGCGGCCGTCCGAGGAAAGCGACGCCATAGGCGCGGATGTAACAGCCTGCGCCGAGCGTCGCGCTGAGCGCCAGCGCGACGCCGACAGCGGGGACGAGCAGCTTCACCGTCCATTGCGGCAGCGACGGGCTGAGGAGGATCGCCTGAAACACCAGCCACTCCGAGACGAAGCCGTTCAGCGGGGGAAGGGCGGAGATGGCGACGCAGCCGCCGAGAAACAGAAAGGCGGTTTTCGGCATGGAATGAATGAGGCCGCCGAGGCGCTCGATGCTTCTTTCCCCGCATCCGTTCAACACGGCTCCGGCGCCGAAGAACAGGAGGCTCTTGAACAGCGAGTGGTTGAAGACGTGAAACAGCGCCGCGGTGAAGGCGAGCGCCGCCGGAAGCGCGAGCCCGTTGGCCTTGAACGCCAGGGCCAGCCCCAGCGCGATGAAGATGACGCCGATATTTTCGATCGTGCTGTAAGCGAGCAGCTTTTTCAGATCGCTCTGGATCGTGGCGAACAGCACGCCGATCAGCGCGCTCGCCGCGCCAAAGCTCATCGGCTCGATCGACCACCAGAAGGCGGGCGGGCCCAGCAGATCGAAGACGACGCGAATGAAACCGTAAACGGCGACCTTGGTCATGACCCCGCTCATTAGCGCCGAGACGTGGCTCGGCGCCGCGGGATGCGCCAGCGGTAGCCAGATATGAAGGGGCGCAAGTCCGGCCTTGGAGCCCATGCCGACCAGCGCGAGCGCCAGAACGAGCCCGGTTTTCCAGCCCTCTTTCGTCGATTCGCGAATCGAGGCGAAGTCATAGGCGCCGCCGGCCCCGCCGAGAACGCCGAACGCCATCAGCAGCGCGAAGCCGCCGAAACTCGCCATCAACAGATAGACGAAGCCCGCGCGCCGGTTTTCCGCGTCATGGTGATGGGTCAGCACGAGCGCCCATGACGTGAGCGACATGAACTCCCAGGCGACGAGAAAGCTGAAGGCGTCGTCGGCGAGCACGACCATGTTCATGCCAGCGAGAAAAGCCGGATAGAACGGCAGAACCCGCATGGGCTCCTTCTCATGCGCGCCATAACCGATCGCGTAAGCGCTCGCGGCGGCGCCGCCGAGATTGACGACAGCGAGAAAAAACGCGCTGAGGACGTCGATCCTGAGATGCACGCCGATCCACGGCAGGCCGAAGGGGAGGGTCGCCGAGAGCACACTGGCGCCTCTCGGCATGACCGCCGCGACGAAGAGAATGCCGCACAGAGCAATGCAGATACGATAGACATTGCGGCTGACGTCCGGGTTCCGCCTGTCAACGATGGCGTAGACGCCGACGGCGAGCAGCGCGCTGACGCTGGTCAACGCGAAATAGAGCGGCATGCTTGTCACCTTCCGGTCGACGTGGTCCGCGTCGGTTGCGCTTCGGCTGCGAAGCTCAGGAACTTAGGCGTTGCGCTTGCGCGGCGCGAGAGGATGCTTGGACGAAGCGATATGCTGATCGAGACCGCGAATCTCGGCGCGCCCGCCGCTTGATTCATAATCCTCGCAGAAATGATGGAGGTTCTCCATCACCGTGTGGTCGACGCACCAAGAGTCCGAGAGATCGAAGACGACGGTCTTTCCCTTCGGGAGCTTCCCGAGGTCTCCCTTGAGCGCCAGGTAGTTGGCGAAGAAGGCGGCGCCGCCGATGTTCACATGATAGACGCCGGGCGCGCTCTCCACGATGTCGCGATGCAGCTTGAACACCTGTGTCCAATTGACGCTGCGCCACAGGTGGAACAGGAATTCGGCGACGATGCCGATCGCGACGCCGATCAAGAGATCGGTCGCCAGCACGCCAATGATGGTGATCACAAAAACGGCGAGCTGGTCCCAGCCGATCGCCAGCGTCTTCTTAAATTCGATCGGCGACGCGAGACGGTAGCCGGTGAACACCAGCAGCGCCGCAAGCGAGGCGAGCGGAATCTCGTGAATGACCCTGGGGAAAAGCGCGACGAAGATCAGCAGGAACAATCCGTGAAAAAAATTCGCCCAGCCCGTGCGCGCGCCATTATTGACGTTGGCGGAGCTGCGGACGATTTCCGCGATCATCGGCAGGCCGCCGATCAGGCCGCAGAGGATGTTGCCGAGGCCGACCGCCGCGACGTCTCGGTTGAGGTCGGACGTGCGCTTGTAGGGATCGAGCTTGTCGACCGCCGCCGCGCTCAGCAGACTCTCCAGGCTCCCGACGAGACAGATCGCCACGACCTGTTGCCAGAAGAGAGCGGAGCCGATCAGCGAGAAATCGGGAAAGGCGAAGCCGGACAGAAAGTTCTGGGGGATGGAGACCAGAAATTTCGGCCCGATCGTGAATTCGTGATGCGGCAGGAACGGATAGTCCGGCAGGAAGAGATAGATGTGTTCGTCGTCGAGATCGAAATATTGCGCGAGCGCCATGCCGACGATCACCACGATGATCGGCGCCGGGATCATCTTGAGGCGGCGGTTCTTCACCACCGACCAGGCGATCAGGATGAGCAGTCCAAGGCCGCCGATGATCGCGACCTCCGGATTCATGTCCCGAATGCTTGCCGGGATCGCGCCGATCGTCGCGAACAGCGATTGCGCGTCGGGCTTGACGCCAAGCATGACGTGAATCTGCTTGGCCATGATGATGATGCCGATCGCCGCGAGCATGCCGTGAACGGCCGACGACGGGAAAAAGGCGCTCATCTTGCCGGCTTTCATCAGGCCCATCAGCGTCTGGATGACGCTGGCGCAGACGATCGCCGCCAAGGTGTAGTGGTAGCCGGCTTTGGCGTCGCCGCCGCCGAGCGCCTGCACCGAATCGAGAATGACCACGATCAGGCCCGCCGCGGGACCGGCGATCGTGACAAAGGAGCCGTTGATCCGCGACACCAGAAGTCCGCCGACGACGGCGGTGATAATGCCCGCCTGCGGCGGAAATCCCGACGCCATCGAAATGCCGAGGCACAGCGGCAGCGCGATGAGAAACACCAGGAACCCGGACAAAACATCGGCCCGCCAATTTTCGGCCAGGCCCGCCAATCCGGTTTTCGGCGTGAAGCGAATCGACGGCGCCTGCGTCAAATCTGCTTGGCGCTCGATGTTCGCAGCGTTAGTCGGAAGTTCTGCCGGGAACGGGCAGGCTGAGTCTTCACCGGGAGACGCGCGCAGGTCGCCGTTCGTCGCGGAACCGGAGGCTTGGGAGTCGGTCGCATTGATTGCCGCTGCTTCCAGTCCGTTGGGAAGAGCGTGAGCCCTGCTCTTCATGCTTCGTCCTTGCAATTGTCGGGTTGGGGCGGAAGGAAGACTTGCGCGGATTCGTCGGCGCCGCAGCATGATAGGACACGCCGTTGAGCCGTGGTGTTTCTCCTTTTTGTCGCAGCGCCTGAATTGTTTCCGATTTCTTTCTGAAATGAGACGCCGGCCGGACATGCGCCGACAGGCGATCAGACTCGGCGGCGACGGCCGATTTTTTAGTGGAAACTCTCCGGAAACGTTGCATTGTTAGCTTCAGCCAACCTCAACGAAAGCGATTGCGCGTCCTTTGACTTCTCCCGTTTCAATCCTCATCGTCGAAGACGATGCCGAGATCGGCGAGTTCATTTCGCTTTATCTCGCAGGGCACGATATCCAGGCGAAAGTCGCCGCGAATGCGCCGGAGATGGACGCCGCTTTCGGCGTGGGCGTCTACGACCTGCTTATTCTGGATCTCAATCTGCCTGGCGAAGACGGTCTGTCGATCTGCCGGCGCGTGCGATCGGAGCGACGCATTCCGATCATCATCGTGACGGCGCAGTCCGAGGACATCGATAAGATATTGGGGCTTGAGCTGGGCGCCGACGATTACATCGTCAAGCCGTTCAATTCGCGCGAGCTGCTGGCGCGCATCCGCGCCGTTCTCAGGCGAACGGAGGCGCCGACCGCCGTCGACGGGCGCACTGCGCGGCAATGTTATCTTTTCTCCGGGTGGCGCGTCGACGTGCTCGCGCGAGAGGTCGTTGCGCCATGCGGCATAAGGGTCGCCATGACAGGCGCCGAATTCGATCTGTTGCACGCGCTGTGCGAAAATCCCAATCGGGTGCTGACGCGCGAGCAGCTGATCAACATGACCCATGGCCCGACCTCGGGGCCGTTCGAGCGAAGCATTGACGTTCTGATCAGCCGGCTTCGACAGAAGATCGAATCGGACCCGAAGAAGCCCGCATTCATCCAGACCGTGCGGTCCGAGGGATATATTTTTTCGACTCAGGTTGCGCGCGCATGAACTCGACTCGCATTCCCTGGCGTTTCCGTTTCAACAAGCTCGCCGTGCAGATCACGTTGCTCATTCTCGTGTCGATCGTTGCGTTTCAAACCATCGTTATCGGCATGTTCCATGTCTTCGGGCGGCGTCACATCGTCGACCAGGGCGATTTCATCGCGAGCATCGTCGTCGCTTTGGACGTCGCGCCGCTCGCCGAGAGAGGCAACGTCATTTCGGCGCTGTCTCGGGCCGTACCCTACGCCAATATCGAGATTGAGGAGTCGCGGCCCAAGGCGGCGGATTCGTCGACGGGCGGCGGCGACCTCGCCTTCGACAATGAAATCCGCCATATCGATTCGCTGCTGTGGAACGGCGCAGACGTGTTCAAGGTCGCGGGTTCGGCGCCGGGCGATTACGGGGTTCTCGCCGTCGAATTGCATAAGGGCGGCTATGCGACGATTTCGATCGCCGAGCATCAGAAGTCGCCGGGCTCGATCTGGCGCTGGCTTTGGCAGCCTGCGGAGGACGAGCCGTTCATCCTGACGCCGGGCGCACGAACCGCGCTGTCCTTTATCGTGTTCACGGCGATCTTCATTTTCTGGGCGTTGAACGCAATCATGGCGCCGCTGCAACGGCTGGCGAAATATGCCGAGCAAATCCCAAACGACGTCTCCGCCAAGACGCAGCTGATCGAACGGGGGCCGCATGAAGTCCGCGAATTGACGCGCTCGCTCAACCGCATGCAGGCGCGCATCAGCAAGATGATCGCCGCGAGAGCCCATGTGCTCGCGGCTGTCAGTCACGATTTGCGAACCATCATCACCCGGCTGAAGCTGAAGACGGAGTTCGTTTCCGACGATCGCCTCCAGCAGCGCATGATGCGCGACATCGATCTCATGGACACGATGCTTTTCAAGAATCTTCAGTATCTGCGCGCGGAAGGCGACGATACATCCGACTGTTCGCTCATTGACCTCGGCAGCGTGCTGCAAACGGTCGCCGACGAATTCTGCGACCTCGGACATAATGTGACCTATCACGGCGACGGCCACAAAATGATCTTCGGATCGTTCTGTGACGTGCAGCGCATTTTCACCAATCTCGTCGAAAACGCGACGCATCACGCCCAGACAGTCGACATTTTCCTTTCGGAGCGCCCCGAAAGGCTCCTGCAGATCGATGTGGCCGACGATGGACCCGGGATTTCGGCCGAGGGCAAGACAAGCGCCTTCGAGCCCTTCGTTCGCGGACAGCCCGGACGAACGCTCGATCAGCACAGCGGTTTTGGCCTCGGACTCTCGATCGTGCGGTCGCTCGTCGAGAACCGCGGCGGGAGTGTAGCCTTGCTCGATCGAGCGCCGCATGGACTGATCGCTCGGGTGTTGCTGCCGCAGGCGACCGAAGCCGACGAACAGTCCGCCGCCGCAGAGTCGAACGCCGAGCCGGCGCTTCCCTGAGATTCAGGCGGGCGCGAGCAGCAGGCTGGTTTCGCTTCTGGCGATTCCTTCGATCGTTCTCACGCTCGACAGCGCGCGATCGAATTCCTCGAGATTGGCGCATTCGATTTCCGCGATAAGGTCGAACGGCCCGTTGGTGCTGTAGAGCGCCTGTATCTGCGGCAGCCCGCGCAATGCATTGGCGACGCGACGGGAGTTCTTGCCGGAGACCTCGACCATCATGATCGCGCGAATGCGATCGGGCGTCGCCGGGTTTTTCAGCCGAACGGTAAAGCCCAGGATCACATCCGACGCGATGAGCTTATCGAGTCGGTTCTGGACCGTCCCGCGCGACACGCCAAGCGCCTTGGCGAGCTGCGACAGGGAGGCCCGCGCATTGGTTCGCAGCAAGCCGATCAAACGATGGTCGAGATCGTCCATGGCCGTCCGTCTCTGCCGAATTGATCGATATGTATGTCCGATTTCACAAGATTGCACGCAGATCGGCAAACCATGGTCATTTTGATTGGCGTCTCGGCGATTTAGGCTTTCTCCATGACGGATCGATTGGAGAGGCGCGCCATGAACGAGACGGATCGCATGACGGACGTTCGCTCAATGCAGGAAGCGTCGCCGATGGTCGACGCTGACGTCGGCGTGTTTGAAGACGCGCCCCAGCCGCTTGCGCGTGAGGCTGCGTATCCGTCACCCGCGCCCAGGCGCGACGCGCTTCTCATGTGCGCGCCGGACTATTTCGGCGTCGACTACATCATCAACCCATGGATGGAGAATCAGATCGGCCAAGCGACGCTGTCGCGCGCCCGGGCGCAATGGGAGAATTTGCGCTGCAATCTGGCGGCGCATGGCGATATCGCGTTCGTTGCGCCGACGCCCGGCCTGCCGGATATGGTCTTCACCGCCAATGCCGGGCTCGCGATCGGCGACAAGGCGGTGGTGAGTCGATTCCACGCCAGGGAGCGGCGCCCGGAGGAGCGACTGTTTTGCGACTGGTTCGAGACACAAGGCTATGCGATCGCGCCTTGGCCGGAGAGTGTTCCGTTCGAAGGCGCCGGCGACGCGCTCATCGACCCTGCGCGCGACATCGTCTGGTGCGGCCATGGCTGGCGCTCGGGCGCAGAGGCGCCCAAACATCTCGAAAGGATTTTCTCGCGGCGAACGATCGCGCTGAAGCTCGTCGATCCGCGCTTCTATCACCTCGATACATGTTTGTGTCCGCTGAGCGGCGGCTGGCTGATCTATTACCCGGCGGCTTTCGACATTGCCTCGCTCGAAGCGATCCGGGCGATCGTTCCCGTCGAGAAGCGGATCGAGGTCGGCGAGAAGGACGCGCTTGCTTTCGCCTGCAACGCCGTCGAACGCGCCGGACGCATTTTTCTCAACGCCTGTTCGGACGAACTTCGCGCGCGTCTGACGGACGCCGGCTTCACGCCGGTCGTGACGCCGCTTTCCGAATTCATGAAGGCGGGCGGCGCGGCAAAGTGCCTGACGCTGCGATTGCCTGGCGCCGCCCGTCAGGTCACGCCGCGGGGCTGAGGGTTTCGCCACCCAACGGCCGATTGCAGGCGCAGAGCGCACCGGTCTGCAGCGCGTCGAGGACGCGCAGCGTATCCTCCGGCGACCGGCCGACATCGAGATTCGTCGCATAGACATGCTGAATGACATTGTCGGGATCGACGATGAAGGTGACGCGATGAGCGACGCCGGAAGGCGCGCGCACGCCGAGGCCGTCGATCAGCTCGCCCTTGCAATCGGCGAATTGCCAGATTGGCAAATTTTTCAAATCGCCGTGGTCGCGCCGCCACGCAAGCTTGACGAACTCATTGTCCGTCGAGCCGCCGAGAACGACCGCGCCGCGCTCGGCGAAATCCTGCGACAGGCCGGCGAAGCCGGCGATTTCGGTCGGGCAAACGAAGGTGAAATCCTTCGGATAGAAAAAGATCACCTTCCACTTTCCCGGAAAGCTCGTCTCGCTCACCGCTTCAAACGCCGTCTCGCCGTTTTCCTCGATCTCGTTAAATCCGGGTTTCACGCCCATCACAGTAAAATTCGGCAGTCTGTCGCCAATTCCCAACATGTCGTTCTCCCCGAAGACGCCGTCGGCGCTCTATTGCGGATTGCTTCTCGAGACGGCGGCGTCGAACTCTTCGAGCCGAGAGGCGCAGCGCGGTCCAATGCTTGGCGTCCCATAAAGTTCGGCGCGTCTCCAATCGATGAAGCGCTCTTCCGTCTCCCACATGGTGACCGAGAAATAGAGGACATGCGGGCCGATCTCGCGTCCCTTGTGGAAGCGGAAGCCGATCAGGCCCGTCGCTTCTTTGAGCCGGACGCTGGTCGCTCTCCAGGCCGTCTCGAATGTCTCCTCGCAGCCCTTGACGACCCTGAACTGATTCGACGCCATGAACATTGCGGGTTCCTTTTCCTGTTCCTCGAGTCGTTCAAGCCGCTTGCCGTGCGCGCAGCGCGCGACGCGACAGCGCCACGAGCGCGGCGAATTCGTCGCACCGCTTGCGCATGCATTCGTCCGGACAGGACAGCGCATAATGACTGCGCAGCGCCGCAAGACCGTAGCCGGCGAGTTCGATTGCGTCGATCGACGTTCGAACCGGACTTTGATTCATCGCTTCGGCAAGGATCGAATCAATGCGGAGTCTTTCATTCGCAAGATCGCACAATCCTTCTCTCCTTCAGCGGTCGGCGCGCCGCGGGCGGCGTCACGCGCCGGTCATTGTCGCTTGATGACGAGCATTCGGCCTAAGGCCCGATGTTGGAGATCGCCGCCGTTTGCATCGCACAAGGATTTAGCAAGCAATGCGTTGCGTCAATACAAACGGCCTTTCCTCGGAAATCTTTCAAAAATCGACTTTCTAAATATTCTTATTTGAAAGAGTGGCGAGACATAGGTTTTGCGTGCTTGCACCCGTATCCGGCTGGATGTTGCGCCTTCGGCGTCAGCCATCGTTCTGGCGCAAAGCTAGGTTCATTCGGTAAGGGGGCTGGCGTCGGCGGCGCGTCAGCGCAGACCGCGAACAGCATGAATGAGGACATGAATATGCACAGCATCGCCACGGTGCGGCGGGCCAAGAAAGCTCTCCTTTTTGCGACGCTACTGGCGGCCTCGGCGTCGCTGGGCGGTTGTTATACGCCTGCCGAGCGCGCGCTCGGCGGCGGCATGATCGGCGGCTTGGGCGGCGCCGGAATCGGCGCGCTCGCGTCGGGCGGCCTCGCGGGGCCGACTCTCGCCACGGCGGCGGTCGGCGCGGCTGGCGGCGCGATCATTGGCGCCGCGACGGCGCCGCGCCCATATTACCGGCGGCATCGACACTATTACTGACGGGGACGTCTCGCCCAATGTGCGGGCGTTTTACCCAGCATTTGTCCTGGGAGGAGCTGCAGCGGCTTGCCGATCTCATCGGCCAGCCGCGCAATCTGCGGCCGCGCTATAATATCGCGCCGACGACGATGATCGAGGCGATCAGGCCGTCGCCGTCGGGAAACGAACTTGTCCCCATGCGCTGGGGATTCGCGCCCTCATGGTGGAAGAAGCCGCTGCGCGAATTGCCGGCGACCTTCAATGCGCGCGCCGAGACGATTGCCGAAAAGCCGATGTTTCGTTCCGCCTTCGCCGCGAGCCGCTGTATTATTCCGGCGTCGGGCTTTTACGAATGGACCGGCGCGAAGGGCGCCAAGACGCCGCATTATTTTTCCGCGCGCGACGGCCGGCCTCTCGCCTTCGCCGGGATCTGCGGCGCCTGCCGCGACGTCGAAAGCGATGCGCGGATCGAGACCGCGACGATTATCGTCGGTCCGGCGAATGATTGGATGCGTTTGTTCCATGATCGCATGCCGATCATTCTCGACTGGCGCGACGCAAACGCATGGCTGAGAGGCGACGATCCCGGCGCATGGCTTCGGCCGGCGCCCGAAAACGCTCTGCAGGAATGGATCGTGTCGCGACGAGTCAATCGCTCGAGCGAAGGCGATGACGATCCGACGCTGATCGAGCCAAGCGTCGCGGCCGCCTGCTGAAGCGCTGCCTCGCGCCGACTACCCGAGTTCTAGGGTCGTGATGGCGTAACAATCTTCGATGCGTCCCAGCGGCATGCCGCGCGTAAACATGCGTGCGGCGTCGAAAATTGGCGTCAATCCCCGCCGCTTCGCCAATTCGATCGCTGCGGGATTGGCCTCGGGCGTATCGAGAAAGACGGGCATGCCCGCAGCCCGCGCGCGCAGGCCTTGAAACAGCGCGTCGGCGACCTCCGGATCGTCAGCGAACAGCGGGCCGATCTTGTAGCCCTCGCGGCAGGCGCGCAGCACGCCATAGCCCGCGAGTTCTCGCCGCCTCATGAAGGCAAGCGCCGCGCCGCCCGGCTGCGCGAGCCAGCGCGAAAGAAATGTCGCGCGCGCCGTCGGAAAGACGGTCGCGTCGTAACGCAGGATGTCGTCAAAAGGAACTGACGCCAGCTCAGTCAGACCTGCCGGCGCTTGGCCGCCGCCGACGCATTGATGCCGTATGTTGCGATAGGCGAATTCAAAACCGTATCGGCGATAAACATCTTGCATGGGGATCGCGGCGTCGAGCCCGACATTGCGGCCCTGCACATGCCGCAGCGCGACATTCAGCAGCCGTTGCCCGACGCCTCTTTTCCGATATGGCGGGCGGACGATGAACAGTCCGACATAGCCGAAAGTATCATCATAAGCGGCGGCGCAAATGCAGCCCACGGCTTCGCCCGCGCATTCCGCGAGAAAGAATCCCTCGGGATCGACGGCGTGGAAACTCTCGGCGTCATCGAGGCCGGGATTCCAGCCTTCAGCCGCCGCCCAATCGAGCGCGAGTTCGAGCTCGGCCTTGGACATGCGGCGAATGACGAGATCTTCCAAATTCATTTGAGGCTTGTGACGCGAGTCGTCGCATGGCGCAACCCGCGTCGCGCCGCCCGCTAAGGCCCCTCGTCGAGGAGCTGCGTGATCGAACCATTGGCGTGCAGCCTTCGGATCGCCTCGGCGACGAGGCCGGCGACGCTGACCAGCGTCAAACGATCGCCGAGCGCGGTCGCGACAGCGGGCGCCAGCGGCACGGAGTCGGTGAGGATCAGCCTGTCGATCGGCGCGCTCGCCAGCACGGCGACCGCCGTTTCGGAAAAGACGCCGTGAGTCGCGGCGATCCAGACGCGCGCCGCGCCATTGGCGCGGCACGCCGCCGCGGTGCGCGCCGCCGTGCCGCCGCCGGCGATCAGATCGTCGATGACGATCGCAAGGCGATCCTTGACGTCGCCGGCGAAAATGTCGCCGACGACGCGGCCCTCGCTGCGATATTTGTCCATGAAAGCCTTGGCGACCGGGCGCTTCAGCTCGCGTTCGAGCCGCAGCCGGAACAATTCCGCGCGCTTCTCGCCGCCCAGGTCCGGAGACACCACGGCGATAGCCGAGTCTCCGGCATCGGCGATGACTCGGCGCGCGAACAGCGCCTGCGCGTCGAGATGAACCGTCTCGCAACGGAAGGCGTTCTGGAATGCAGCGATGTTATGCACGTCGATGCAGACCAGACGGTCGGTTCCAATCGCCTCGAACAGCTGCGCGACGTAACGCGTGGTGACCGGATCGCGAGGCTTGGTGCGCCGATCCTTTCTGGAAAAGCACAGATAGGGCGTGACGGCCGTGACCCGAGCCGCGCCGGCGTCCTTCAGCGCGCCGATGAAAAACAGGAGTTTGCAGAGCTTGTCGGCGCTGCTCGCGACATGATCGCCATGCAGGGTGAAGACGGCGTAGCAGTCGCGCCCGCGCACAATTTCGAGCGGCCGGATCTTATATTCGCCGTCTTCGAATTCTCGGTCTTCGAGCGGCGTCAGCTCGGCGCCGAGCGCCTGCGCGACGTCTTCGCCAAAAGCGATGTTTGCGCCGAGCGCGAACAGCGCGAGGCCGCTGTCCGCTTCGCGCGGCGTCCGCGCCGGCGCGCCATCCAGGAGATGCGCCCAGCTTGCGGTGAGCGCCGCGTCAATCGTGCGCCCGTCTTCAGAAAGCGGCGCCGCCAGAATTTCCACGATAGCGCGATCGCGGCCATGTTCGATTCTGGTGTATTGCGCAAGGACCGGCTGGCCGGATCGTCGCACTTCCTTGAGCAGACGACGCAGTCGCGCCGCGCCGCGGCGATCTGTCGCGTCGCTCAGCCGATCGCCGATCCGGCAGGGTCCAAGCAATATCGCAGCGGCCGGCGCGCCTTCGGTCAGAACGCTGTCGTCGCCCGGTTCGAAGCGATGCACGAAGATGGTTTCGGCTGCGCCGCGCTCCTGCGGCGAGAAGCTGATCGCGCTTCTTCTCGCAGCTACGGCCCCGTCGCGCGCAGCCTCCCAGCGCTCGTGCACGATCTGGAGTTCGGGCCGTTTCGGCTGCGGCGCGAAATCCAGCCGGTCGAAGAGCCGCTTGAGCGGCGGGTCGGTCATCGCCATCGTCGTCATTCGCGTAAGACCTTCCACCCTCGCGCAACTCTCGCAAATGACGCTATTCGTCGCGGCTCGCAGCAAGATATTCGATGAACCACTGCGTCGCGCGCTCGACAACGCTCTCCAGCGTGCCCGGCTCCTCGAAGAGATGCGTCGCGCCGGGGACGATATCGAGACGGTTGCGGCAGCTGAGCAATTGTTGCGCGCTGCGATTGAGTTCGATGACGCCGTAATCCAGTCCGCCGACGATCAGCAATGTCGGCGCTTGCACGCGCCGCAGCGCATCGCCGGCAAGATCGGGGCGGCCGCCGCGTGAGACGACGGCCGCCACGCGGGTTTCGTCGGCCGCAGCCGCGAGCGCCGCCGCGGCGCCCGTGCTGGCTCCGAACAGGCCGATCGGCAGGGAAGACAGTTCGCTTTCGGCGCCGGCCCAGCCGATCGCCTCGACGACGCGCGCGCCGAGCAGCGGAATGTCGAAGACGTTGCGGCGGAATTCGCCTTCCTCGGCGGTCAGCAGATCGAACAGCAGACAGGCGAACCCCTGCGCGACAAGTCGCTCGGCGACATATCTGTTGCGCGGACTGAAGCGCGAGGAGCCGCTGCCATGCGCAAAAATGATCAGCCCCCGCGGCTCTTGAGGCAGGAAAAGCGAGCCTTCGAGCCGCTTCGACCCTATCGCGACGCCGATCGTCCTGAAGTCGCTCGTCATACTCGAAACCTCGTTCTTTCTGATAGATTCCGACTGATCCGTTCGCTTGGGCCGCGTCATTCCGGGCAGGGCCGAAAGCCTCACCGGAATCCAGAGCCAATCCAAAAGCGCGAGCATTTCTCTGGATTCCCGATCACGCGCCTTGCGCGCGTCGGGAATGACATCCGAGTCGTGTGAATGGATGTCGTTTGACGCTTCAGCCTTATTGAATCTGCCTAGTCTGCTACATGGCGTCGCTCCATGAATCTTCTATCTGGAGAAGCCGCTCAGTCCTCGCCATATACATTTGAGGGCGCTCCCCCGTCCGCCTCAGCTTTGGGAGTTTTTCGCATGCAAACGCAGCCGAAGATCGATTTTCAAGGGGTTGAGCCATCATCCGACCGTCAGGCAAAAATAATGCGTCTGATAGAAAAGCTCGAAGATCGCTACGGCCGTGCGACAGCCTGCCGCGTCGTCGTGAAAGGTCCGGGCGCGCATCATCGCAACGGAGGGCTTTTTGAGATCAATGTGCATCTCGTTCTACCCGACAGACGAGAGGTCGCGATCGAACGCACGCCCCATCTCGACGAGCGATTCCAGGATTTCGATTTCGCCCTGAACGATGCATTCAAACGGGCGCGGCGGCGGTTGCAGGACCAGGTGCGGCGCATGCGCGGCAAGGTCAAACATCACGAGACTGCGCCGACCGGCGTTGTAAAAAAAATGTCGCCGGACGAGGGCTATGGCTTCATCGCGGCGCCTGACGGCCGGGAAATATACTTCCACCGCAACAGCGTCGAAGGCCCAGGATTTGACGCGCTGAGCCCTGGCGCGCGGGTGCGCTACAGCGAGGAGGAGGGCCGAGAGGGCCCGCAAGCGAGCCGCGTCACCCCGCTCGGCAGCGCCGCCGCCTGACCTTCGCGCGATGTCCGCAGCGGACGATCACGGCGCGGCCGGGCGCTGCGTCACGGCTTTAGAAACGACGCGATGATGGAATCGATCTCCCCTAACGGAACGAGCGCTGCTTGCGACAGGGAACCGCCGTCGATCGCCGATAAGGTGGGATTTCTTGGCGCGCCCGGCGCCTATGCGCCTGCGCCGGGGTCGGTCGTCGTGCTCGAAACGCATATGTCCTATGTGTTTCTCGCGGGCGACAAGGTCTACAAGCTCAAGAAGCCTGTCCGCTATCCCTTTCTCGACTTCTCGACGATCAAAGCTCGTGAAGAGAATTGCCGCGAGGAGGCGCGTCTCAATCGCCGGCTCGCCGCGGATGTGTATTTGGGCGTGGTTCCGCTGACTTATGACGCCCGGCGCGGTCTGGCGCTTGGCGGCGACGGCGAGACCGTCGACTGGCTCGTCGAGATGCGTCGTCTGCCGCGCGAAGCGATGCTCGACCGGCTGATCGCCGAAGACCGACTGACCGCTGCGCAAATTGACGCGCTCTGCGACAGATTGTCGGATTTCTATCGTCATGCGGAACGCTCCTCGATCAGTGGCGAGGATTATGCGCTGCGCTTCTTTCGCGAGCAGGAAAAGAACCGGGACATTCTGACGCGACGCGACTTCGCGCTGGATCATGGACGCACGCCGGTTCTGCTTGACCTTCTCGATGCGCGACTCGCGGCCAGCCGCACGCAGTTGCAGGCGCGCGTGCGTGAGGGCCGCATCGTCGACGGCCATGGCGATCTGCGCCCCGAGCACATCTGCCTTCGCGACCCCATCGCCATCTTCGACTGTCTGGAGTTCAACGCCGAACTGCGGCAGGTCGATCCTTTCGACGAGCTCGCCTATCTTGGCGTCGAATGCGCGCTCATCGGCGCGAAGACGCTCGGCGCCGAACTCGTCGACAAGGTCGCGCAGCGCCTCTCGATCGAACCGCCGCGGCGGCTGATCGCGCTTTACGCCGCCTGGCGCGCGGCGCTGCGGGCGCGGCAGTGCGTCGCGCATCTTCTCGACGAAAAGCCGCGCGAACCGGCGAAATGGGAGCCGCTGGCGACGCGCTATCTCAATCTTGCGCAGGCGGCGCTCGCCGACGGCGCATAGAGAAAAAGGTGAGGCGACGACATGTCTTTTTACGACCGTAGCGACGCCGGACGCCGCCTCGCCGCCGAGCTGCAACACTTCAGGGGCGAGGATGTCGTCGTCTTCGCGCTGCCGCGCGGCGGCGCGCCCGTCGCCGAGCCGATCGCGACACTGCTGAACGCGCCCCTCGATCTCGTGCTCGTCAGGAAAATCGGCGTGCCCTTCCAGCCGGAACTCGCAATGGGCGCGGTTGCGGACGGCGGCAATCCGGTCGTGGTGCGTAACGACGACGTGATCGCCATGGCCGACGTCAGCGAAGGGGAATTTCAGGATGTGTGCGCGCGCGAGCTTGAGGAGATCGAGCGTCGCCGCCGGCTTTATCTCGGCGACCGCGCGCGGCCCGAGGCGAAGGGACATGTCGCCATTGTCGTCGACGATGGCGTCGCGACCGGCGCGACGACGCGCGCAGCCTTGCGCGCCGTTCGCGCGCGCGGGCCAAAGAAGCTCGTGCTGGCGGTTCCTGTCGCGCCGCCCGACACGCTCGAGTCGCTAGCGGAGGAGGTCGACGAAATCATCTGCCTCGAGACGCCGCGCGCCTTCGGCGCGATCGGGTTTTTCTACCGGGATTTCCGTCAGATCAGCGACGAGGAAGTGATCGAGATTCTCGATCGATGCGCTCGGACGGCGGGCGGCGCGTAAAAGCTGGCGCGCCAGGCGCCGCGAGATGACGCCGTCGAGGCGATCGTTACGCCTTATCCTCGGGCGCGACCGCTTCGCAGATCGGGCGCTGCCGCCAGACGCCATAACGCCAGGGCGTGAGCGGACCCGCGTCGGCGCGCAGGGCTTCGGGAACAGGATCGAATCCCGCGCCGCCGCCCGGCCGGCAGCGGCAGACGCGCGCGAAGCCCATCCAGCCGCCGGCCCACAGGCCATGTTTGGCGATCGCCTCGTCGGCATATTCCGAGCAGGTCGGCGCATAGCGGCAGAAGCGTCCCGCGAAGGCCGAGAAGGTGACCCGGTAGACGAATATCAGCGCGCGCGCGGCGCGAGCGGGGAGGGATCGCAGCATGGAAAGGAAGGTCGGCACAAACACAATCTATTTCCGTCGGACGCAAATCTGAAAGGCGCGCGATACATTTCCCGGGCCTGAGCGAGGCGGCCGCGCAGGAGGAATTGGGAAGGATCGTGTGTCTTGGGAATTGGGCGGGTATGCATCAGTCCAATTCTCGATAGACGATGGTGTTGAAACCCTCAGACTGCGCCGGAGGCGTAAAATAGCTCGTGATCAAATCGAACTGATCGTCTGTTACAAGGAACTCGTGCTCGCTGCGAGCGTAACGCGCATGCATGCGCGCTCTGCAAAGAGCGTCTGAAGCCTTTAGATAATGAAGCTGATGCGCGACGCCGGCGTTCTCGAAAATGCCGCGCATCCATTGCCGAGTAGCGACGGTGTTCGCCGGGAAATCGAGAACGACCGATAGTCCCGCGCGCATCACATCCTCTATATGCGGGCCTATCACATCGCGGAAACGCGCCGAGTAACGCACATAATCCTCTACCGAATGCATCTCGGGACCGTAAAGGCGTTTCATCCACCTGTCTTCGCTGACCAGCAAGGTCGCCGGCGCCGCGGCGAGGCGATTGCAGAGCGTCGATTTGCCGGCTGCAATCTTGCCGCAGACCAAATGGAGGGTGGGTTGATACGTAGTCGCGATCATCATCCGCCAGTCGGAATTCGAAAAGGAAACTCGGCGTTATATTGAAAAAGGCCGCCCGGCGAGGGCGGCCTTTTCGATCTCAGCGTGCGATCTCATTCCGCCGGCGGCAGCGCCGGCGCAGACTCGGCCGCTTCGGCGCCGCGCTGCTCGATGATGAGTTCGTCGCGTCCGCCCGCGACGGCGCGGAACTTGGACATCGCTGCGCCGGTGCCGGCCGGAATGAGCCGGCCGACGATGACGTTCTCCTTGAGGCCGACCAGCGGGTCGATCTTGCCGTTGACGGCGGCCTCGGTGAGCACGCGCGTCGTCTCCTGGAAGGACGCGGCCGAGAAGAAGGAGCGCGTCTGCAGCGAGGCCTTGGTGATGCCGAGCAGCACCGGCGTGCCGCTCGCGGGCTTGCCGCCGTTCTCGATCGCCTTGGCGTTCGCCTCTTCGAGCTCCAGCTTGTCGACCTGCTCGCCTTCGAGGAAGCCGGTGTCGCCCGGATCGGCGATGTCGACCTTCTGCAACATCTGACGCACGATCACTTCGATGTGCTTGTCGTTGATGTTGACGCCCTGCAGCCGGTAGACTTCCTGGATTTCGTTGACGAGATAAGCCGCAAGCTCCTCCACGCCCTTGATCGCCAGAATGTCGTGCGGCGCCGGATTGCCGTCGACGATGTAATCGCCCTTCTCGACCACGTCGCCGTCCTGAAGATGAATGTGCTTGCCCTTCGGGATCAGATATTCGACGGGCTCCGCGCCATCCTCCTGCGGGATGATGGAGAGTCGCTGCTTGTTCTTGTAGTCCTTGCCGAACTGCACGACGCCGGAGATTTCCGCGATGATCGCGTGATCCTTCGGACGGCGGGCTTCGAACAATTCCGCGACGCGCGGCAGACCGCCGGTAATGTCGCGCGTCTTGGCGCTTTCGACCGAAATACGCGCGACGATGTCGCCAGCCTTCACCGTGCCGCCGGGTTCGACCGCGATGATCGAGTCGACCGGCAGCAGATAGCGGGCGTCGCCGCCGCGCTGCAGCTTGCCGATCTTGCCGTCCTCGCCCTTGATCACGATCGACGGCTTGAGGCTCGCCGAGCGCATGTTCAGGCGATAGTCCATGACCATGCGCTTGGAAATGCCGGTCGATTCGTCGGCCGTCTCGGACATCGACTGGCCTTCGACCAGATCCTCGAAGCCGATGACGCCGTCAATCTCGCTGATGATTGGCCGCGTATAGGGATCCCACTCCGCGAGGCGCTGGCCGCGCTTCACCTTGTCGCCCTCGTCCACCTTCATCTTGGCGCCGTATTGGATACGGTTCACCGCGCGCTCCTCGCCGTTGGGGCCAAGGATCACGACGGCGACGTTACGCGCCATGACGATCAGGTCGCCATCCGAGTTGCGGGCGAGATGGCGGTTGCGGACGTGGACCTTTCCTTCGAAGTTCGACTCGATGAAGGACTGGTCGGCGAGCTGCGCCGCGCCGCCGATGTGGAAGGTGCGCATGGTGAGCTGGGTGCCGGGCTCGCCGATCGACTGCGCCGCGATGACGCCGACGGCCTCGCCCATGTTGACCGGCGTGCCGCGCGCGAGATCGCGTCCGTAGCATTTGGCGCAGACGCCGTTGGTCGCCTCGCAGGTCAGGACCGAGCGGATCTTCACCTCCTGAATGCCGGCGGCGTTGATCGCGTCGATGTGCTGCTCCTGGATCATCTCGCCGGCCGGCACGATCACGGTCTTGCCGTCCTGCGACATCA
>JAKFXD010000133.1 GCA_021731565.1 Methylocystis sp. | reverse complement strand
GCCGACGGTCTGACGATACAGCGGAGAGAGATCGAACTGACGCATGACATATCCTCCAGTTGAGCGACATGCGGCGCGCTTGCGTGACCGCGCCGCGCCTCTTCGCGCGTCCGTTACGGCCCGCGCTGGCAACGATTTAGGAAGCGGAAAAGCGTCGTTCAAGGGGCGGCCGCGATGGAGCGCCGCAAAGTCTCAAGCCGGCACGGAATGGCGCTCCGGCGCGCGGAAGGGCGATTCCAGGGTAAGCACGAGCTTGACCAGATCCGCTTGGCGCGTCGCTCCGGTTTTCTGGAAAATGCTCTTGAGATAGCCCTTCACCGTACCCTCGCTCAGGCCGAGCGCGCGCGCCGTGGCCGGAACCCCACCGACTTCGGCGATCGCCAGCAGCACCGAACTCTCGCGCGCCGTGAGCCCGAACAGTTCCGCGGCGACTGCGCCGCCCTCATCCGCGGCGGGCTCGAGGCGGCGCAGGAACAGCGCCGAGAGCCCATGCGCCAGCCGCAGCACATGCATCACGCAGCAGCGCGATTCTCCGTGCTTCACCATAATCGCGAAGGCTTCGGCCTCGGCGCCGCCGATCCCGGCGAGCGCGCGCTCAAGCGCCTCCCTGGCGCGCGGATCGCGCATCGTCAGCGTTTCGCCGACGGTCGCGAAGGCATCGCCTTCGCCGAGCATGTCGTCGGCGCTGCGATTTCTATATCCGATGCGCATCTTGCCATCGACCACGAGCACGGGCGTCGTCAGCTCGTCGAACAATTCCACCAGCACGGATGTGTCTGAAGCCGGCCTGTGGTGCGCGATCGCGTCAGCGAGCAGCGGCAATAGCGCATCGAGACACGTCTTCGCTTCTTTGTTCGCCATGCCGGCGCCTTCGTCGCGAAACGCCACGAACAAGCAAGCGCCCGTCTCGGATCGGTGAATGACCCCTCCGACAATATCCGCGAATCCGAATGGCGCCATCCAGCGCTGATAGGCGCCGCTGCGATGGAGCGCCTTGAGCGAGACAAAGTCTTCCGAGGAGAACGCCCGGCCGACGCCAATCTCGGCCAGCACGCGCGCCTTGACCGGATCGAGCTTGCGATGGTTGCGCAGATATTCGATGATCCACGCCTTTTCGGCATGCGTCGAATATTTGAGCTCCAGCAGCGCCGAAACACGGTCTTCGAATAGCAGCGCCGCAAAGCGCGCATTCAGCGCGCGCGCAATCTCGTCGAGCGCATCCGGCCAGCATCGCGCGTCGGCGCCTGCGGCTTTGATCGCCGCGACGACGCGTGCGTCCCCATTCTCCGAAGTCGTCATCTCTTCACCCGGTGCGACCACTCGCCACACCTTCGCAAAGCCGGCTCCTGCGATGGCGCGCGCCGCGCGGCGAGCTGTCGAACTGCCCTGGAGCCCTAGAGAAACCAGCAAAAATTCGAGGGCGCCACTTCTGCGCATCTTAGCTTCTGTGTTGCGTAACTGCAACAAGGGACGCGAATTTGATCAGCGGCCGACGACCCCCTCCCAATCGGGGGGAAACGGAAAAAACCGCAACACGTAAATTGCAAAAAAGAAGTCAGCGACGCCATGATCACCAGAACATCCATCGAGACGCCGACGACGCGCGCAACAGGGAAATGCCTGCGCGCATTTCTTGCCGCGGCGCTTTTCGTCGTCTCGGCGTTGACGCAGGCGACGGCCGCGCCGCACGCCGCGCTGTCGGCGACGCTTGGCTTCTGCGTCAGCGACCACGCGCCGGCGGATGGCGCGGACAGAAAGGCGCCAAGCGGCCAGACAAAGCTCGGCCGGCACGCGCATTGCCGCGCCTGCCTGATCGCGACGGCGCCGTTCATGCCCGAAAAGCCGCCCATCGCGCGCGTCGAGCAGTCGCCGACCTCGCTCGTTTACGTCGACGCTTGGTCGTTCAAACCCCGAGAAAGACGCCGTCCGGGAGAAACGCGGTCGCGCGCCCCTCCCCTGCTCTCCTGACGAAACAAGAACGCGCATTGTTTCAACCGCCGTTCGCCGGCGGACCAGGAGAACTGTTCCATGAATCTCACCGTCCTATCGCGCGGCGTCAGCGCCTGCGCCCTCATGCTCGCGTCGGTCGCAAGCGCTGAGGCCCAAGTCTCTCTCCCCCAGATCGTCGTCGGCGCGGCGCCGGCGCCTGCCGCGCCGCCTTTGGAGAAGGCCGGCGACGAGGCCGTCGTCACGCCAAAGGAAATCGTGGCGGAAAAGCCTCCCGAAACAGATACGGCGAAGCTTCTCGAACATCAGCCCGGCGTGAGCGTTCAGACCGGCGGCGGCGTTTCCGGCCTCCCGGCGATCCGAGGCCTCGCCGACGATCGCCTGAAGATTGTGGTGGGCGGCGTGCAGACGACGTCCGCCTGCGCCAATCACATGAATTCGCCGCTGAGCTACACGGATCCGAATACGATCGGCCGGGTGGAGATCGTCACCGCGGTTTCGTCAGTAAGCAAGGGCGGCGATTCGATCGGCGGTTCGATCCTGGTCACCCCGAAATCGCCGGTGTTCGCGACTCCCGTCGTCGCTCCGGTGGTCGTCGGCCCTGCCGGCGCGCCGATTTCGCCGATCGTCGCCGCGAGTCCCTACCCTCCCGTTCCCTATCTGCCGCTGCCGGTTCCGGGCACGCTGCGATTTGGCCCCAACAACGAAGTTTTAACGACGGGATCGATCTCGGCCTTCTTCCGCGGCAACAACAATGGCGTCGGCGTTTCCGCCAACATCAACATGGCCAACGACCATTGGAGCCTGCTCTACAACGGGTCCTGGCAACGCGCGACGAATTATCACGCGGGCGGCAACGGCGACAAAGTTCTCTCGACGGGCTTCATCTCGGAGAACCATGCCGTCACGCTCGGCTACCAGAACGAAGGGCACCTCTTCACCTTCCGCGGCGCCTATCAGAACATTCCCTATCAGGGCTTTCCGAACCAGCGCATGGATATGACCCGCAACCGCTCCTATTCGCTGGACGCGAATTACAAGGGCGCCTACGCATGGGGGACGGTCGAGGCGCGCGCCTACTGGCATCAGGTCTTCCACAAAATGGGATTCCTGGAAGACAGGTTCTGGCTCAATCACCCGATGATCGCGCTCGGCCGCGACTTCGGCTATTCGGTCAAGACGGAAATTCCCTACAGCGAGCAGGATCTCTTCCGCATCGGCAATGAGTTCCACGGCTTTCGGCTGCAGGACTACTGGCCGTCCGATCTCACCGGCTTTCCCAACGCGATGTCGCGTCCGTTCGCGCAGATCAACATCAACGGCGGCCAACGCAATCGCGTCGGAACCTATGCGGAGTGGGAGCGCCGCTGGACCCCGCAATGGTCGAGCCTGATCGGCCTTCGTAACGACGTCGTCTGGATGGATACGGGTCCCGGCCGCAGCTATACGCCCTTCACCCTCACCAATCCGAACGTCATCGCGGTCAATCTGTTCAACGCCCAAAACCGCGCCCGCACCGACGTCAACTTCGACATGACCGCGCTGGGACGCTACGAACCGGAGCCCGGCAGTCTTTACGAATTCGGCTATTCGCGAAAGACGCGTTCGCCCAACCTCTATGAGCGATATACATGGCCGATGTTCAGCCCGTTCACGGCGATGTTCAACTGGTTCGGCGACGGCAACGGCTACGTCGGCAATCTCAATCTCAAGCCGGAAGTCGCGCACAATGTCGCGATCACCGGCGCCTGGCGCGACATGTCGGGCGCCAATAATTGGGAGGCGCGGATTTCGCCCTTCTATACCTATGTCGAGAATTACATCGACGGCGCCAGAACCGGCGGGACCTTCAATCAGTTCCCGGTGGCGAACTCGTACATCTTCCAGATCATGCAGTTCCGCAACTTCAACGCGGAGCTTTACGGCGTCGACGGCTCAGGCAGGATCAAGCTGCATGAGTCGCCGGAATACGGCAGGCTGCAGGCGGTCGGGGTCGTCAGTTTCGTCTACGGACGCAATCTCGACATCGGCAATCCACAGTACTGTCTGCCCGGCGCCGGCTTCTGCTCGGTCGCGTCCTTCCTGATCAAGAAAGGCGACGGCCTGTGGAATTTGATGCCGGCCAACGCCCGCATTGCGCTCGAGCATCAGATCGGCGGATTGAGCATGGCCGCCGAAACGCAGCTTGTCGCGCCAAAGGATCATGTGTCCGCCAACAAGGGCGAATTCACCACGCCCGCTTACGCGCTCCTCAATCTGCGCGCCGCCTACGAGTGGAGCAACATGCGGATCGACCTTGGCGTCGACAATCTCACCAATGCGCTCTACTCGCTGCCGCTCGGCGGATTCGATCTGACGAACTATTCGCGCAACGCGTTCCTGTTGGGGCGTAACGCCGGCCTTGCGAGCGTGCGTCAGGTGCCTGGAATGGGCCGCAACTTCTATGCGGGCCTGACGGTGAAGTTCTGACCGCGACGATGTGGACGGCGGCGCGCCGGCGCGCCGCCCTTTTTTCTAAACTCTTGCTCCTATAGGGTCGCGCCCATGCGACGATCTTTCGTTCTGACCACTTTGCTTTGCGCCTCCCTCGCCTCGGCGCATGCGGAGATCATCGGCGCGCAGGCGCAGCGCTCGGTCACCGAAGACCAGATGAAGGCTTCCCTGCGGGAGATCGATCTCGTCGGCGCCAATGGCGCGCCGCTCGACCTTGGCGCGCTGATGGCGAACGGGCGGCCGACGCTGGTGAGCCTTTGGGCGCATTGGTGTCCCAATTGCCTCGCCGAAATGAAAGGCTTCAAGGCGATCGCCGCTACATGCCCGGATCGCTGGAACATGGTCTTCGTCTCGGCGCGCGCCAGCGACTACGCCAAGGACGCGGCGAAGTTCAAGAGTTACGGCCTGCCCTGGAAGATATTCCGCGTCGGCGATTCCGCGAAAGCCGATCTCGCGAAAGCGAAAAGCGCGCGCGCCTTCTACGGCGCGACGCCCGATGGCGGGGTAGTCACCCCGCTCCACTATCTGGTCGGCGCTTCGGGACGGGTCGACGCCATCGTCAGCGGTCGGCTGAACTTCGAGGAGCCGGAGCGCCTCGCCGCCTTCTGCGCCGACTGAAAACCGCGCCGTTCGGCCTCGTCGCCAAAATGCATTATCTTGACGTGAAGAATCGGCCTTGAGCGCCGAGGAGGCCCTATGCCGGAACTTATTGCGTCGCCCCACAATCCCGTCCCCGAAGGCGCGACGGTCTACGCGCTGAAGACGCGCGACGGCCGAAGAGTGCGCGCCGCCGCTTTTCCCTGCAGCGAAAAGCCGCGCGGCACGGTGGCCGTATTTCAGGGCCACAATGAATTCATCGAGAAATATTTCGAGACGATCGAGGATTTGCGCAGGCGCAGCTTCGACGTCGTCGCGCTCGACTGGTGCGGCCAGGGCGGCTCGGAGCGCGAACTCGCCGACCGGCGCAAAGGCCATATCGACGATTTCTCGCAATATCAGCGCGACCTCGAAGTCTTGATCGCGCAAGTATTGTGCGATCGGCCGCAGCCCTGGTTCGCGCTCGCCCACTCGATGGGCGCCGCCATCATGCTCGAGGCGGCGCATGCCGAACGAACGCCGTTTCAGCGTTTCGTGCTGACCGCCCCGATGATCGATCTCGCCAATTTGCGCTTTCCGCGCGCCACGCGCTGGCTCGCCGACACGCTCGACATGTGCGGCTTCGGCGGCATGTATATTCCGGGCGGCAAGGGCGCCTCCTTTATCGAGAAACCCTTCGAAGGGAATTTGCTGACGACGGATCGGGCTCGCTTCGAACGAAACGCCGAGATTCTCAGGGTTGCGCCGCAGCTCGCGATCGGCGATCCGACGATCGGCTGGATCAACGCCGCCTTCAGGCTGATGAGGGGATTCGAATCGCCGGACTATGCGCGAAGCATCCGCGCGGCCATTCTGATGTTCGGCTGCGGGCGGGAGATGGTCGTCTCCAACGCCGCCATCGAACGCTTCGCGCAAAATCTCGACAGCGGCGCGCTGGCGATGATCCCAGGCGCCAAGCACGAACTGCTGATGGAGCGCGACGAGTTCCGCAGCCAGTTCTGGCGCGCCTTCGACGCCTTCATTCCGGGAGAAGCCTTCGTCGCTTAAATCCCCCCGCTCTCTTGGCGAGATCGCGCTTTCGCAGCGCGATTTATGCGCCGAGCAGCTTCAACGCCTCTTCGTGCAGCGCCGGATCGCCCGCCGCGACAATCGCGCCGCCTTGGGCCGCCGCGCCGCCGCTCCAATTGGTGACGACGCCGCCGGCGCCCTCGATGATCGGAATCAGCGCGACGATGTCGTATGGCTGCAGATTGGTCTCAACGACCAGATCGACATGGCCGGACGCCAGCGCGCAATAGGCGTAGCAGTCGCCGCCATAGCGCGACAGCCGCGCCTCCCGCTCGACGCGGTGGAAATTTTCGCGCAGCGCCGGGTCGATCAGCAGCGGCGATGTCGTCATCAGCGTCGCCTGGGCGAGCGTCGAACAGACGCGCGTGGCCAGCCTGCGAGTCTCGACGGCGCCGTGCGCGCCCGCCGCCCCCCGCGCCGGCCCGCGCCAATGCGCGGCCTCGCCGTCGCCGAAGAAGCGCTCGCGGGTGAAAGGCTGGCTCATCAGCCCGTAACAGGGACGCCCGCGATGGGCGAGCCCGATCAGGGTGCCCCATAGCGGCAGGCCGCAGATGAAGCTCTTGGTGCCGTCAATCGGATCGAGCACCCAGACATATTCGGCGTCTTCGCGTAGGTGTCCGAACTCCTCGCCATGTATGCCGTGGCTGGGAAAGGTCGATTCGATCAGGCGCCGCATGGCGAGTTCGGCGCCGCGGTCGGCCTCGGTGACGGGATCGAAGGCCCCGCCATGCGCCTTGTCGTCGGCGGCAAGCGCCGTCCTGAAGAAGGGCATGATCGCCTCGGCCGAAACATCGGCGAGACGCTCAACGAATTTCTCGAAATCGACGGCGGTCATGCGAACTCCGCGGTCGAGCGCTCGAACGTCCGACTACTCGGCCGCCGCCCGTCGTTCGCCGCCCAGAATCTCGGCCAAATCTTCCAGTCGCGCCACTGCCGCCAGCACATCGCCGAGATCGCGGGCGACGGCGTCGAAGCGCTCGTTCTTCTGGAGGGTAGACTCGTCCATGTAAAGACCGCGCGACACTTCGATCTGCAGCGCATGCCAGCCGGCGGCCGGCTTGCCGTAATGTTCGGTGATGAAGCCGCCGGCGTAAGGCCGGTTGCGCATGACGTGATAGCCGCGGCCGCGCAGCCGGTCCTCGACAATGTCGACGAGGCCGGTCGAGGCGCTGGCGCCGTAGCGATCGCCGATGACGAAATCGATGCGCCGCTTGTCGCCACGCGCCGCGAGCACCGGATCGCGCGCGCCAGTCGAGGGCATCGAATGGCAATCGATCAGCACGGCCACGCCAAAACGGTCGGCGGCGCGCTCCATCAAGCCGCGCAGGGCCGTATGATAGGGTTTGTAGAGGCAGTCGATGCGACGCAAGCCCTCTTCGAGCGACAGCCGGCTTGCATAAATTTCGCGCGCGTCGGCGACCACCCGCGGAATTGTCCCCAGTCCCGCCGCGACGCGCAGCGAGCGCGCATTGGCGAAGGCCGGCAAGGCGCCGTCGAAGAGCCTGGGATCGAGTTCATAGGGCTCGCGATTGAGGTCGAGATAGGCGCGGGGAAATCGCGCCCGCAGCATAGGCGCCCCGATCGACGGCGCCGAAGCGAACAGATCGTCGACGAAGGCGTCTTCCGAGCGGCGCAGGGTCGCCGTGTCGAGCGGCGTCGCGGCCAGGAAGCGCGCGGGATAGATCCGGCCGGAGTGCGGCGAGGAAAAGACCAGCGGCGACGCAAGCGCGTCCGGCTCGATAATGTCGAAGGCGCGCTCGAATTCCGGTTCGCAGCAGAGCGCCGCCACATTCGTTTCACGCCGCTCGCGCATGCCCTCGTTCATTCGCTCGTCTCGTTTTCGCGCCGCGACGGCCTTTACTCTAGCGCCGGCGCTGCGGACAGGCGCTCGAAAACGGCGGCGCCTCCCGCTAAATAAGAACGTTACGTTAACGCGGCGGCGCCCCGGTTTCACCTGAAATTTACAAAGCTCGGGCCATATGGGGAAAAATCAGTGAGGATGGCGATGAACGATAGTCCGGCTGCACGCATTCTGCTCGCCGAAGACGACAACGACATGCGGCGTTTCCTGGTCAAGGCGCTGCAGCAGGCCGGCTTTTCGGTCACGTCCTTCGACAACGGGCTTTCCGCCTATGATCAGCTTCGGGTCGAGCCCTTCGAATTGCTCCTGACCGACATCGTCATGCCCGAGATGGACGGGATCGAACTCGCGCGCCGCGCGACCGAGCTTGATCCGGACATCAGGGTCATGTTCATCACCGGCTTCGCCGCCGTCGCGCTCAACCCGGACAATCACGCGCCACGGCAGGCGAAAATCCTCTCCAAGCCCTTTCATCTGCGGGATCTGGTCACCGAGGTGCAGAGGATGCTCGCGGCCTGAGAGGGGCTACGCGCAGGCTTCGCAGATCGCCGCGACGTGGCGCTCATCCGTCCCGCAGCAGCCCCCCAGGATGCGCAGGCCCGGATGGGTTTCGCGCAACTTCCGGTATCTGCGCCCTAGATCGAGCGGATCGCCCGAGTCGAGCGTTACCGATTCGTCGAGTTCGGCGTGGCTTTTGGTCGAGGCGTTGGCCTTGGCGCCGAGCAGCCTTCCCATCCACGGCTCGTCCCCCGACAGCGCCTGCTCGAAATGCGTCGGATGGGCGCAATTGATCATGTAATAGGCGGGCGCCGCGTCGGTTTCGCGATCCACGGTCTCGATCGCGTCGCGCAAGCTGCGCCCGCTGACCAGCCTGCCGTCGGTCTCCACTGTGAAGGAGATCGAACAGGGCATGTTGAGCGCTTTCGCGGCGCGGGCGATCCCGATCGCCTCTTCGACATCATTCAAAGTATAGGCCGCGACCATGTCGGCGGCCGTCTCGGCGAACGCCCCGATTTGCGGCGCGTGATAATCTTCCGCCTCCCCCGCGCTCAAGCGGCCCACGGCGTAGCCGTCGCCGCGAGGACCGACGACGCCGGCGACGACGAGGGGCGTTTCGGGCGTTTCCCAGGCCTGGCGCAGTTCCTCGAGGAGCGAAATCGAGCCCTTGTTGATGCGCTCCAAGCCCGCCGCGTCATAACCAAGTTTGGCGCCCCAGTCGCGGTTCGCCCGCCAGGTGGGACTGTCCAGAATGAGGCCGCGTCGATGGCGGCGCGCGATGGCGAGATAGCGCTCGTAATAGTCGCGCAGTCGCGCCCGCCCCTCCTCGCTGTCCAGCAAGACGAAAGACGCGAAGTGCGGCAGGTCGACGCCCTCATGAAAAATGAGCGTCGTCTCCAGGCCCCCGTCGCTGACGAAGAGCCCCGGCTTCAACTGTGGCAGATCGCCTCGGTATTTGGCCATATTCTCCCCTCCGCGCTTGCCGCGCTTCGACGCGCCGCCCCGAAGCCCAACTTGCCCATTCGCCCGCATTGCGCTATCAGCGCCGTCAAATTCGCTTGTTTCGACCGGCCGACCCCGCGCCGCCGCGGCGCGGGGCTTCAGCCGTTTCCATCGCAGGAAGGATGCGTCGCCATGAAGAAGGACATCCACCCCGACTATCACACGATCAAGGTCGTGATGACCGACGGCGCGGAATATACGACCCGTTCGACTTGGGGGAACGACGGCGACACGCTGCATCTCGACATCGACCCCAAGACGCATCCGGCCTGGACGGGCGGGTCGACCCAGCTCCTCGACCGCGGCGGCCGGCTTTCGCGCTTCAACTCCCGCTTCGGCAATCTCTCTTTCGGCAAGAAATAAAGTCAAGAATCAAAAGAACGGCGGCGGTCGAACCGCCGCCTGCAGTCGGCTTGCCCGTAAAATGTCACTGGCTGAAGGCGGCGCGCAGTTTCGCGATCTGCGCTTCGACCGGACTTGGCGCCGGCGCGGGCTCGGCGGACGCCGGCTCGGGCGCATAGATCAGCCGATCGAGATGAATGATCCTGGCCTGCAGACGCAGCGAGTGCAGCGCAAGCTCGCGCAGCCGCTCCGGCAGGCGGTGGAAAATCTCGGCGGCCGACGCCAGCTCCTGTTCGCGAAGCTTCACCCGATGGCGATTGCTCGCCGCCTGATGACGCGTCAGTTCGCCCTGATTGACCGCCCGCTGCAGCAGCAGCCAGGACGCGATCTGCATCAGCCGGGTGGTCAGCCGCATGCTCTCCGCCGCATAGGCGAGGGCTTCGGCTTTCGCCAGCTCCCTGGCCTCCATACGCCCGTCGCCATCGAGATAGGAGGCCGCTTCCTCGACAAGGCTCATGCCCTCGCGAAACAGCGCGCAAAATCCTTCGGAGCCCGCGAGCCTTTCGATGAAAGAGACCGGCGGCTGTTTTTCTCCGGCGCTGCCGGTAACTCGGGCCATGCGACGCTCACGCTTGCTTGGCGCGACCGCGCCCCTGATGCGCGGACAGTAGCGCAGGCGGCCGAGTGGCGCGCGCTTAGCCTTTCTTTAACCTTAATGGGATCGCGCCTCTTATGGCCCATAAAAAGAGAGCCGCAAGGCGGCTCTCAAGGCTTCTTGACAGGGAGGCATCAAGGACGAGTGGAGAAGAAGCCACTCGGACATCCCACTGAAGGGACGTATTCAGCGTAAACCGATAATCATTAATATGAGGTTAACGCATCGGCCCGATTGTCCGCTTTTCTGGACGTTTTGGGTGGACGGCCGCATCAAAATACAACCGGGCCAATGTGTTGTCCCGAGGACCGAGACGCGGCGGACCGCCCGGCGCCCCTGCAAATGCAAGGCTCTGTCGGCGAAGCAAAAAAGGGACTGGCGCCGGAGCGAAAACTGGCGCATTTGAACATTCCCGCCGCGTTCGCCGGAACGACCCCGCCGCGCTCAAAGGCGTTGAACCCCCTGCACCCGTCCCCCTAGGCTCTCCCTAAATGATTCGCTCCGCCTTGATGAATGTGATGACCGCCGCCGCCCTGAAGGCGGGTCGCGGCCTTAAACGGGACTTCGGCGAGGTGGAGAACCTTCAGGTCTCGGTGAAAGGTCCCGGCGACTTCGTCACCGCGGCCGACAGGCGCGCCGAGAAGACCCTGTTCGAGGAACTGTCGAAGGCGCGCCCCGGCTATGGCTTCGTTCTGGAGGAAGGGGGAATCGTCGAGGGCTCCGACAAGAGCCACCGCTGGCTGATCGATCCGCTCGACGGCACCTCTAATTTTCTCCATGGCGTTCCGGTCTTCGCCATCTCTATCGGGCTTGAGCGCGAGGATCGTCTCGTCGCCGGGCTCGTCTATAATCCCGCCACCGACGACATGTTCGTCGCCGAGCTCGGCCAGGGCGCCTATTTCAACAATCGCCGCATGCGGGTCGCGGCGCGGCGCTCGCTCTCCGAATGCATGGTGGCCTGCGGGATTCCGCCGCTGGCGCGCGCCCGCGATCATGAGTCGTTCAAGCGCGAGCTTGCGGCCGGGATGGGCAAGATCGCCAATATTCGGCGCATGGGCGCCGCCGCGCTCGATCTCGCCATGGTCGCCTGCGGGCGTTTCGACGGCTATTGGGAGCGCGGCATCAACTCCTGGGACGTCGCGGCCGGCATCGTCCTCGTGCGCGAAGCCGGCGGCTTCGTGAGCGACCTTTCGGGAGGCGCCGAGATGCTTGTGAAGGGCGAGATATGTGCGGGCAACGAAACGATTCATCGCCAACTCCTCGACCTGATGAGGAAAGCGTGAACGCCTCTCCGCCACATGTCTCGATGAAACTGCGCCCGCGCGTCGAGGACGACTGGCCGTCGATTCTCGATGTCTGGGTCGCCTCCTGGCGGGCCACCTATCCCGAAATCGACTTCGACGCGCGCCGCGACTGGCTCTTGCGCCACGTTCGCGAGCTTGAGGCCGTCGGCGGGGTGACGCTCTGTCTGTTCGACACCGGATCGACGCTCGATCACGCTGCAATCGGGCGGAATCGCCCAAATGCAGAAAACGTGATCGATCCCAAAAGTTTAGAGCGCGCCCTATGCGAAAAGCCGGTTCCCACTTTTTCGCAGCGCGCTCTAGCCGGCTTCGTCGTGATCAATCCGGCTGACGGCTGGCTCGATCAGATTTGCGTCGCTCCGGAACGCTTCGGCGCCGGCTTCGGCGCGTCGCTGCTCTCCGCCGCGCGCAATGTTTCGCCGAACGTGATCCGGCTCGACGTCAATGCCGACAATCTTCGCGCCATTCGCTTTTATGAGCGCGACGGATTTTCGCGGGTGGGACGCGGCGCGAATACGCTGTCCGGGCGCGAAACCATCATGATGGAATGGCGACCGCAACGCTGAACCTGTCGTGGCTGAATTACGCCTGAAAGATCAGTCTTTCGGCGGGCAGCCCTGCTCGCCAAGATGCGCGATCCGCATCATGTTCGTCGCGCCCGGCGTGCCGAAAGGCATGCCGGCGACGATGATCACCCGGTCGCCGGCGACGCCGAACCCCTCGCTCTCCGAATATTCGCAGGCGCGCCCCACCATGTCTTCAATGTCGACGGCGTCGCGGGTTTGAAGCGCGTGCACGCCCCAGACCAGGGCGAGACGTCGGGCGGTGTCGCGCTTTGGGGTCAGCGCCAGAATTGGCGACTGCGGCCGTTCGCGCGCAATGCGCAGCGCGGTCGAACCGGACGACGTCCAGGCGATGACCGCCTTTGAATGAAGCGTTTGCGCCACGTCGCGCGCGGCGACGGCGATGGCGTCAGCCGAGGTCGGGTTGGGCAATTCGCCGCGCTGGGCGTTGATGATCGAGCGATAGATCGCGTCCGTCTCGACCTCTTCCGCGATCCGGCTCATCGTCGCGACGGCCTCCTGCGGATATTGCCCCGCCGCGCTTTCGGCGGACAGCATCACCGCGTCCGCGCCCTCGAACACGGCCGTGGCGACGTCGGACACTTCGGCGCGCGTCGGCAAGGGCGAAAGAATCATCGACTCGAGCATCTGCGTGGCGATGACCACCGGCTTGCCGAGGCGCCGCGCCGAACGGTTGATGCGTTTCTGGAGCCCCGGAACGCGCTCGAGCGGCACTTCGACGCCGAGGTCGCCGCGCGCCACCATCAGCGCGTCCGAAACTTCGATCACGTCCTCGAGCCTCGAAATCGCCTGAGGCTTCTCGATCTTCGCCATGATCAGCGCCCGGCCCTGGGCGATCTGCTTCACCTCGATCACGTCCTCGGGCCGCTGGACGAAAGAAATCGCGACCCAGTCGACGCCCTCCTTCAGCGCGGCGTCGAGATCGGCGCGATCCTTATTCGTCATCGATGTGATCGGAATTTCCGTATCCGGCAGGCTCACGCCTTTTCGGTTCGACAGGCGTCCGGCGACATCGACGACGGCGTGCGCCCGCTCGGGAGCGGTTTCGACGACATGGAGCCGCACCCGCCCGTCGTCGATGAGGATCGAATCATTGACCTTGAGCGCCGCGAGGATTTCGGGATGCGGCAGGCGCACGCGCGTGGCGTCGCCGGGCGCCGGATCGCTGTCGAAGACGAAGACGTCGCCCTTGCGCACATGCACCGAGCCCTCCTCGAAGGCGCCGATGCGCAGCTTGGGGCCCTGGAGGTCGACCAGCACGGCGATCGCGCGCGACATGTCGTTCTCGATCTCGCGGATCATCCGGACATAGCTCGCAAGACCCGCATGATCGGTGTGGCTCATATTGATGCGGAAAACATCGGCGCCGGCGCGCACGAGGCCCGCGATGACCGCCTTGTCGACCGTCGCCGGCCCAAGCGTTGCGATGATCTTGACGCGCCGCGACCTTCTCATGGCGAAAACGTTCCCGAGTTCAAGTTATTGCGTCGGCGCGGCAGTGGGATCGGTGAGCTGCACCGTCCAGCTCTTCGCGTCCCGTCCCGTGTCGATCTCGAAGAATCCGGTGCGGTCGAAACCGCGCGCGAAACAATCTTCTCTTCCGTCGATACGAAATTCCCGGTCGCGCGTGCACATGAACGCCTTGCCCTTCCATTCGCCGCCGCGTTCGTCCATGGCATACACATAATAAAATTGTGCGGCGAGCGGACCGCGCAGAAGCGTTTCGCAAACGCTCGGCCGAAGGTTCCACCAGCCTTCCGACAACCAGTTGCGCCCATCGGTATAGGCGATGGCGACGCTGACGCGGGCGCTCGTATTGTTGCACAGACGAAAGTCGGCGCGGGCCGGCGCGGCGGCGCAAAATGATAGAGCGGCAACAAGAAGGGCGCGTCCAATCATAGTTTTAGCGATGCCTGGAGAGGGCCGAAGACGAGTCGCTGGCGCCGGCGCGAGGTCGGCGCGGCAGGCGGTTCTGCAAACCATGCTTGGGGGGCTTTGTCCACCCCGCGACGCGGGCGTCTCGTCGTCAACCGGCGCGCGCTACGCAACATCCCGTTGGAACAAAGCCATCCGCCCTTTGTTTAGGACGCTTACGCGCCCGCGTCCCCGGGAGGCAGGAAAATGGAAAAGTCCGAGGTCATCTCCACCTTGAACGAGCTCGCTGAAATCAGCCGCGACGGCGAGCAAGGGTTTCTGGCCGCGGCGGAAGACGTTCAAAACACGACGCTGAAGTCTGTGTTTCGCACCGCGGCCGCGCGTTGCGCGGAAGGCGCCAGGGAGCTTGAATCAAAGATCGTGAACCTCGGCGGCGAGCCTGCACGGGGCGGTTCGATGACCGGCGCGATGCATCGCGCCTGGACGAATGTGAAGGCCGCGCTGAGCAGCCGGTCGGAACGCGCCGTGCTCGAAGAGGTCGAACGCGGCGAGGATGCGGCCAAGGACGCCTATCAGCAGGCCATCGCCCAGCCGCTTCCGCCGGAGATCAGGTCCCTGGTGCAGCGCCAATATCAAGGCGTGAAGGAAAATCACGATCGCGTGCGCAGCCTGCGCGACGCCGCTTGACGATCTTTCGCTGAGAGAAAGCGGCGCGTCGCGCGTCACTCTCCTTCCCGCAGCGCCTCGGCGGCCCGAAGCGCGAAATAGGTCAGGACGCCCGAGGCGCCGGCGCGCTTGAAGCCGAGCAGGCTTTCCAGCATCGCCCGCTCGCCGTCGATCCAGCCGTTTTGCGCGGCCGCCGTGATCATCGCGTATTCGCCCGACACCTGATAGGCGAATGTCGGCGCGCGAAAAGCCTCGACGACGCGGCGCACCACATCGAGATAGGGCATGCCGGGCTTCACCATCACCATGTCGGCGCCCTGTTCGAGATCGAGGGCCACTTCGCGCAGCGCCTCGTCGGAATTGGCGGGGTCCATCTGATAGGTTCGCTTATCGCCCCGAAGAGTCTTGCTTGTGCCGATCGCGTCGCGGAACGGTCCGTAGAAGGCGGACGCATATTTCGCCGCATAGCTCATGATCTGGACGTTCTCGAAACCTTCGGCGTCGAGCGCCTTGCGGATCGCCTCGATCCTTCCGTCCATCATGTCCGAGGGCGCGATCACGTCCGCGCCGGCGCGCGCCTGGATCACCGCCTGTCGCGCCAGCACGGCGACGGTCGCGTCGTTGACGATCTCATCGCCAAGAAGAAGCCCGTCGTGGCCGTGACTTGTATAGGGATCGAGCGCCACATCGGTGATGACGCCGATCTTTGGAACGGCGCGCTTGATCGCCTGACAGGCGCGACAGACGAGGTTTTCAGGATCGAGCGCCGCGCTGGCGCGCTCGTCGCGTAAATCCGGATCGGTGTAGGGAAAGAGCGCGACGGCGGGAATGCCGAGCGCGGCCGCCTGCCCGACCGCGTCGACCGCCGCGTCGACCGAGTAACGGTAAACGCCCGGCATCGAGGACACCGGCTCGCGCCGCTCCGCGCCGTCGATCAGGAAGAGCGGCCAGATCAGATCCGAAACATCGAGCGCGTTTTCTCTGACCAGGCGGCGGGCCCACTCGCTCTTGCGATTTCGGCGCGGACGCCGGAGCAGGCTCAGCCGCGCCGCCACGTCGACTTGTTTTTCCAATTCGTTCATGGGGCCTCCGCTTTCGCGCTCTTTCCCGGTCATCCGCTTTCGAGACGAACGGACTTCAGGCTATAGAGGATCGACGGCCATTGCGCTTGCGTGAGGAAAAACCATTGAAAATCGGCTCGCGCAACTTTTCATTTCGGCGATCGGCGAGCGTTGTGGCGATCGCCGCCGGCGCGCTTGTCGCCGCCAGCGCGACCCTGGCGCAGGTCAAACCCGCAACGCCGACGCCGCCCGTGCGTTCCGCGCCGGCGCAAAAGCGAAACGCGCCCGCGCCGGAACAGACTGTCCGGCAACCGTCGCGGCCGCCAGTCCAAGACGCCGTTCCCGCGACGCCAGGCGCAAAGCCCGCTCCGCAACCGATTCAGCCGCCGAACGTCGGCGCGCTTCCGCCGCCGCAGGCGCCGCCTCCTGTCGATACGAGTCAGCCGCCGCCCTCGCTCCCCCGCGCGTCGCGCCAGAAGATGCGCGCCTGCGCCGAGGAATGGGACAGGATGAAGCGTGAGTCGAATAAAGGATTGCCGACGTGGCGCGACTTCGCGACGGAGTGCCTGACGCGATAGGCGTCTTGAAGCGGCCGGGCGCGACGGCGGCGCGCACACAAAATAATCGCCTGTGACGACTATCGCCCGGGACGCGCCTCGCTGGACGCGCGCCCTCGGGCGATGAGTGCTGGAAGCGCTGACGCAACGACGCGAAACTGTCGATCGCGCATGCGAAGGCGCTTCGCCTTACATGGCCTCCGGAGGAGCAGACGGCGCCGGCGCCTTCACCTTTCGCGGCGCGCGCTTCTTCGCGGTCGCTTTGCGAGCGCCCTTCTTGGCGCCTGCCTTCTTCACGCCGCGCTTCTTGGTCGCCGCCTTGCGGACGCCCTTGCGGACCGTCTTCTTCACGGCGGTCTTTCGCGTAGCCTTGCGGGCGCCTTTCTTTGCCGCCGACTTCTTCGTCGCGGTCTTCTTCGCGGTTTTACGCGCACCCTTCTTCGCCGCAGCCTTCTTGGCCGGCTTACGCTTGATTGTAGCTCTCGCCATAATAAGTCCCCTTGATCCGAATTGCCGGAACTATGCTCGACCGACAATACGCGCAAATAGCGTATCGCGGTTAATCAGTCGTTCAAGAGCTAAGCGCGCAGAAGTGATCGACGCTGCGCATGACGAGGCATGTTGAGCGCGGTCGCGCGACAAGCAAAATGATCGCGAAGCTGCTTTGCGAACGCTTCATCGAGACTGTCGCAACAGGTTTGCGTCTTGCGTTTTATTGCGACGATCCAAGCGTCGAATCCGTGAGCGACATCTGCTCAAAAAAGCCTTCAAGACATGCGCGCGCATTCTGCGCCGCGCGCCGCGCTTGTCGTTCAATTATTTGATTTGCTTTTATATCCGCCAACATCCGCAGGTCGGCGACGCTGACGGCAAGCGCCCCTCGGGCAATATGTCGAGACACGATGATTCTGCGTCGCGCGCTTCTTCGGCGGATGGAAAAATCAACGTCCGTCGAGAAGCGAAGCGCGTCAGACGCCGCCATAGGCGCGCGCGCTTGCGCAACGCGCAACGAAGCCGCATCGGGACAAAAAAAAAATTGTGGCTAGCGCGGCGGAAACAAAAAAAATTGCTGCGCAACGCCTCCATCGGGAGAGGAATCGCGCAGCGCGTGTCGCAAACTGATTCGTTTTTGGCGGCGAAAGGCGCGCGTCAAACGCCTAATTTGCGCTTCAAGAGATCGTTCACCGCCTGCGGATTCGCCTTTCCGCCGGTCTGCTTCATCACCTGTCCGACGAACCAGCCGAGCATCGTCGGCTTCGCCTTCGCCTGCTCGACCTTGTCGGGATTGGCGGCGATGACGGCGTCGACGGCGGCTTCAATCGCGCCCGTGTCGGTCACCTGCTTCATGCCGCGAGTCTCGACGATCTCCTTCGGTTCGCCGCCTTCCGTCCAGACGATCTCGAAAAGATCCTTGGCGATCTTGCCCGAAATGACGTTCTGCGAGATGAGATCGATGATCGCGCCCAAGGCCTGCGACGACACCGGCGAGCGGGCGACGTCGAGCCCTTCCTTGTTCAGGCGGCCGAACAGCTCGTTGATCACCCAATTGGCCGCGAGCTTGGCGTCGCGGCCTTTCGCCGTCTCCTCGAAATAGTCAGCCGCGGCCCGCTCCATCACCAGCACGCCGGCGTCGTAAGGCGGTAGACCATACTGCGCGATGAAGCGCGCGCGCTTGGCGTCGGGCAGTTCCGGCAGTTCGCCCTTCAGCGCGTCGACATAGGCCTGATCGAATTCGAGCGGCAGCAGATCGGGATCGGGGAAGTAGCGATAATCATGCGCTTCCTCCTTGGAGCGCATCGAGCGCGTCTCGCCCTTGCCGGGATCGAACAGCCGCGTCTCCTGATCGATCTTGCCGCCGTCCTCGAGAATGCCGATCTGACGGCGCGCCTCGACCTCGATCGCCTGGCCGATGAAGCGGATCGAGTTGACGTTCTTGATTTCGCAGCGCGTGCCGAGCGCGGCGCCGGGTCGACGCACCGATACGTTGACGTCGGCGCGCAGCGAGCCCTGCTCCATATTGCCGTCGCAGGAGCCGATATAGCGCAAGATCGTTCGCAGCTTCGAAACATAGGCGCGCGCCTCCTCGGCCGAACGTAAGTCCGGTTTGGAGACGATCTCCATCAGCGCCACGCCGCTGCGGTTGAGATCGACGTGGCTTTCCGTCGCCGATAAATCATGCAGCGACTTGCCGGCGTCCTGCTCGAGATGCAGACGCTCGACGCCGACGGTAATGCGCTCGCTGGGCGACACGTCGACAATGACGACGCCCTCGCCGACGATCGGGTGCTTAAATTGGGAAATCTGATAGCCCTGCGGCAGATCGGGATAGAAATAGTTCTTTCGGTCGAAGACCGAGCGCAGGTTGATCTTGGCTTCGAGGCCGAGGCCGGTCCGGATCGCCTGTTTGACGCATTCCTCGTTGATCACCGGCAGCATGCCCGGCATCGCCGCGTCGACGAGCGAGACGTGATCGTTCGGGGCGCCGCCATATTCGGCGGAAGCGCCGGAGAAGAGCTTGGCGTTGCTCGTCACCTGGGCATGGATTTCCATGCCGATTACGACTTCCCAGTCGCCGGTCGCGCCCTTGATGAGCTTGGAAGGTGCCGCCTCTGTCGCCATATCTGCCTCGCTAAAATTGCGTCATCCATATAAACCACGCTTGGCGGGAGCGGAACGGCCGGCGCCACGCGAAGGACAAGCGACGATATGGCCACGAACAGGAATTCTGACGACGATCGCAGGAAAGGACTGATCGCGCGCATGCGCGACGCTCCCCGCCATGTGAGCATTCCCGTCGGCGTCGGCCTGATCCTCGGCGGCACCATTCTCGCGCCGCTTCCGGTCTTCGGCGTCTGGATGTTCCCTCTCGGCCTCGCGATCCTCGCCCCGCATTCGCCCGGCGCCCACAGATTGTCGCGACGCTTTCACCGGTGGTCGATCAAGTGCCTGCGCTGGTCGATCCGCAACGGCTTCGTTCGCATCAAAAGAACGACGCGCGTCGGCGATCAGGATGACGGGCCGCCGCCGGAAAAGAGATTAGATTCGCGCTAGATCACGCTGCGTTCAGGCGGACTCGCCTGAACGCAGATGACGTGATCGATTCCAAAAGCCTAGAGCGCGCTTTACGCGCTCTAGGCGCCAGGATCGCGCTTTCGTGCGCGGTCGCCCATCAGTCGCTCTTCATATTGGATCGACCAGTCGATCAGCGCGCGCCAAAGGTTCATCGCCAGTTCGACCGACAGGCCCTCCCGGCGCGCGACGCCCAGCACATGTCCCAGCACTTCATCGACGCGCTCGGGCACATTGGCGGGAATCCCAAGGGCGGGTTTGACCTTCGCCGCGCGCTCGATCTGTCTTTGGCGCTTGGCGAGAAGCGCGACCAGCTCCTCGTCCAATTCGTCGATCAAACGGCGGACGTCGGACATTTCGTCCTGCAGCTCCTGCTCGGAGCTTTGCGCAATATCCTTCTGAGCCCGCGGCGTGGTCATCTTCAGTTCTCGCGCCACCATGGCTGAGGACATTCGATCTTCGGCGCCGCCTGCTCGATCGCCGCGGCGAGAGAGAACAGCGTCTCTTCGTCGAAGGGCCGGCCGATCAGCTGCAGGCCCAGGGGCAAGCCATTCTCAGCGAGACCGCCGGGAACCGCGACGCCGGGAAGACCGGCCATGTTCACCGTCACGGTGAACACGTCGTTGAGATACATTTCGACAGGGTCGGCCGCGCCCTTCTCGCCTTGCGCGAAGGCGGTCGACGGCGTCGCCGGCGTCAGGACGGCGTCGACGCCCGCGGCGAAGGCGTCGTCGAAGTCGCGCTTGATCAGGCTGCGGACCTTCTGCGCGCGCACGTAATAAGCGTCGTAATAGCCGGCCGACAGAACATAAGTGCCGATCATGATGCGCCGCCGCACTTCCGGGCCAAAGCCGGTCGCGCGCGTCTTCTCGTACATATCGGTAATGTCGCGGCCCTGCTCGCGTCGGCCATAGCGCACGCCGTCGTAGCGCGCGAGATTGGAGGAAGCTTCGGCGGGCGCAATAATATAGTACGTGGGCAAGGCGTAGCGGGTATGCGGCAAGGAAATTTCGACGATCTCCGCGCCGGCGTCCTTCAGCCAGGCGACGCCCTTGTCCCACAGCGCGGCGATCTCCGCCGACATGCCGTCGATACGATATTCCTTCGGCACGCCGATGCGGCGCCCTCTCACCGATGCGCCCACGGCGGCTTCATAGTCCGGCACGGGCGCGTCGACGCTGGTCGTGTCTTTCGGATCATGGCCCGCCATCGATCTGAGCATGATCGCGGCGTCGCGCACGTTGCGCGCGATCGGACCCGCCTGATCGAGCGAAGAGGCGAAGGCGACGATTCCCCACCGCGAACAGCGGCCATAGGTCGGCTTGACGCCCACGGTCCCCGTGAAGGCGGCCGGCTGACGGATCGAACCGCCGGTGTCCGTCGCGGTGGCGCCGAGACAAAGATGCGCCGCCACCGCCGCCGAGGAGCCGCCCGACGAACCGCCCGGAACAATCCTGGCGTCGGGATCGCCGGCGCGCCGCCACGGCGAAACCACGGGTCCGAAGGCGCTCGTCTCATTGGACGAGCCCATCGCGAACTCATCGAGATTGAGCTTGCCGAGCGTCGCCGCGCCGTCGCGCAGCAGATTGGCCGAAACGGTCGATTCATAGGTGGGCGTGAACTCGTCGAGAATGCGACTCCCCGCCGTCGTGCGCACGCCCTTCGAGCAATAAAGATCCTTTATGCCGAGCGGCAGGCCCTCGAGCGGGCGCGCGTCGCCGCGCGCGATGCGCGCGTCGCTGTCGCGCGCCTGGGACAGCGCCAGCTCCGGCGTCTCCGTAATGAAGCAGTTGAGCGCGCGCGATTCTTGGATCGCATCGATATGCGCCTGCGTCAGCTCGACGGCGGAGAGCCGTTTCGATTTGAGCGCGTCGCGCGCCTCGGCAAGAGAGAGATGCGTGGGATCGGACATTTGTCCCTTTGTTTCTGAGGCCGCCGCATGCGCGACGGCTGCGCCGCAAACGCTATTCGACGACCTTGGGCACGACGAAATAATGATCTTCGCGCATCGGCGCATTGGCGAGAATGTCGTCGCAGATGCCGCCGTCCGTCACCACGTCGGCGCGCTTCTTCATTTGCATCGGCAGGGCGGAGGTTAGAGGCTCGACCCCGTCGATGTCGACCTCGCTCAAGGTTTCGACGAAAGCGAGAATGGCGTTGAGTTCGCCGCGCAGCCGTTCGACCTCGCTGTCGTCGATGGCGATGCGCGAGAGATGGGCGATCCGGCGGACGGTCGCGGAATCAACGGACATTAGAGCTCCGCAAGAAAGGTCTCAACGGGGCGCTATAGCGCCTGGTCTATCGCGGCGCAATGATGGCGGCCGATCGCGGGCTCAAAAAGGAGGAGCGCTCAACCCCTCCGGTTTGCGGAACGATCGCGACATGATAGCGGAGCGCGGTGAGCATGCGCGCGACATCCTTGGAAGATTTAGCGGCGCTTCTGCCGCCGAAAGGCCGGCTGATGGGCCTGGATCTTGGGACCAAAACCATCGGTCTGGCGCTTTCCGACGTCGAACGGCGGCTCGCTTCTCCGCTCGATACGATCGCGCGCATGAAGTTCACACAGGACGCCGCCAACCTGCTTAAGCGCACGAAGGATTTTGAGGTCTGCGCGCTCGTCGTCGGCCTCCCGCTCAATATGGACGGCACGGAGGGGCCGCGCGCGCAGGCGACGCGCGCCTTCATGCGCAATCTGTCGAAGCTGGCGTCCCTGCCCTTCGCCTTCTGGGACGAGCGCCTGTCGACCGCGGCCGTGACCCGCGAATTGATTGCGCAGGACGCGTCCCGCGCCAAGCGCGCGGAAGTCGTCGACCGCATGGCCGCCGCTTATATTCTGCAAGGCGCGCTTGATCGACTGAAACGGCTCTAGCCTGGCCCCGCCGGCAGAATTACAACTTGTGATAGAATTTTGTCCTTGACATAGGATAGACGCGGTGGAAGAAAATGCAAGAAAGTCCGATGCTTAACTAATTCATAACCGCCCCGTGGTCCGTGGAGACCGATCACCATGTCCCGGCCGGATTCTACCAATAGCGAATCCAAGGCGCCCCGCGGAACGACTGCGGAGGACAAGAAAGCCAATGAAGAAGCGGCTTCGATTGCATCTTATATTGCTGATATGGCTGATGAAATGGCAAAGCTCGCCAATCGCTGCGACATGCCGATGCTCTGCTATTTCCTGAATCTGGCGCGGGCCGAGGCCGATATGCGGGCGCGTGAGCTTGGCGGCTATTCGATCGATCGCTCCGCCTAGATCACAACTTTTGATTGTAAACGAGGGAAACGCGGTTGGCCCCATGGCGCAGCAGCCGTCCCTCGACATCGAGTTCGACCAGCACCCCCTGGACCTCGCGCGCCGTCAAACCGGCGACGCGGATGAGATCGTCGACCAAGACAGGCGCGGGCCCCAGCAGGGCAACGACGATTTCATGGGCGTCGGGTCGCAGCGACGGCTCGCTCGTCACGCCCGCCTCGGGATCGGCGCCGCATTCCCCCGCCGGGCCGGGCGCCGAAAAGCGAGTCGGCGCGGCCCTCTCCTCGAACGCCGACTCGTCGGGGGTGGAGAAAAGATCCAGTTCGTCGATCAGGATTTCCTCGCCTTCGAGCGCGTCGTCGTCGAAGAGAGTCTTGCGCGCCGGCGCGCCGGCGTTTTCGGCAAGGACCGAAATCACGTCCTCTGGCCGGGCGCATAAGGTCGCGCCCTGGCGGATGAGATCATTGACGCCTTCCGCGCGCGGATCGAGCGGCGAGCCTGGAACGGCGAAGACTTCTCGCCCCTGCTCATTGGCGAAGCGCGCGGTGATCAATGACCCCGAGCGGCGCGCCGCCTCGACGACGATCGTCCCGCGGCTCAACCCCGAAATGATCCGATTTCGGCGCGGAAAATCGCGGCCGCGCGGCTCCCATTCGATCGGCATTTCAGAGACGATCAATCCCCTCTCGGCGATTTCTTCGACGAGACGCGCATGTTCGGCTGGATAGGGGCGCGCGTGGCCGCCGGCCAGCACGGCGATCGTTCCGGTTTCGAGCGCGGCGCGATGGGCGACGGCGTCGATGCCGCGCGCAAGACCGGAGACGATGACGTAATTCTCGAGCGCGAGACTGCGCGCGAGCCGTTCGGCGAAGGCGAGACCCGCCGCCGAAGCGTTGCGCGAACCGACGATGGCGACGCCGTCGCGCTGCGCGGCCCATGACGCGCCGCGTAGGGCGATCAGCGGCGGCGCATCGGCGATTTCCTTGAGCAGCGGCGGATAGTCGGGATCGACGGTGGTGACGAAGCGCACGCCGAGCGCGTGCGCCGCCTCGATCTCGCGCAGCGCTTCCTCGCGCGTCGCGATGCGGATCGTCCGGCCGCGTAAGGAGCGCGCCGCGAGCGACGGCAGCGCGTCCAGCGCCGCGCCCGCGCCGCCAAAACGATTGACGAGCTGCCTGAAGGTGCGCGGACCGATATTCTCGCTGCGAATGAGCCTGAGCCAGTCGACGAGCTGCGCCTCGCTCAACCGTCCTGGCGGCGCAGCCTCGCTCACGCCTTTTGTCCGATGCGCGTTTCGGAGCCGGCGCGCAGACGGGCGATATTGTCCCTGTGCCTGTAGTAGACGATCGCAGCCATGATCGCGACGACAACGGCTTCGCCGCTATGGCCAAACACGAACAGCGCCAGCGGGGCCGCCGCGCTGGCGGTCAGCGCGCCAAGCGAGGAATAACGCGTCAGCGTCGCCGTCGACAGCCAGACGCCGCAGAATATCAGCGCCGTCGGCCAGTTGAGCCCGAACAGCACGCCAAGAAAGGTCGCGACGCCCTTGCCGCCTTTAAATTGCAACCAGACCGGCGCGACATGGCCGACAAAGGCGGCGAGGCCGGCGATCATACCGCCTTCCGGCGAAAGCCACGCGCCAATCAGCGCCGCCGCCGTTCCCTTGAGACCGTCGAGCAGCAGCGTCGCCGCCGCCAAATCCTTTCGACCGGTGCGCAAGACGTTGGTCGCGCCGATATTGCCGGAGCCGATTGAGCGAAGATCGATCGTGCCCGCCAGACGCGTCAGCAGCAGACCGAAAGGAATCGAGCCCAGCAGATAGCCGACCGCAAGGGCGAGGAGGTCGTAAATGATGGCGTTCATGCGCGAAAACGCGATACTTCTAGACACCGAAAGGCGTTGGAATGCTAAAGGAGGCGCAATCGCGCCGCAACAAGCGTTTTTCGCAGCGACGTCGCCTATATTTCTGGCCGTCGCGCCCCCGCGGCGCCCTTTTTAAAAGGCAGATCGCTCCCTCGACGCTCCAGCGAAAGATGCGCTTCGCCTTTTCCCGCGCGAGGCGCTATGGAAGGCCAAACCAGGATCGCCATGACCCAGCAACGAAGGCCGCGCCCACGAGCTTTCCGCCTCGAAGGCGACCAGACGGTCACCGCCAGGTCGCCGACGCAAGCTGACGAGGCGCGGCGGCGGTCGGTCGAGGTGGTCGAGGCCGAATTTGACGCCTTCGCCCGCGAAGCCGCGGAACTCGCCGACGGGATGACCGGCGATGAGGCGGCTGTCGAAGCGGCGCAGGCGGATGGCCTGCTGCGCCGTTACGTCTTCTCCTGGGGCGGCGTATTTTTGTCGGCGGTCTCCGGACTGATCTCGCTGGCGCTCACGGTGTGGATCTGGAGTTTCGTCGAAGACCTGTTCCGCCGCTCGGCCATTCTCGGGACGGTGGGATTGAGCCTTGCGGGTATCGCCGTCGTCGCCGCGGTCATCTTCATCGGGCGCGAGTTTCGCACGATGAGCCGGCAGAACCGCATCGCCAAGCTGCATGCCGCGCTGGCCGAGGCGCATGCGAGCGACGACGGCAAGGCCGCGCGCGAGCGGGTCGACGAACTCTGCAAGCTTTATGACGATCGCCCGGACACCGGCCGGGCGCGCGCGCTGCTCAAGGACTATCTCAAGCAGATCATCGACGGACGCGATTTGATCACGCTGGCCGAACGCAATCTCGTCGCGCCGCTCGACGAAGCGGCGCGGCGCGAGATCGCCGGCGCCGCCAAGCGCGTCTCCGTCGTGACCGCAATCAGCCCGCGCGCGCTCATCGACGTTCTGTTCGTCGTCGGACAGGCGATCGTGCTGATGCGCCGCATCGCGGAGATTTACGGCGGCCGACCGGGACTGTTCGGCTTCTTCAAGCTCGCCCGCTCGGTCGGCGCGCATCTTGCGATCACCGGCGGCATGGCGGTCGGCGATTCCTTGCTCCAGCAGGCGCTCGGCCACGGGATCGCCGCCCGCGTTTCCGCAAAGCTCGGCGAAGGCGTGTTGAACGGGCTTCTCACCGCGCGAGTCGGCCTCTCGGCCATGGCGGTCTGCCGCCCGACGCCGTTCATCGCCGAGAAACAGCCGGGCGTCACCGACGTCGCGCCTTTCCTTTTCCGCGGCGACAAGACCAAGAGCTGATCCTCATTGAAATCAAAAAGCCTCAAGATCACCACCTGGAACATCAATTCCGTGCGGCTGCGGCTTCCGCTCGTCGCGGAGTTTCTCAAAAGCCGAGCGCCCGACGTGCTCTGTCTGCAGGAGACGAAGTGCCGGGACGCCGAATTCCCGATGAAGGATTTGCATGCGCTCGGCTATGAACATGTCGCGATCAATGGTCAGAAGGGCTATCACGGCGTCGCCGTCATATCGAGGCGGCCCTTGCGCTTCGTCGAGAAGCGCGACTTCTGCGAAAAGGGCGACGCGCGCCATATCTGCGTCGAAGTCGAAGCCGAACGCGGCCCGATAGCGCTGCACAATTTCTATGTGCCGGCGGGCGGCGACGAACCTGATGTCGACATCAATCCAAAATTTCAGCACAAGCTCGATTTTCTCGACGAAATGCGCGACTGGATCGTTACCGATGGCGTTTCGCGCGGACGCGCGGTTCTGGTCGGCGATCTCAATGTCGCGCCGCTCGAGCATGATGTCTGGAGCCACAAGGCGCTGCTGAAGGTCGTGAGCCATACGCCCGTCGAGGTGGAAAAGCTCGGGGAAGTATTCCGCGCCGGCGCTTGGGTCGACGCGATGCGGCATTTCGTGCCGGCGGAGGAAAAGCTTTATACTTGGTGGAGCTACCGCGCCGCCGATTGGCAGGCGTCGAACCGGGGACGCCGGCTCGATCATGTTCTGGTGAGCGAGGCGCTTGCAGGCGGACTCAAACGTCTCGACGTGCTGCGCGACGCGCGCAGCTGGAACCGGCCGTCCGACCATGTGCCGGTGACGATTGAATTGTCGGGCTGAGCGCTAAAAAAGGATCGGGAGGCGAGACGGCGGCATGATCGCGCGCGATCTGATGAACAGCGATTTTCCCTTTGTCACGGCGGACGCGGACCTCGATTACGTCGCGAAGCTTCTTGCCGACTGCGGCCTCGGCGCCGTGCCGGTCGTCGATGACGACCTGACGCCGATCGGCATCGTCACGCGCAGCAATCTCGAAGAGCCGCGCGTTCAACCCCTGCCCGACCTCGGCGCCATTCCGGCGTTTCTGCTGCGCGACAGGCCAAAGCCAGCGTTTCACGCCAATGGGCGCGCGCTGCGCGAAGTGATGACGACGCCGGCGATTTCGATTTCCGACGTCGCCAAGATTCCCGACATTGCGCGGATCATGGAGAGTCACAGCCTCAAACGCATCCCTGTCGTCGAAGGCCATAAGATCATCGGCCTCCTGCTCCGCAAGGAAGTCATGGAAGCGATGAAGGGCGGCTTTCCGGCCATGGCGCTGGAGGCGCATCGGCGTCGCCCGCTCATCTCGATTCCGCAGCAAAGCGGCGACCGCTGCGCCGTGGCGACCGCTTTGGAGTTTCGCGAACTCGTGGCGGCCCATGAGCGCCAACTCGAACTGGAGCGCGTCGAACGTCGGCGCATGGCGATCGAGCTGCGCGATCAGCGCATCCGCGAACTCGCTCGTCAGCGGCTGACGGAAGCTCGATGGCGGGAGATGCTTGAGTTGGCGCGGCGCAGCGCGGCGGCCGGACTCACCGAACATCTGCTGATCCGCTTTCCGTCGCAGCTTTGCGTGGACGGCGGCCGCGCGATCAATGCGCCCGATCCCAACTGGCCGGCGACTCTGCGCGGCGAACCGGCCGACGTTTTTCAGCGCTGGCGCAACGAACTGCACCCTCGCGGCTTCCGCATCGCCGCGCAAATCGTCGATTTCCCAGAAGGTCTGCCAGGCGACGCGGCGCTGTTCCTGATGTGGAGCGCGGCGCCCAACTGAGCGCGATTATCCGTCGTGGACGCCCGTGTCGGCGCGCAGCGCCGCGAGCGAAGCATATCGGTGCGAGCGGCCGTCGGTCTGAACTTCGACCGAACCGTCGGAAAACATCACATAGACCGAGCCGCCGGCGCTGTATCGGTCGACTTCGACGGGCGGCTTTGCCGGCCTGCGCGTGGCGGCTGGCGCGCGATCCCCCGACGGCGCGCGCTCGACCGGTTCCGCCGCTGGCGGCTTTTGCTCGGCGCTCGCTTGCGTCGCCGACGCATGATCGGCGATGCGACCCAGAAGGCCGATCGCGCGCCCAAGCGCGATCGTCACCACGCCGCCCGACACCGCCGTCGCGCCGCCGATGAACAGGCTCCAACCCCGTTCGAGCTGAATGTAGTCCCAGCCGGACCACATGCCGTAGAGGCCGGAAACCGCAAGCGCGAGCCCAAGCAATGTCACGCCGAAACCGTAACGCTTCATCGTTATCCTTTGAATGTTGGTTGGCGCGAAACCTACCACAAGCCGCGCCCGTCGGCACAATCGACGGCGGATGCCGAAAGTTCAAAGTATTAGACTCAGTACAATACTGTTATGTTAGAAACCATTCTGCGGTCTGTCCCGCGAGCAAAACCATATATATATCGCTTCAATCACATTTTACATCAATATATGGTATTTATGATTTTCAACGGTCGGAGCTGTGAGAATTTTTTTCAATTTTTTTCAATATGTTATAAGTATCATTAAGATGCGTCAAGATGTCGCGTCGCAATCCATTCGTCCAATACAAACGTCATCACTACAGCGGCGACGCGTATGCGGCGGGAGCCTTCGGCGGTCGCGGCGTCGGCGATCATGGGGAGACTGTAAATGGCGAGTGTAACTGGGATGCGCGGCCTGTTCGCCGGCGCAGTGATTGCGGTCGCGGCCTTTATCGCCGCGCCGACAGCCGTCCTCGCGCATGGCGGCGTGGCGCTCGAGCAGGATGATTGCGTGCTGCGGATCGGTCCGCACGTCATGCACTTCATCGGCTATCAGCGCATCGGCGAAGATCTGGAGTTTTGCGAGGATATCGCCAATACCGGACCGACCGTGATCGCGCTCACCGCCGTTTCGCCAAAACTGCGCGACATGGCGATCGGCATCCGCGTCGTTAAAGACGTCGGCGAAGAAAAGGAAAAAGCCAACCTCGACGCGATCACCGTCGCCTATATCGAGCCGAAGGTCTATCGCAACGGCACGATGACCTTCGAACACGACTTCAAGGATTCCGGCCATTATGTCGGAATCGTCACGGCGCGCGACGGTCTCGGCAATGAATGGGTTTCGCGCTTTCCGTTCTCAGTGGGACTCTATACCTTCCACGGATTGATCGAATACATTCTCTATGCAGTCGGCTTCGTCTCGCTCGTCGGACTGCTGTGGTGGGCGCTGCGCGCCAGCGCAAGGAAAAAGCCCTCGACGGGCGACGCCATCGCCTAAAGAAGCGGCCCGAAGATTGCAGCACGGCTCGGTCGTCACCGAGCCGTGCTTTTTTGTCGCCAAAAAGCGAACATAGCGGCGCCGTTCGCGATCGCGCGATATTGCCGCATGTCGCGCGGGGGGCTAGTTAACGCGTGCAGCTGACGCTCGGCGAACTTATTCGGGAGAGAATTATGTCCTTCACACTGGAAGATCTGCCCTATCCCTATGACGCTCTGCAGCCTTATCTTTCGCGCGAGTCCTTTGAGTATCACCACGACAAGCATCACGCGACCTATGTCACGAACGCCAATAATCTCATCAAAGGCACGGAATATGACGGCAAACCGATCGAGGAAGTGATCGTCACCGCCTATAATCGCAATACGCCGATCTTCAATAACGTCGCCCAGCATTACAACCATGCCCACTATTGGAAGTGGATGAAGCCGAACGGCGGCGGCGCCATTCCCGGCAAGGTCGAGAAGGCGATCATCGATTCCTTCGGCTCGGTCGACAAATTCCGCGAAGAGTTTCAGAAGGAAGGCCTGGGCCAATTCGGCTCCGGCTGGGTGTGGCTGGAGGCGAAGGCTGGAAAGCTCGCTGTTCGCAAGACGCCGAACGCCGAGAATCCGCTGATCCATGGCGCCGCGCCGATCCTCGTCGCCGACGTCTGGGAGCATTCCTATTACATCGACTATCGCAATCGCCGCGCCGACTATCTCAAGGCTTTCCTCGATCATCTGGTCAATTGGGAGCATGTCGAGGAAATGTTCGACGCGGCGACGTAGCGCGACTTCATTTCCGCTCTTTGCGCGGCGCGCCTTGACTGACGCGCCGCTTTTTTTTGCCGCGCAATGGCAGCGGATCAGCCTGCGGCGATTTTGGGCTGCGACTCGACGACCCTCTTAAGGTCGGCGAGCCCCTTTTCGAACCGCTGGCCGAGCGACTTGTCGACGCCGAAAAATTTAAACATCGCCTTGCCGATGAATTCGTGACGGCCGGACATCGCCCAGGTGACTTCCGTTCGGTCGTCGCCCAGCGGCTTGAGATCGAACTGCACGTCATGCTTGGCCTCGAACGGCTTCGTGAATGCGATCTTGATGCGAACCCGTTCGCCCTGACGGCTCTCGACGATCTCCATGCGGCCGACGCCGACCTCCTTGTTCCCCGACCAGGAATAGGTCGCGCCATAGCCCTGCGGCGTCCCTCCATATTCTTCCTTCATTTCGGGATCGAGCTTGGCCCAGGGCGACCAGTCGCGCCAATTGTGAAAGTCGTAGATATGCCGGAAGACGGTCTCCGGCGGCGCGTCGATCGTCGTCGAGCGCGCGATGCGGAAACTGTCCGGCAGGAAGGAGATATAGGCGATCAGCGCGCTGAGCAGCGCGAGGAAAAGGAGAGCGAAAATCGTCATATGCAGGTCTCCCGAAGAAGGCGCCGCCCGCCGGCCGAGGGCCGACGAGCCGGCAAACCGGTTCCGCGCTCCCTGGCGCGAGACTTCGCGCAATTGGCGAAGCGCTCGCGCACGGCCGCCGCTTGCGCCTAGCGTTAGTTTAGGCTGGCGCGCGCAATGCGCAAAGCGCCGTCAGCGTTAGACGAGGCTTCCGCAGAAGGTCTGGATTTTTCGGCAGGCGTCTTCGAGCAATGCGTTCGACGCGGCGTATGACACGCGGAAATTGGGGCCAACGCCAAAGGCGGACCCCTGCACCACGGCGACTCCCTGCGTATCCAAAAGTTCGGTCACGAAATCCTCGTCGGTTTCGATGACCTTGCCATTCGGCGTCCTGCGGCCGATGGCGTCGGCGCAGGAAGGAAACACATAGAAGGCGCCTTCGGGCGTCGGGCATTTCAGATATTTCGCCTGGTTGAGCATCGAGACCACGAGGTCTCGGCGCTCCTGGAAGGCCTCACGGAAGACGGCCAGATGGTCCTGCGGACCTTCAAGCGCCTCGACCGCGGCCCATTGCGCGATCGAACAGGCGCCCGAGGTCTGCTGCCCCTGGAGCAGGTCCATGGCCTTGATCAGGGCGCTCGGCCCGGCGGCGTAGCCAATGCGCCAGCCGGTCATGGCGTAGGCCTTGGAGACGCCGTTCATGGTCAGCGTGCGCTCGATCAGCGCCGGCTCGACCTGGGCCGGCGTGACGAATTTGAAGTCGCCATAGACCAGATGCTCGTAGATGTCGTCGGTGAGGACATGCACCTGCGGATGGCGCAGGAGCACGTCGGTCACTTTCTTCATTTCGTCGAATGCATAGGCGGCGCCCGAAGGGTTCGACGGGGAGTTGAGCACCAGCCATTTGGTCTGAGGCGTGATGGCGCGCTCGAGCGCCTCGGGCCGGAGCTTGAAGCCATCCTCCATCCGCGTTTCGACGAAGACGGAGGTTCCGCCGCAGATCGCCACCATCTCCGGATAGCTCACCCAATAGGGCGCCGGAACGATCACTTCATCGCCGGGGTTGAGCGTCGCCAGAAAAGCGTTGAACAGAATGTGCTTGCCGCCGGTGGCGACGATCGTATCCGAAGCCTTGTAGTCCAGGCCGTTCTCACGCTTGAATTTTTTGGCGACCGCCTCGCGCAGCGGCGGAATGCCGAGCACCGGCGGGTAGCGCGTCTCGCCGCGATCGATCGCGGCTTTCGCCGCGGCGCATATGTGCGCGGGCGTATCGAAGTCGGGCTCGCCGACGGAGAGGCTGATCACCTCCCGCCCCTGAGCGCGCAAGTCGCGCGCTTTCTGTGTGACGGCGATCGTCGCCGAAGGCTTCACGCGCGACAGGGCGTGGGCGAGAAGGGTCATGGGGTCTGGCTTCCTGCGGAGGGAGAGTGCGGCGCACCATAATTTGCGCGCCCAGGCGCCGCAATGAGATTTACGAGACCAGCCGCCTTACGCCGGTCGCCGACCGACGAAGTTTTGCGAAACCTGTCTGCGGCTTTTGCGATTTCGCGCGAGCGACGGCTTGTTTCGCCATCCGGCCCGCCGCGCTTGACCGGTAAGCTGCCTGTAGATTTTTTGTTAGGAAAAACAATGAATTCAGCTAAAAATGGCCAAATCGGCGACCAAGACTTGGATAAACTTGATCGAACCAATATTGCCAAGCGTTAACCTGGTTTCACGGATTGCTTAAAAATTTATAAAATTTCTGAAAAGTCATGCAACTTTTTTAGCCCATCCTCGTTTCTGTCTTGAGAACGCAGCGACGCGAGTTAATCGCGCGCGCGCCCCTGGGGAGAGGCGCAAGCGTTACAAAGGGCGAATGCGAGAGGATCAGGGACAATGTCGCTCGTTGATAAATTTGAAGATCAGATGGAGCCGGCCTTCACGCGCAGCTTCGACAGGGAGTCGGCGCGCCGCCAGTTCCGGGTTTCACTCCTTCTTGTTGCCGCGATGGCGACCGCCGCGTTCGTTCTCGGCTTCGCCCTGCCGATCAGCTCGCCTGCGCAGAAGGCCACGCCCGTGGCGACCGACAGTGGCGCCTTCGCCGGGCGGCTGGTGACGATCGACCGCTAATCGGTTTCGAGATATCGCAGCCAACTTAAGAAAGCGCGCGTCCAGCGACGCGCGCACTCTTTTTTGCGCTCCAGGCTCAAAAAAACCGGCCGCCTTTCGAGCGGCCGGTTTTTGCGTTCGCCGGGCGTCGACCGCCGGCGTCAGGCGCCAGCGATCACTTCTTATCCATGTGATGCTCGTGATGCTCGTGATCCTGGTGGGCGGCGCCCTCCTTGGGACCGGCCGAATCCTGGCCATGCGCCTTCTGCCAGCGCTCCATGGCTTCGGCGTCATGGGCATGCGCCGCATCCGGCGCGTCGATCGCGGCGTCGATTTCCACTTCGCCGGCCTTTTCGAAGACCAGCGTCATCTCCAGTCCCCAGCCCACTTCGAGATGTTTCTTGATGTCGAGGAGCGCGACATAGGCCCCGCCGGGCGCGAGCGTGAGCGTCGACTTGGGCGGCACAACGATCGGCGTGACGAGGTCGAGCTTCTTGGCGTCGCCGTGAACTTCCGCCCTGCCGAATTTTTCAGATTTGACCGCGATGAGCTTATCCGGGGTCGCGCCGCTGTTGTGGAGGATCGCGTAGAACTGGGCCTTGTTGTCGCCGTCGACCGGCGCGCGCAGCCAGGGATGCTCCACCTTCAGATTGCCGACGTCATATTCATGGGCCGAGGCCGGACCGCGCGAGGCGAAGAGTCCAAGCGCCGTCCCCGTCAAGAGAGTTCCTCCGGTAAGCAAAAAATCACGCCGCTTTAGCATCTGGCTTCTCCCTTTCTGCGCCGGACTGTTCTCCGCCGGCCTCACTGCATCATGACGAACGACGCATTCCTTAGATACCGTGGCGCGAACGTCGCGCTTGCGACAATGTGGCGCGCCGGAGCGCGCCGCGAAAACCGCCCAAAGGCGGGATGATCTAATGCGAGTGCAAACTGATCTCGACGAAGGGTTCACGGGCGAATTCGGCGACGAGGCCAGCCAGTTTCTGGGCGTTTCCGTCGTCAGGCGCGAAAGCGCGGAAACGCGTCCGAATATAGCCGGAACGGTCGACGAGAAAATGCGCCTCTTCAATCTCCTCCGAGGGCAGCTCGTTAGGGTAGCGATTGATCACCGAATAGGCCGTCTCGACCGCTTTGGGATGAACGGGCTCCCGCCCCTTCGCCTCCTGCGGACAGGCTGCGTCATAGATCGTCACATGGTTCGCGCCGGCGGCTTTCGCGGAATCATGTGCGATTTTCACGCTTTCGTCGCGCGCCTTCGGATCGCCTTTCGGCGACCCGCAGCGCGCGAAGGAGATCAGCGTCGGCACGCCGCGCAGCCGGTAGAGCGAGGTCACCTCCTCCTGCGGATCGATGAGCGCGAAGTCGGGCGCGATCAGCCATTGAATCATCGGCTGAGCGCTCATGAAGCGCGCCCGGTTCGAATAGGACATCATCAGCAGGAAATTGATCACGTCCCACCGATCGTCGACGTCGAGCTGATCGCGAAATCCAGGCATGACGCCGCTTTGTCCGCCGTGCGTCAGCCAGTGGAAAATGTCGCCGATCGTATGCGTGCCGACGTGGGGGGCCGTCAGGTCGGCGGGCTGCACGGGGAGCCCTTGCACATTCCTGAGGTCCTTGGCGAGCGGCCCATTGCCTTCACCCTGATCGCCATGGCAGGCGATGCAGTTTTCCTTGAAATGCCCGAGGCCGCGGGTGACCGACTCCGCCGTATAGTCTTGCGTCGGATCGTCGTAAGTGTCGGTATAGGCCTCCGTCGCAAAGGACACGGCGAGCGAAATCAACGCCGCGGCGGAGATCGCCGGCGTTGCATAAAGACGATATTCGCGCGTTCTCGGCGTCCACCAGATCAGCGCGGCGACGATCGCAAGAACGACGGCCGCGATCGCCCACCACCAGATCGGGCTGAACATCGCCGGGTTTTGTCCCCAGGTCGCGATATAGGACAGCCGAAACGGCAGCGGCCAATATAGACTGGTCTCATGCGCCGCCGGCGTGATGACCGCGATGTAGCCCGCAATCGCAAGCAACGCGAGCGCGAAGACCGACTCGCCCGCCCCGACCTTGCCGTACCAGGCGACATTGAATTCGCCGTCGGGCCGTCGCGTGATGTAGCGCGCAAGCGCCAGCGCCGCGAGCAGCACGCCGCACAGACATAAGAGCTTCAGCGTCAACATCCGGCCGTAGGGCGTCGCCAGAATGTTGGGAATGCTGCCGACATTCTCCCAGGCGATCGCAAATCCGGAGACGGCGACGACCGCCATGGCGACTTTGGCGATCAGGGACCAGCGTTCCGCGAGCCGCGCCGCGACCTCCGGCGGCTTGCCGCGCGCCGTGAACATCCACCACACGAGCCCCAGCAGTCCGCCAAGCCAGATGAGGCCGGCGGCGGTATGAATCAGGAAGCTCGCCTGCGTCCAGCGCGGCAGGCCGTCATCGACGGCATGGCCGGTCACCGAAACGACCGCGACGAGGACGACGCCGACCCACAGCGTCGCCCGATCGAGCAATTCAAAATTAATGAACAGCCGCGCCGCCGTGAGGCAGACGAAAAGGAACGCGATCAGCTGCGTCGCAATCCAGGCGTTGCCGACCGTGGTGGTGACGGCGAATTCCCACAGCGTGCCGAATTCAATCGGATGATCGGCGGGAAAGATCGAGAGCGCGGTGACATAGAGCAGCGCGAAGCCCAAGAGGGCGCGCATCAGCGCCAGCGCCGCCACGGCCGGCTTGAAGCGCGCGCCGTCCTCGCCGATGAGACGCGGCACGAGCAGAAGTCCGACCGCGAGGGCCGACGGCAGGCTCAGAAGGAAGCGAATGGCCGCTAGAGACAGATACATTTTTCCTTCGCCCGAATTCTGTGACGTAGAGCTCCTCAGGTCGCGCTAGGATGCGAGAACGCGCAGCGCGTCGGACCGCGCCCCGCGCCGGCCCATCGCGCGAACCCGCCTATTTCGCGTCGACGGTGAACTCGTAGTTCCCTTCGACGATATGACCGTCGCTGGAGAGCACGCGGTAGCGGACGATATATTTGCCGGGCGCGAGATCTGGCGCATTGGCGGTCAATTCCCGCGGCTTGCCGGGCACGCCGGCATTGCCTTCGCCGAGCACCTTACCGTCGGGAGTCTCGACGGAGATTTTCGAGTAAGGCGGCTCGATACCGCCGCCGAACTTCAGCTTGATCGTTTTCGGCGGCGACGCCACATGCTCCTTGGACGAAGGCGTTGCGTCGACAAGGAACGAATGCGCAAAGGCCGAGGTTGTTCCTGCAACCGAGAGGACAATGGCGAAAGCCCCGCAGACGGCGAGGCTGAGCCCGGCCGGAAGGCGTGCGCGCATCGGCGAAGCCTGGTCAGCATTGGTCATGTCGTCTCCCCGGAGGCGCAAGCCTCCATTTTTCGATTTTTTGAGATGTTTACGCATTGCGCCGCGTTCAAGATGCGGCGACGCCGGCGGCATTCTTCTTCTTGGAGTTTGGATGCGTATGTTTCCAATAAACGAAAACCATGCCGGCGATGAGCACCGTTCCGGCGATCTGCGGCACCCACGCCCACAAGGTCTCGCCGACCGTGAATTTGAAATCCGACGTCTCCTGCGAGCCGTCCGGTCGCGTCAGGGTGACCAGGCCGATGTAATGGCCGTTGTTCTTGAAGTCATGCTCCAGATTGAAGGTGCCCTTGGTATATTTCGTCGCCGGGCGATAGACTTCGGTCAGCGCCTCGAGATCGGTGTCCTTGGTGATCGGCGTCAATGGATCGCGAATGATCCGCAGTTCGAGCGGTATGTCGCGGAACGACGGATTTTCGATGTCGAACACGAGAATCGTCGGGCCGGCCGCCGGGATTTCGGCGCAATATTCGCTACGCGATTTGCCGGGCTGATAGGCCGTGATGTGGATCATGTCATAGCCGAACATGACCATGCACATATTGCCCATTGTCATGGCTTCGGGGCCGGCGCCGCCTTCCGACGCCGATAGCGGGGCCGCCCACGCCAGCGAGAAAAACGCGCCGACAACTGCGGCTGCGAGGCTACGCCATTTCGTCATTTCCATCCCTCGATCGATCCGGATTTCAGGGCCGTCGCTCATTTAGGCGATCTTTGTGAACCCTGCCTCCTCTATAGCGGATTTTTTACTCGCGGCTCCATCTTTGTCGTCGCCTTCGCATTGCAACGGCCCTAAACGCTGATCGTCCACTTTTGACAAATGCCACAAATTGACGCGAGCAAAATCTGCCGCAAAATTTGCGTCGAAAGGACGCACCGCGACCCTCGCGCGCGATTCATCGCGCCACGAGACATTTTCATCCTGATCGGCGCGTTCGGCGCGCCATCCAGGCCGCTTGACGGCGCGCCAGGGACCGCTGGAGCCGCCTCATCGAACGTTCGGAGCCGCACGTCGCTCTCCGCGCCGCGCTCTGCAGCATTTTCAAATAAAAAACCCCCGGCTTTATGGGCCGGGGGCTTTTTGGCTTATCCGTCAGGATCGCTTAGGGCATGTCGCCCGCGACGAACTTCGGAATCACCGGACCGCCGATTTCAGCCGCGAAGCGG
>JAKFXD010000004.1:23939-42290 GCA_021731565.1 Methylocystis sp. | reverse complement strand
AAAAATCCCGCCGGGGAGAGCCCAGCGGGATTGCTTGAGGGTCAGTCGGGAGAGACTGTTACCACCAGACTTCCGCGCGGGTGAGGAAGGAGTTGGTGTCGTTCGAGCTGAGCCAAGGCTGGTTGAACGGCGCGGAATTGGCAAGGACGCGGCCGTAGTTGAACAGGAAGCGGTAGCCCTTTTCCGGATACCAGTTCAGACCCAGCGTGATCTTGTTGACGCGACCGCCGGTCAACCCGACCGAATTGGCGGCGAGAGTGGCTGGGAACAGTCCCCCGGGAATGGCGACGCCGGGAATGAGGCCGAGCGCGCCATATACCGGGAGATAGCTCCACAAGCCCTGCGAGCCGTTGTTTAGGTCGATCGAGCTCCAGCGCCCCGCGACTTCCCAGGCTCCGTAGCCGCCCTTGCTGACCGGATTGAGGATTTTGGGCTGGGTGGAGAAGGTATAGGGCGTGTTGACGTTGTGCTCGATGTCCGTATAGCCGGTGATGCGCGTTTCGCCGGTCAGGAACAGCTGAGCCTGCACATAATAGCCGTCAAACGCTGACGAGCTTTGGAGCCCCTGTCCCGCGACGAGCCGCGCCTGCTGAAGCGCGGGCGCGCCCGCCAGGGCGGTGGGGGTAAGCAGCAGAGCAGCCGAGTTGTAGGAGTTGCGGTTGTAGAATTGCTGAGAATATTCGGCCTGAATGCTGAAGGGTCCGTGAACGGCCACGAATTCGACGTTGAACTGGGTGGAGTTTTTCAGACAGCCGCCCTGAACGAGCTGGCCGCCCAACGCCGGGTTAGCCGCCCATATCGAGCCTGTGAGAGCGAACGGGCCGCCCGGATTGCACGCCATATCCGGCGTGCCGAGCAGGCGCGTGTTGAGCGCATTGGCTTCATTGCGCACGCCGCGACCGACGAGCAATTCGTCGTTCGAAGCGCCGCTCGCGCCATTGTTTTGGTAATAGCGGCCCGTGGCGCCGATGTGGATCAGATCCTCTTCGGTGCGAATCGGCAGGAAGACGGCGCGGCCATCAACCTCCCAATATTGCCCAAGCCGATTGTTGAAAGGACGGATGGCCGTGTCCTGCGGACTTGTGCTGTAGATGCCGCCCTTGACGCCCCAGTTGTGATCGCCGGTGGAGATCGAAGCGCCGAGGTGTCGTCTTGGCGTGTTGAAGGCGTCCGACATCATCGAACGCTCGATGAAGGTGATGCCCGAGTTCGAGGTGCTCATCGCCTCGAGGCCCAGGGGCCTCAACTGGTTGGCAAGTTGGATGAAAATCTTATTTTCATAAGGGAGGCCGAGCTTGGCCAGGATCGGATAGTTGAAGCCCAGCCAGGCGTCGCGGACGTTGGCGGAGCTTGCGGCGCCGCTGCTTCCACCGAATTCGAACTGGGTCCGGTAGTACCAATATTTGAACGCCTTGCCGGCGATATCGAGACGGGCGCGGCGCAGCAGCACATTGCTCGCGTCGCCGTTTTGCGGATCGCTCTGCCAGCCGCCGTCCGCGTGAACGCGGCCGCCGACATAGAAGGAGAAAGCTTTGTCCTCGGTCTCGACGAACAGGCCGTTCTTGAAGCTGACGAAGACCGGCGGCGGCGGCGGATGGCCGTGACCGTCCTTGCTGACATGCGCCTGAGCGGCGTTCGCCACATTGGTCGCATGTTTGACTTCGGCGCGCTGCTTGGAGACCTGCGCCTCAAGCTGCATCAAACGCGCCTTCAATTCGCGGATTTCGGACGCGGTGTCAGCCGCGGCCGGAGCGGCCGAAGCCGTGGCATATAAGCCGAACGCCGCGATGGCGAGCGCGCGTTGTCCAACTCCAAGTTTCATAGCTTTAATCCCCCGGTTAACTTTCGGGCGACAGTGAAGCCGACGCTGGATGACAGAGCGGTGACAAACTTTGCCTGAGCGGGAGTGTGACATAGCAAGGATCATGAGCTGTGGCGCCAAGGCCACAGTTTTTGCTGCTGATCATTGTTTTTTGTGGCTTTGCCGCCACAGCCAAGCTCTTTCCTAAAGGGCTCGCCACAGAATTGGCGCGATTTCGACGCGACTCTTCCACGCGATAGGAATCGGTCGGCTGCTTCTTTCAGGATTTGCGAATGGCGTCGGGGTCACGCGTCACGAGGCGCGCGAAGTCGGACCACGCTTACCCCGCCGCCGCGTCGTTCGACACAAATCTTGGTTGCGATCCGCTGCTGCAGAGAATCGACGTGGCTGATCACGCCCACCCGCCTGCCCTGCCCCTGCAGCGTCTCCAACGCGTCGATCGCGACGTCGAGCGTCGCCGAGTCCAGCGCGCCGAAGCCTTCGTCGATGAACAGCGTGTCGACAAAGGAATTGCGCCCTTCGAGCCCCGCCAGCGCCAAGGCCAAGGCAAGCGACGCCAGGAAGCGCTCCCCGCCCGAAAGCGAGCGCGTCGAGCGCCGCTCGTCGCCAAGATCGCGATCGACGATCTGGAGTCCGAGCGACGCGGCGTCGCCCGAGCGCTCCAACGCGTAACGCGGCGCCAGCAGCTTCAGGCGCTGATTGGCGAGGCCGACGAGATGCTCCAGCGTCGCGGCCTGGGCGAAACGGCGAAACCTGTCGCCGGTCGCCGACCCGATCGCTTCGCTGATTTCGCTCCAGAGCCTCGCCTTCGCGCATGCCTGTTCCAGCTCCACGCCGAGCGCGGCCGAGCGTTCGCGCGCCTCATCGTCCTGCAAGCGACGTTGGCCCAACGCGCCGAGCCGCGCCGACAATTCGTCAAGACGGCTGGCGAAGCCCTTTTCCTGGGCGGCGAGGGCTTCGCGCGACGTCTCGGCTGGCGCGGCGGCGCGTGCTTCGTCGACATCGACCTGCCGAGACGTGACCGCGGCCTCGGACGCAGCGCGCTCGGCTTCGGCGGCCCCGACGACGTGCGCCAGCTTCGCCTGCTCGTCGCGCGACATCGACAGGAGCGGCGAGACTGAGGCCTCGTCGAAGCCCGCCGCTTCGAGCGCCGCTGCGTAGGCCGCCCCCGCCTGTTCGGCCTGCATCGTCGCGTCTTGCGCCGCGTCCAACAAATGCGCGCAACGCGCCTCGCAGGCGCTGCTCGCCTGCTGGGCGGCGGCGAGCGCCTCGCGGGCGCCGTCGCGCGCTTCGACCGCCGCCCGGAAGCGATCTTCGATGCGTGCGCGATGCGCGGCCGTCGCTTCGCCGTCGAGCAGGCGGGCGCGTTCGCCACGCGCCTCGGCAAGATTTTTCGCGCGCGTTACATGATCCGCTTTGGCGTCGGACTCGCGTGTCGATTCCCCGTCCGCTTCCGCAGAGAGCCGCTCCGCCTTGATACTGATCGCTGCGAAGGATGCGGCGAGTTCGTCCGAACCCGTTGACGCCTGCCGGTATTGCGCGCGCGCCGCTTCGAGCAGACGCCGGGCCGACGGGGCGTCGCGGTCGATATCGGCAGTAGAGAGTTCGCAAAGCTGCAGATAAGGCGCGAGCGTTCGATCGATCGACTCCAGACGCTCGACCAGTCCGGCGCGTTCCGCTTCCGCGCGGGCGCGCGTCTCGCGCGCCGATTCCAGTCTTTTGGCGAGCCCGGCGCGCTCCTCCTGGCGCGCGTCGAGCGCCTGACGCATCGTCTCGCGCTGGGCGCGCAGACGATCGCGCTCTTCGCGAAGCCGGCGCGCGGCGACGAGCTTTTGCGCAACGGCGGCGCGCGCCGCCGCAATTTCTTTCGCCAATTCGTCCAGCCGCAGCGAGGCCGATACGATCGACGCTGGCGGCGCGAATTCGGGAACGATGCCTTGTGCGCAATCATCGCCGAGCGCTGACGCGTATTCGGCCGCCGCGCGCGCGCGCGCCGACAGCGCTTCCGATGCGCGACGCGACGCGTCCTGATGAAGCGCCCGCGCTTCGGCGGCGCGCGCGCTCAATGCGACAATTTCTTCGTCCAGCCCATGAAGCGCGCGCCGCGACTCATTGCGACGTGCGCGCAGCTCTTCGATCAATGCGTTCGCTGCGTCATGCGCCCTGGCGAAGGGATGGTCGCGCGCGCCGCAGACCGGGCATGGCGCATCGTCGCTCAGCGCCGCTCGCAATTGCAGCGCATGGGGATCCGCGGCGGCGTCCGCAAGTTCGCCGAGGCGCTCGGCGTCGGCGCTCTGCACGACATATTGCCCGCGGCTCTCCCGCAATTCATCCGACTTGCGCCGAAGCGCGGCTTCGTCGTCCGCGCTGCACGCAATATCCCGATGCGCCGACGCCGAAGCTGCATCGGACTCGTCAAAGGCGCGCGCCGACCTGCGCAAAACTTCAAGACGCTCGGCCGCGCTCGAAAGCGCCTCGGCCCGAGCGACGGACGCCGGCTCATCGAGCGCGAGAAGCGCGCGATCGCGCGCGTCGATCTGCGTCGCCAGTCTCTCGCTTTCCGTTCGATCCTGCACATCGCGAGAGTCGAAATCGGCAAGCGTCGCTTCGCCGCGGTCGAGATCGGCGACGGCCGCCGCCAGCGCGCGGCCGCATGAGCGCTTGGCCTCGAGAAGCTCGCCTCGCTTCGTCAGCCACTCGTCGATTTCCCGCCAGCGCTCGCTGAGCAGGCGGGCCGGCGCGAGGCGCTGAAGATCAGCGTTCGCCTTCTCCTTCTGCTGCTGAATATTGGCGAGCTGCGTGACCGCCTCGGCGCGCTCGGCGCGCTTCTGCGCCGCGCGCGATGTTGCGTTTTCAGCGATGTTGCGCGCCTTTTCTTCCTCGCTCTCCAGATTGGCGATGCGCGCGTCAAGCGCCGCCGCCTCGTTCCAGATCGGCGCAAATCGGGCGATGTCCGCCTGCGCCGCGGCGCAGGCATCCGCCGCCGATCGCGCCTGAGCGTCATGAGCGGCGAGCGTCGCTTGCGCCGCCTTCGCCTGCGCCTTGGCTTCTATCGCTGCGCGCGTCGCCTGCTCTTTTGCGTCCTCGGCGCGGCGCATGTCCTCGCACGGCGCGCGCAGCGGTTCGACCTTCGCCAGCAGCGCAAGCGTCTCGCGCTCCTGCGACAGGCGCTCAAACGCACGCAAAGCTTCGGCGCGCGCCGCCATCGCCTGCGCAAGCTTCATCTGCGCCTGCTCCAAGGCGGCGAGCCTGCCGAGCGCCGCCAGCGTTTGGGCGCGCATTTTGGCGACTTCGGCGCGCTCGCCATCGATCGCGGCGAGCTCCGCGTCGATCGCGGCGCGCTCGTCCTCGGACATCACGCCGATTTCGGCGCGCCTGCGTTCGACAAGAGTCGCCGCCTGCTGCGCGTCGCGCGCGCGCTCATAGGCGCGCTTCGACAAGAGGCCGTAGATTTCGGCGCCGGTGATTTTTTCGAGAAGCTCGGCGCGCTCCTTGGCGTCGGCGCGCAGAAAGGCGTCGAATTCGCCCTGCGCCAGAAGCGCCGTTCGGCGAAACTGATCGAAGGTGAGATCGGTCAGTTCGACGATGCGGGCGTTGACGGGTTCGATCCCGCTTTCGATCGACGCGACGATCGCGCCGGCGTCGTCGATGCGCCAGAGCGACCGTCCGCGCTTTTGCAAGGCGCCCGACGCTCTGCCGCGCGCGCGCTGCAGTTCGCAGCGCGCCCGATAGCGCTGTCCGTCCCTGCCGATAAAATCCACTTCGGCGAAGCCGCGGCCGGCGCCCCGGCGAAGAATCGCCCGCGGGTCGCCGGCGCCCAGCGTCTCTCCGGAAGGGTCCGGCGCGCCTTCGCTCGCGCCGGCCGCCGCGACGCGCGGATATCTGTCGTAGAGCGCGAGACAGATCGCATCGAGAATCGTCGATTTGCCCGAGCCGGTCTCCCCGGTGATGGCGAAGAGCCCCGCCGAGCGCAGCGGCTCGCTGTCGAAGTCGATGACGAAGGCGTCGGCGAGACTGGCGAGATTGGCCCCTCTGATCGCCAGAATGCGCAAAATCACGCCTCCTGCAGCAGACGCTCGAAACAGTCGAGATGGTCGTTTGTCGGCGCAACGCCGTGGGTTTGCTCAAAAGCTTCGCGAAACAAATCGGCCGGGCTGCGCTCGGCAAGGCGCAGCGGCGCCGCCGTTGGCGCTTGCGCTTGCGGCCGCTCGACGGTCATCGACACGACGCGCAGCGGAAACTGTTCGCAAATGGCGTCAACCTCGGCTTTCAGGCCGACGGCCGGACCATCGACTCTGATGGCGAGATGGACGAAAGGCCAACGCTCCATCGGCGCCGAATCGTCGAGATCGAGCGCGCGAAGCGCAGGCTCGAGTTCGGCGATCGACTGCGCGCCCTTCGCGGGCGCCCGCAAATGTCGCACGGCGCGGCTGAAGGGCGCATGTTCGATCGCGGCGGCTCCGGAATCGTCAATGTCGACGATGCTGACGCCATGCGCATAGTCGATCTCGGTCTTCGACATCGGAATGAGCGATCCGGAATAGCGGATCGTGTCGCGGCCGACCGACTGCGGGCGATGCAGATGGCCGAGCGCGACATAAGCGATATCGGCCGAAAATACGTCGGGCGGAACCGCATGCTCTCCGCCGACCAGAATGCGTCTTTCCGACCCTTCCGATTCGAGCCCGCCGGCGACATGAAGATGGCCGGTGACGACGAGCGGCGCCATGCCTGTTTCCCCCCGCCCAATCTCGCGCCGGGCGCCTTCGACAGCCTCGCGATAGGCTTCGCGCACGGCCCCTACCGCGCCTTCGCAGCCGACCGGCAAATCCGCCGCGCGCGGATAGGGCAGCGCGAGCAGATGCGCGCCGACGCGTCCGTTGGCGTCGCGGATTGGCGAGAGATGCGCGCGCGCGTCGAAAACGCCGTCGCGGCGCGCGAAGGCCCCAATGGAAACGACATCGGCCATCTCGAACAGGGCGCGCGGCGCTTCGAGCCGCGCCGCCGGATCATGATTGCCGGCGACGAGCGCGATTCGCGCATGCGGACAGGCGGCGCGCAAGTCGCGCAGGGTGTTATAGAGCAACCGCTGAGCGTCTGCGGATGGGTTGAGACCGTCGAAAACGTCGCCAGCGACGATGATCGCATCGACCGCCCGTTCCTTGGCGATGGCGACGAGCTGCGCCAGCGCGGCGCGATGCTCCGCCTCGCGCGACCAGCCCTGCAGCGTCGCGCCGAGATGCCAATCGGCGGTATGGAGAATTCGAATCACCCCGACAGTAAGCGCCAGGCCGGCGCCTGTCGGCAAGACGCGCGCGCGACCGCCGTCAGCGCCGGCGCAGGATCGCAACGTCCAGATAGCCGAACCGCGCCGGTTCGATCGCCAGCGTGTCGAAGAATTGCGAAGACTCGATCTTGACGTTTTCCGCCGATCGGAACACGTCTGGCGCGTAGTCGGGAACGCCGAGCCTCGCCTTCAGCCGCCGATCGCACAATTCGTCGCTATAGCCTTTGCTTTTCCATCGGCTCCACCAGTCGCCGTCCAAATATCGGGACAGATAAGCGGCGGCGCATTCGCCTGAAAAGGCGAATACGGCCAGCCCGCCGGGCTTGAGGAGCCGAGCCAGCTCCTCCATCCAAGTCCGTTGATCGTTGGCGGGAAGTAAAGGCATGGCCGAGAGGCTGTAGACGGCGTCGAAACATTCGGTTGAAAGCGGCGCCGAAGCCGGAAAGGCGCCATGGACGAATGCGCCGGCGCCGAAGCGACGCTTGCAAAAGGCGATTTTCTCCGCGTTCGAATCGATGCCCCAAATGTCCGCGCCGGCCCAATTATCAAGAAAATGGCGCGTCACGCGGCCGTCCCCGCATTGCCAATCGAGCAGCGTCACGCCCCTGCGCGGCGCGACTCCATATTTGCCCAACAGCTCAGCTACGAGGCGAAAGAAATTGTAGCCGCTAAAAACCGCGATCTGGTTGGGCTCAAGCAATTCGACCGGGGTCGGATCATCCAGTCCGCCAGGGAATCCGATCGAAGACACCAGCTGGTCGGGAACATAGACCGCGCCGCCCCGACTTTCGGCGCCGTCCAGCCTATGGACAAAGGAAATTTTGAACGGATCGGCGGCGGCGGAAGATCGCGCAAGATCGATGCTCAGGAGAAACGCCGACCAGCCTGCATTCGGCCAGAACCAATAATGCTGCTCGAATTCAGGAAAATAGAGCGGATATTCCACTGTGAACGCCACGCCCGGACCAACAACGAAGCGCAGTTTCGAAGGGTCGCCCATCGGCGGAAGATGGGCGCCGCGAATCGTGACGACAGCCCCATCGAACACCATGCTCGGCGCCAAGAATAGCGGACTGGCTCTATCGCTATAGACTTCCGCCGCAAGCAGCCCCTGCCCATTGCGTTTCGGTTCGCGCGCGCCTAGCCGAACCTGATTGATCGACCGTCCGTTCCGAGGATCGATCAATTCGATACATTCGCCGCTCTCCGGCGTGTCGAGAGGCGGGAGCTCACACGACCAAAGCTTACGGTCCTGCGGCGCCGTGGGGTCCGGGATCGTCGGCGTCGTCGCCCAAGGCTTGCCGTTCACGGCAAGATTGAGGGCCGGAATCTCGGTCAGTCCGCCGCTTAGCGTCGTTCGCAGCAAGGAAGGATTGTCATGATCGATCTCGATATCGACGGCGTTGGCCACGGCAATTTCCTCTATCCCAATTCTCTCAATACCGTCTGATCGAAGTCAGCCCATCGGAATCATCCCGACTATCGAACGTGCGCGTCCTGCTGGCGCGCGGCGTCCGCCTCGCTCTTTTCGTCCAACTTTGCAGTGAGACGCGAAAGATCGCTCCACGCTTGAGCGAATCCGGGGGCGCGCGCCACGACGGTTCGAAGCGCCGCGACCGCCCCTGCGAGATCGCCGTCATGCGCGAGCCACGTCGCCAGTTCATAAAGGAATCGCGGATGCTGAGGCCGCATTCGCAAGGCTTGGCGAAGCGTGTCTTCCGCTTCGCCGCGCCCAATCGCGCGTTGTCCATAGGCCTTAAGAAAATAGCTGAACGCGCTCGCGTTTCCGCGATGTTCGATCCGATCGCACGCCTCGATCGCCTGTTCGTATAATTTCGCTCCGATCAGCGCATCCGCCAAATTATATTCGAGCGCCCATCCGCCAGCGTCGCAAAGCTGCTGTGCAAGCTGCACGGACTCATCGAACCGCTTCTCGGCGAGCGCGCGGCGAAGCGGCCGAATGAGATGGGCCCACTGCGGATTTTCGTGAGACTCCAGATAGATTTGACGCCAGGAGCGCGCCTCCCAGTCGACGAGACCTTCCGGTTCGTACAACAATGCGCGTTCAGAACACAGATGAAGGACGACGTCCGGCGCCAGATCCGCAATCATATCCTCGTATAGGCCTAATGGAGGCGCGACGAATGACGATTCCGAGAACGACCGAGCCAAATAGGGCGACATGAATGTCGCGAAGGAGTCGCGCAGGATGACGGCTTTGCCTCGTCCGCCCTCGCATGTATACGAGGCGTAGGCGCGCTCTCGCTCATCATAGGCCCTGATCTGCGTTTCGAGCCCGGAGGACACCGTCGCCTGCTGCAAAAAACCGCGCCGTTCGGGATGCATGTGAACGCCGAGATCGCCGAAGCCTTCCTTATCGAGGTAGGAAATCTGATCGGGCCGCACCACCGACACGTCGACGCGCTTCTGAACCGATTCTATGATCGACCGATAGGCGACATAGGCGCCGTAATAGGTCCAATGGCTGTCGACCCGATGATAAAGGTCGATTGCGCCTTTCGCCGCGCGAAGCGCCGAGGTCAAATCTACAGTCTCAACGCCAGCCTGCCGGCAAGCCGTCGTCAGCAGTTCGGCCAGGGTCGGCGACGCCAGTCGATATTCGTTGGGAAGTTTTTCGGGGTAGATGCTCGATTTTTCAGGCGCGACGGCCAGCACATAGGATACGCCGCGCGCCGCCAACATCTCATGTCGGCATGCGCATTGTGCGATCATCGTCGGCAAATGCGTCTGCGACCAGCCCGACAGATCGCTTTGCATGTCCAAGACCTGCAGGTTTTCGTAACGACGAAGGAACAACCAGTCGTCGCTGCCTTCGATGACCTCTAGATGGCTGCCGGCCGCGGCCGAACTCATGACTTATTCTCGCGCAGTTGCCGGAGACCTTCGATAAGCGCTCCGACCGTCTCGCTGTTGGCGGCCAGCGTCTCCGGGATTGTCAAATTCAAATTTCTCTGCAGACGGACCATCAATATTGTATGCGCCAGCGAATCCCAGCCGTCGACATCGTCGGCAGTTGTTTCGTTCGCGATCTCGCCCTCATCGACATTGAAGGTTTCCGCAATAATTTTCCGCACCTGCTTTGCCAATTCGTCAGTCATAGCGCCTCTGATCGAGTTGTAGCCAAGAAACGTGCTAGATTTTCGGAACGGCTGATCTTGCCGCTTGTCGTCTTGATCAAGGAGCCAGGAGGGACAAGCTGGACCTTTTTCGGCGTCAGCTCGAGAGCGCCATATATTCTCTGTTTAACCTTGCGCTGCAAAGCAGGATGCTCCATTTCGTTGAGTTCCGTTTCGGCCAATATTATCGCCTCCTCGCTTCCAACCAATTCATTCATAACGCCGAGTGCGACCGCCCGCCCGGGGACTATGCCCGGCACGGACGATGCTACGGCTTCAATATCATGGGCATAGTAGTTTCGACCGTGGACGATTAAAACATCCTTTTTACGACCCGTGACGAAGAGTTGGCCATTGTCGATAAACCCGATATCTCCCGTGCGATACCACTCCCCGTGAAACGCGGCGCGCGTCATTGCGTCGTTGCCGAAATAGCCGCTGAAAACGAATTCGCCCCGCAGGAGAATTTCGCCGACCGGGACGCCGGCGGCCAAAGGCGCCGAAGCTTCGGCAAGAATCCGGACGTCTATTCCCTCGATCGCTTCGCCGTTCGAGACATAGGGCCGCGAACCAGGCGTCCCCGGGGACCGTCGCACCGCGCGAGCCGCGCCTTCAATGCCTTCGGCGTCGTACCAGACAGACTCATAGCCTTCGCCGATCGGCGTCTCGGAAACTGCGAAACATGTTTCCGCCATCGCATAGCAGGCGCGCAATTTGGATCGTGGCGCGCCTTCGGCCTCGAAACGAGCGGCAAACAGATCGAAAGTCGACGACCTGACCGGCTCGGAGCAGCTGACGAGACTCTTGACGCTCGTTAAATCGAAACGCCGATCGGTCGGCGCCGTATTGACGAGGTGGTTGAACGCGAAATTGGGCAGCCAGCAATGGGTGCCGCGAAACCGCTCGATCAGACGAAGCAGTAGATCGGGCTGGGCCACCCATTCGAAGGCGTCGAAGGACACGATCGTGGCGCCGACTGAAAGCGGCGTTACGAACGCCGTGAACAGGCCCATGTCATGGTAATATGGCAGCCAGCTCACCACGATCGAAGACGGATCCAGTCCGGCCGCCTTCACATAGGACTGAACCTGCCGATCGATTTGACGGTAGGTCAAGGCGACGCCTTTTTTCAGGCCGGTGGTTCCGGACGAATGCTGAAGCAACGCAATGGAATCTTCCGCCGGAAGGCTGAGAGTTTCCGGGTCGCCATCGAGATGATCGATGTCCAGCACCGGCACGCCTAATTTGTCGGCGATCGCCGCGACTCCGTCCATCAGATCGTCATAGGTTACGATAGCGGCGGGGCGGGTGCGCTCGATGACTTCGGCATGCGACTGCCAATAGAGATCCGGATCCTGCTTTGCGGAGGGAAACGGCAGGAAAGACGGAATGAATCCCGCCCGCATGCAACCGACGAAAAGAGGCAGCTGCATCAGGCGATGCTTGACGATGACAAAGACGACGCCGGCGGGGCCGGCCGTGGCGCGGGACTTGATCGCTGCGGCAAGCCGATTCGAAAGCTCGGCGAACTGAGCGTAAGTCAGCACATTGTACGACTCCGCTTGCCAATGGATCAGACAGGGACGAGGACCTAGCTCGGCGGCGTGGCGGTCCAGATGTCTCAGCAGCATTTCGACCCCGTATACGGCAATTGATCAGGCTAACGCCGGAGCAAGCTCTCCCCGGCCTGAAAACATCCCTACTCTCGCAACCAGCCAAGCCCTCGCCCAATTGTCCTGGCAGCGAACCATGGTCAACATTTTCTTTCAACGGCCATATTCCGGGTCCGCCGCGACGATCGAACGCGTTCCGGGAGCCGGCCTTCATAGGCCCGTGGCGAAGGCGCGAAGACCGGCGCCCGAGCCGAAAGCGCTTGCGGGCTCACTGGGGCTTTCGCGCGACGACGACGGCGTTGATCGTCAGGGCGTCCTTTCTCGCCCGCTCGAGCGTCACGCCCGTCGGGAGCGCGAATAGAGCGTCCTCGACGGCCAGGCCGGAGTCGCTCACAAGGCTGATGACCTCCTCGGGCGAGCGGTAGAGCGAAATATGATCCGGCGCCGGCGAATTGACCGGCACGCAGATGAAGGCGCGCCCGCCCGGCGCCATCAGATCGACGATCGCCGACATGGCTTCCGGAGGATTCTCCAAATGTTCCAGCACTTCCGAACAGGTCAGGGAGTCGAATGGCTCGACGTCTCGGCGCGCCTCCGAGGGCTTGAAGATATTGACGAGCGACAAATCGACCGGACGCGGGGCGCCCATGGCGCGCAGCGCATGGCGCGTGGCGGCGATGCTGGACGGGCTCACGTCCCAGCCTTCCACCGTAGCGGCATTGGGCGCGGCGGCGGCGAAATACAGAAAGAGTCCGTGCCCCGGGCCGATTTCCAGATGCCGGAACCGCTGTTGGTTGCCGGGCAGAAAGACATCGCGGAAATAGCGCAGCGTGTCCGTATGATTCGCCCACCAAAGATGCGTCATCAGATGACCGTTCAGATAACGCTGGTGGAAAACGCGGTCGGAGTAGACCGTTCGCTCGGCCTCCTCGAAAGTGCTGAGTCTGTATCGGCCTTCCCGCCGGAAAAACAATTCCTCTTCCATGAACACGCCGCAGAGCCACCGATAGTCCTCAAGGATTGTCGGCAAGTCCTCGGCGCTGATTTTCAAGATCATTTTGCTGATCTCCTCACAAAAGAGCAGATCTTCGGCGGCGGCGGCATCGAACCTGCGCTTTAGAAATAATTCATGCCTTGGAAAAACCGACAATTGACGTTTGACCATCTCCGTCAATGTCGGAAACTGAGAATTCATAATCCCTCCGGCGATGCGCCAAAATGCGTCTTCACCAAATCCTTCGGAGCGGATTCGTTTTAACCACGGCGTCACTTCGCAGGAAGACAAATCCAAATCCAAATTCAAGCCTAAATTCAAGCCCAAACTCGAGCCAAAGTCCAGTCCACGTTAGCACGACAATCACTCTAAGTTCATGATCACGTTTAAGTTATTGACATGCGCCCGACAAGGATATTTATAGGCCTGTCCCTATCGCGCGAAGCCGGCCAGAGCGCCGGTTGTTCGGTGTGACGGAGGCGAGTTCTGCCGATTTCAGACAAAGCCGAATATACAGACGACGCGCTGATTGCGGATCCGATGCGCCTCATTCAATTGGCGCAAGCGTCCGGCGATTGGGCCGGCGCGCTGCAGCAGTGGCGACGCGCTGCGGATCAGTTGCCCGACGCTCAAATCGGCGCGACCGTCGGCGCAACCCTGCTCCGACAAATGGATCGGCATGAGGAATCCGACGCCGTGCTGCTCCAAGCCGCGGCGCAATTCCCGCAAAGCGAATGGATCGCCGTCGCTTACGCGCTGAACGCCCAGGACGTCGGCGACGCGAAGGAAGCGCTGCGTCGCTGGACGAAGGTGCGCGAGCAATTCCCCCACAATGCCTATGCCTATGCCGCCTCGGCCGCGGCGCTTCTGCGACTTGGCCAGGCCGACGAATGCGACGCCCTGCTCAAGGACGCGTCGCAAAGGTTTCCCGAACACGTCGACATCTGCGTGCATTTCGTCAACGCCGCCCTCTTTCGCAGCGATGTTTACGCGGCCTTGCAGCGCTGGCTCGACCTGGAACGCCGCTTCGCGAAAGGTCATGCAGTCAATCTGCAAATAGCCAGTCTCTTCGCCGGACAGCGGACGGATGATTCCGGCGCCGCGGGCGCCTCCATCAATGAGGCCTTGATCGACGCCGAGACGCGTGGCGACTGGCCAACGGCGGTGCGGCTCGGACAAGAGCTGTCGGCGCTGGTTCCTGAGTCAGTTTCGACGCAGCTCAGATGTTTCAACGCCTATTGCATGTCCGGACAGCGCGACAAGGCGGATCAGCTTTTATCGTCTGTCATGAGCCGTTCTCCGAAAGACATTCGAGCGGCAGTGACATACGCCATGATGGCGCAGACCCAGGGCGACTGGGCGGAGGCCGAACGGCGCTGGTGCGCGCTCTTTGCGGCCTTCGCCGACGCGCATGTGGTTGCGGCGCAGGTTGGCGCCGCCCTTCGCGAAGCAGGACGCGTTCAGGAGAGCAATGACTTGCTTCGGCGTGCGATCGAGATTTGGCCCGACGCTGCTTCCTTGCGAATCAATTATGCGTTCAACGCCGACGCAGCCGAGGACTGGACCGAGGCCGTGCGCCGCTGGGACGCGGCGTCCCGTCTCTTGCCGGATGACGAGAGCATCAGCTACTGCCGCGGCACCGCCATTTGGCACGCCAATATAAATAGCGGGTTGGCGGACGGAAAGCCGGCGGCAGCGGCGGCGCCTCGACAAGGCGCGGCGGCGTCAGAGGAGGAGTTGCGCGACGTGGCGCTCGCATTCGAGAGTCTCGGCGACGACTGCGAATTCGGGCTCATCCAGCGCAAGGCGGGCGCCGAGCCGATCGGGTTGTTCCGTTTCGCGGGCGCCGGCAGCGTCGAGAACATGATCCATTTGCTGAACACAGGCTTCGAAGCGCTCGGCGATCCGAAATATACGCGTCTGTTCGTTTTGCCGAATGGCGAATATGGCATGCGCGACGAGCGCGGCTTTTATATCGTGCATACCTTCATCAAGGCGGGATCGGTCAAGGAAGAGGCGTTCCTGCAACAACAGATCCGGCGCATCGACTTTCTCAGGCGCAAGCTGATCGAGGACCTGGCCAATTGTGAAAAAATATTCGTCTACAAGTCGACGATTACCGAACTGACTGAGCAGCAGGCGTTCAACCTGAATCGCGGCCTGCTGCGCTACGGGCCCAATGTTTTGCTAGGCGTAAGCCTCGAAAACGGCGATCGCCGCGCCGGCACGATCCTGAAACTCCAGGACAATGTGATGCTGGGCTTTGTCGACAAGATGATGCATTCGGAAAAGGCTCCTGGACTGGCGCCCGAAACGTGGTTCAAATTGCTCCGCGACGCGCGCGCTGCGGCAAGGCCGAAGGCGGACGGCCCAAAATGATCGCGGCGGCGAGCGCGCTCGCAATGCCCTGGTTGCCTGCGGCGCCGGATTTCCGGGGCCGCCTGCGCGCATTGCGCGATTCCGCCGACGCCACATCCGCGACCTGGAACGAGGCGCGTCTACTGGCCAATTCGCAGGGCGACTTCACCCAACTCAGCGCGCTCGATCAGGTCGTGCGGAGAATCTTCGCCGATCGCCAACCGGAAGGACTGGCGGCCGACCCCATTCGGCTCGCGCTTCTCGGGTCGTCCACTCTCACGCATCTCCAAGCGGGAATACGCGTCGGCGCGCTTCGCCGCGGGATGTGGGCGACGATCTACGAGAATGACTACGGCCAATATCTGCAGGAACTCCTGGATCCGAATTCAGGCCTGAGCCAATTTCAGCCGACAGCCGTTCTCTTCGCCTTCGACGCCCGGCACATTACCGCTGGCGTCCATGCCAGTCTCGGCGCGTCGGAGGTTGACGCCGAACTCGAAAGCGTCTGCGCCAGGATCGCCGATTGTTGGGACATGGCGCATTCCAAATTCCAATGCGCCATCTTGCAGCAGACCATCATGCCGGCGCTGCCCGAACTGGTCGGCGGCAATGAATTTCGCCTCCCCGGCTCTCGCGCCGACTTCATCGGCCGCCTCAACATGCGCTTGCGAGAGCTTGCGCTGGAACGCGGCGTCGATCTTGTCGCGATCGATCGGCGCATCGCGCAGGACGGCCTGCAAGTCTGGCATGATCCAGCGCTGTGGTGCCGGGCGAAGCAGGAAGTGTCTTTCGCCGCCGCGCCATTCTACGGAGATCTGGTCGCGCGTCTGATTGCCGCCAGGATGGGACGTTCGGCCAAATGTCTGGTGCTCGATCTCGACAATACGATCTGGGGCGGCGTGATCGGCGACGACGGCCTTGACGGCGTCGCGCTCGGCCATGGCAGCGCGCTCGGCGAAGCCTTCACCTATGTGCAGGAATATGCGCTCGAATTGGCGCGTCGCGGCGTCATACTCGCGGTTTGCTCAAAGAATGACGAAGCGAACGCGCTCGAAGCCTTCGACCGTCATCCGGAAATGCTGCTGCGGCGCGAGCATATCGCCAGCTTCGTCGCCAATTGGAACGACAAGGCCGCGAATCTGCGCGCGATCGCCGAGGAAGTGAATATCGGGCTGGATGCGCTCGTGTTTCTCGACGACAATCCGGTCGAGCGCGGCCTGGTGCGGCAGGAACTGCCGATGGTCGCCGTGCCCGAAGCGCCCGACGATCCCGCGCTGGTTCCAGGGATGCTGTCCGACGCCGGATATTTCGAGGCGGTCGCGATCACCGCCGAAGATCGGCAGCGCACGCAGCTCTATCAGCAAAATCGCGAGCATCGAACTCTAAAAGCGTCGGCGACTGATTTGACCTCCTATCTCAAAGGATTGGAGATGCAACTCTATTGTCGGCCGCTGGATCAGTCGGGCCTGACGCGGGCGGTGCAGCTCATCAACAAGACCAACCAGTTCAATCTGACCACCCGGCGCCGCGGCGAGGAGGACGTCCTCGCCTTCGTGACCGATCCGTCGTGCTTCAGCCTGCAACTGCGCCTGACCGACCGTTTCGGCGACAATGGCGTGATCGCGATCGCTCTCGGGAAGGTGCAGGAAAACAATGATGCGATCATTGATACCTGGCTGATGAGTTGCCGAGTGCTCGGCCGCCAGGTCGAGCATGCGACGCTCAATCTCATCGCCGCCGAGGCGGGACGTCTTGGCGCCAAGCGGCTGATCGGCGAATACCGGCCGACGCCAAAGAATGACATGGTCAAGGACCATTACGAGAAGCTGGGCTTCGCTTTGATCTCAAGAAGCGTCGACGGCGTCGCTCTTAGCGCGATTGATCTTGCGGATTATCGCCCGCTTCCCACGCATATCGACATCATGGAAGGTTAACAAATGCCCGACGAGAATATTTACGCACAGCTCTCCGAAATATTCCACGACGTTTTCCTGCGCGACGATATCGTGCTGACGCCGGAGACGACGGCGCAAGATGTCGAGGGCTGGGATTCATTTAAAATGATCGAGATCGTCATGGCCGTCGAAAGCCGCTTCGGCATCAAGGTGAAATCCAAGGAACTGGATCAATTGGAAAGCGTCGGCGATCTCATCCGTCTCATCGCCGCCAGCCGGCTGACGCTCAACGACTGAGATTTAAGAAAAACCTGGACGATCGGCACGCCGCCGCTCGACCTTCGTCAGCGCATACGCCGCCAGTAATAGCATCTCGAATCCACCCTCGTTAGAGGGTCCTCGATCCTTCGACTGGTCCGGAATTCGTCGACCGCCTGACGGCAATTGGTCCAGGCGTCTTCGCCATAGTCGTCGACGATGACGTAACCCCCGATCGACAGCTTGTCATAGAGATTGACCAATCCGTCCATTGTCGAATCATAATAGTCGCCGTCCAACCGAATAAGCGCAAGCTTCTCGATCGGCGCCGTCGGCAATGTGTCCTTGAACCAGCCTTTGAGAAATTTTACGTTCTCGTCCAGCATGTCATAGGCTTTGAAATTGGCCGTGACCTCCTCCAGGCTGACGGCAAAATTGTTGTAGTACGATTTCATGATTTTTCCGTTGTGGAAATTTGCTTCGACGGGAAATTTTTCGGCGTCCGGTTCGGGCAGTCCCTCAAAAGAGTCCGCCACCCAGACCCGCTTGTCGTTGACGCCGTAAGCCTTCAGCATGGCGCGCATAAAGATCGTGGCGCCGCCGCGCCACACGCCGGTTTCGATCAAATCGCCCGGCACGCCCTCATTGATCGCGTCGAAAATACATGACTGGAGATTGTCAAACCGGGCGACGGGCAGCATCGAAATCGCGACGCCACGGATGTAATGGCTGATGAAGCCGCTGACATATGACGTCTGATTTGGATTGTCGGCGTCTGGCTCCTCTTCGAACAGCGTGTTGGTCAAAGACTTCTTGAGCAAATTAAGATACAGGTCGACCGCCTCCATCGATGCTTTCCTCCGAATCCAATCGCCGGTTTCGCCCGCAGCCTCACATGATGTTAGGCGCGCTCGCGAAGCGCGCCTTGTGAAGCGCCGGGCAGGTTGCATGGGCCATTACTGCATCGCCTCGATTACAGCCAAGCCC
>JAKFXD010000004.1:0-23414 GCA_021731565.1 Methylocystis sp. | reverse complement strand
TTGGTCCAGCGATTTCTTCAAAAATTGCGTCAGGCGTCGGAAAAGTACGACGTTGACCGAAACTACTACTTCCGGACTTATCCCGATGTTGCCGCGTCTGGAACGAGCGCCGCCGAGCATTACGCGACGCATGGTTGGAGGGAGGGGCGCAACCCCTCGGCCAATTTTCATACGCTCTTTTTCGCCAGCCAAAACATGCCGAACGGGGCGCTGACCGAGAATCCCCTGTTGTATTTCGCGAGGCTGAGCGACGAGCAAAAGCGAAAGACACGTTGCGCGCCGCAGAGGCGGCAGGACTGGCTGGACATTCAAAAAGCGGCGATCGCCGACTATTTCGACGCGACCTATTACGAAAATCGCTACGGCAGCCAATTGAAAGGCCGCAAGCCCATCGACCATTATCTCGAAAGAGGATGGATGGAGGGCTGCAATCCAAGCGAGAGTTTCGACAATGGCGCGATCCTCACGCGGCGCGGCCACTTGGCGCCCTCCGACATCAATCCGCTCTATTTCGCGCTGGTCGTGGACAATTGGCGGCCAAATAAGTCGGTCGGCGAAGCGGCCGAGGTGCGCGACGTGGAAGCGCTCCTGCGCAGCGGCTTCGACGAGGCGTGGTACGTCGAGCAATACCCCGAAGTTACGATTAGCGATCAGGAGCCATTTTTTCATTACTTCAATTTCGGCGCCAAGCTCGGGTATTCCCCAAGCGCGGAATTTTGCGAAGAATTCTACCTCGCTTTCTATCAAGACATTCGCCCGGCGGTCGCGCGGGGAGATATTCACTCCGGATTTCATCATTACCTTGCGGCAGGGGAGAAAGAGAACCGCATTCCGCGTCATGACCTTGCGCTCACGCTCGAAGCAGTGATGCCCGGGGTGACCAAACCGCGCTTAAGAGCCCAGGCGGCGGCGCTGCGTCACCGAATGTCGCTCATCGACGCCAACGTGCTCCCGCGAAATAAAAGCACGCTCTGGATTTTCCTGCCGCGCATGAACCCGGACATTCTATTTGGCGGGTACAAAGCGTTTTTCGAATTTCTCTACGCCGTGGCTCCCTTCGCGCGATCTCGGGGATACCGTCTCTCGGTCGTGACCACGGAAGAAGATTTCGCGGCCAAGGACTATTTTCTGTGGCGGCTGCGCGACAGCAGACCGGCGAAGCTCATCAGACCGCTGGAAGTGCGCGGTCGCGGCGAGATCGCAACGCTGGAGATGAGCCCGCACGACCGGTTCCTATGCTATTCGAGCTGGGACGCGTTGCTTGCGTCGCCCTTAGCCGCCCGCACGGACGAACCTCGGGTGATTTCTCTCATTCAGGAATATGAGCCGATTTTCCATGAATTTTCGGCAACGCATGCGACGGTTGCCGCGGGCTTCGAGGCTCCGGCCTTTCCGGTGTTCAACTCGAAGGCTCTTGCTTCTTACTTAAGACAGCAGGGCCTTGGTCTGTTCAAGAAGAATCCCGACGCCAAGGAACGGTCGGATTATCTCGTCTTCGAACATGTGATCAATCTGCTCCCCGCGCAGACGCTGCAGGAAATGCGGACCAAGGAAGAGCGTCTTTGCGCCATCTATGCGCGGCCAGAAGGACATGCGGCGCGCAATCTTTACGAATTCGTCGAATTGGCGCTTGAGCAAATGTGCTCTGAGAACAATTTCGGTCCGAATTGGCGGTTTGTCGGGCTGGGCGGCCTGACCGAAATGCCGCCAGTCGATCTTGGCGGCGGCCACCAGCTTGAGTTCAAACAAAAATTGTCCGAGCAAGAATATGTCAACTACGCGCGCTCGATTGATTTGGGAATCAGCCTCATGTACGCGCCGCATCCGGGCGTCGTGCCATTCGAATTTTGCACGACTGGAGCAATCGTCGTCACCAACACGTTTCACAACCGTCCTGCAGATTTTTTTGAAGCGGTGTCTGGAAACTTCGTCACCTGCGAGCCCAACCTCGAGTCGCTGATCGCAGCGCTCCAGATCGCACTTGTAAAAGTCGAGAGCTTCGAATCCCGTGCAGCGAATTTGTTTCGGCCGCCACGCGCGACATGGGCGACAACCTTCGACAAATCCTTCCTTGCGGCGCTGCCGCTTTAGCCCCTCCCGCGCTATGCCTTCGATCCTTCATTGATCGCCTTCTTCTCTTCGATGTATTTGGCGGAGAGCAAAAACCGAAAGGAATATCGCCAATGACGCAAGTGAGTGAAGCCGGAACATCAAATGCCTCTGCGGCGGAAATACGCTATTGCGACGGCGATCGCATCGAAGGCGCCATTTCGACCGCACAGTTGAGGCCAACCTCGATACGTGTCGAATGCGATGGGCAATATTGGGCGACCGTTCGTGTCGTGTCGGATCCAGACTCTAGCGAGACGCTTCGCTTTTCATGCGATCTTCCGCCGATCGCAGTGACGCAGAGCAGCGACGTGATAGTATTGGACGCAGCGACAGGGGACGTGCTGGCGAATCTGAAAATCTCGGAGCGCAAGCCAAAGGCGAATGGCTTTGGACTGCTCGCAACCGACGTCCTGGCGTTGCACACGCATCCGTTTTTCGCCGTTCCCTGGATCAAGTTCGATGGCGCCGAGTTGGTTGTTTCCGGGGCGCATCTGCCTCCGGCAGGAGATCCTTCCAGCCTCAAGATCAAGATGCCGCCCGGAGTCGCCTTTGAAGCCGAGTGCGGCCTGCCAACGCCAAACTTTTTGAATTTCTACTGGTATTGGCCAAACGCCGAATATTCCGGCTTTACCCTCAAGATCGATTTAGCCGGCTCGGAACGGGGCAGCGATCCGTTCTCGTTCGAGTTCGACTATCCTCTCGCTTCGCCGCGCTTCCCACGCGCGACGGAACGGGATCAGGACGCATCGAACAATCTGCACCGGCGCGCATGGATCGCAAACAATCTTGCCTCCTTTGTCGGATTCCCACGCGATACGTCGCAACTTACGCGGGTTCAAACGTGGTCGAACGATTTTACTGTGACTGTCACCGGCTACAACGCCTTCCGAACAATTGAAGCGCTGTTGAACAAATATGGCGTGCGGCGTGGGCCGGGCGTGTGCGTCATGGACTGGGGTTGCGGACATGGACGCGTGACGCGCCATTTCATCGACAACTGGCCGGAAGCGACAATTTTAGGTTCGGACATCGACCCCGAAAATACCCTCTGGTGTCGCGAACACCTTAAAGGCGGAACCTTCGTCACCTTGCCGCTCTGGCCGCCTTGCTCGATCGAAAGCGCCAGCCTCGACGCAATCTTCGGAATTTCCGTGATGACTCATCTGACGGCGAAGGCCCAGGAAGAATGGCTCAACGAGATCACGCGCATGCTCAAGCCAACCGGACTGGCGCTGATCTCGTTCGGCGGGCCTGGCGGAGTCGCGTTTGCTTCGGTTTTCCGGGACCCCTCATGGTGGCGGGAATGGATCGAAACGGGCTTCAACGACCAACTCCTCGACCCGGCGCTCGACGGAAAGATCAGTGACGCGACCTATTACAGGCAAACGATGCAGTCGCACGACTACACGCGCGAAAATTGGAGTCGGAAGTTCGAAATCGTGGAGATCATCCCAGATCTGCTCGGCAATCTGGATATCGCCGTGATGCGCCCTCGCTCCTAGGGAACAGGTTTATTTTCCAGGCTTTTTGCGATCGCGCCACGACCCGAGCGGTTGGACTCAGGCTTGGCGCGTCGCTGCTGGTTGTCGAGAGCGAGCGAAACACAGCGCGCATGTTGGACGATGTCGACGCCTTCACGCCATTCGAAGGGAGGAACGGCCAATTATATATTGGTCGGGCCGGCGCCCTGGATCTCGTCGAGCTTTTCGGCAAGCAGACCTCGAACGCACGCTTGTTCCACTGGTGGAAAACCTTCGAGCGGCGTGGCCGGGAACTGAAACGGCGAGGCATTCCCTACGTCGTGAACTTCGCGCCAAGCGCGCATATTGTATGTGAGAGCGCTTTGCCGGATGACCTTCGCGGCCATCTGCGATCTCCCGTCCCCGCCCTCATGAAGCTCGGAGCGCTCGACAATGTGACGTTCATCGATTCGCTTTCAGCGTTGCAGAATGTCGCCTGCGAATGGGATGTTTATCGCAAGACGGATTCGCATTGGTCGCACTATGGGGCCTTTCTCGCCTATCTCGACGCCTGCCGCCAAATCCGGTCGCTGGTTTCGCTGGCCCCGCTCGAAGCAAGTGACGTAACCTTTACATTGACGCGCGGTTACGGCGATCTTTCCGTATTCATGGTCCCGGAAGGCCCGGCGGAATATTTTCCGCAGTCGCATATCGCCGATCGGCGCGCCGCAAATCCGGTCAAAAAAAAGATCGTCGCCGCGCGCAACCGGCTGCTGGAATTTTCCTCGGGCGCTTGTTCGACGTCCGCCCTGTTCTTCCACGACTCATATATGACGGCTCAGGCCGCTTTTTGGAATCGAACCTTCGGCCGTTCCCTATTCGTCGGGATCACCAGCCGCGTCTTTCTTGACGCCGTCGACTCGTGGCGACCTGACATCGTCATCACGGAAATGGCCGATCACCGTCTTTTCCTACCGCCGCAAGATCACGAGCCCTGGACGTTTTATGACGAATTCGAAGGAGACTACGTGTCGCCCGCCGGGCGCCGGATCGCGAGCGCCCTGCTGGACCTGCGGCAGATGAAAATCGCATCCGCAGCCGAGGCGATCGCCGGAATCGAGAATGAGGCGGGTTTCGATTCGCATCACGCGCGTATCGCCGCGCAAATACTGGTCAGCAACCACGCGTTTGAGCGCGCGGTCGAGATGGCCCGGCTCGCGGTGGCGGACAAGGCGCCGACGGCGTCCCAATTGTGGATCGCCGCCTATTGCGAGGCCTATAACGGCAATCCCCAAGCCGCGGTAAATTACGCGACATGGTCGCTTGGAAAAGACTCCGACAACGCCGCCTTCGCCTCCTTCCTGGCCTCGCTGCTGATCGGATTGGAGCGATGGAGCGATGCGGCGACCCTGCTTGAAAACATCACGCCGCGTTTGAGCGACAGCCCTGAATTATGGCGCAACCTGGAGATCGTCCGAACCGCGCGCGGCGACGTGACCGGCGCCGCGCAGGCCAATTTGGCGCGGCGCGCCCTGCTGGAATGAGGCCGGCTTCGCGTCGGCCGGCAAGTGAGGCGCCGGTCCTTTTGGAGCGATTCGATCGTTTCGTGAGTGCGCGCGCGAAAGAGCGGCCGGACAGTCAGGCGTCCAGGTTCCTATCTCGTGAGACATCGCGGTTTTTTTGGCCGGCGCAAAGCTTCTGACCTGACGGCGTTGCTGCGTCAGCGGGAAAGCGTACGCGTCCGATACCTAGACGTCCGCAGTCGAGTGAAAACCGCGTAACGCATTAAACTTATCTATTCATAATTTGTGATATTTATTATCTGATTGATTCAATTTTACACTGACTAATTATTTGTGACCATCTGGCCACGCCCCTTGCCCCTTGGTCTTTCGCGGCGCCTTCACAAGCCTGTCGTCGTGCCTGTAAAATATGCGCCGTCGCAAGGGGCTGGACCTTGGCGCGGTCCATCAGGCCCTCCCAAATCGAGAGGCAGCCAGGGTGACCGCTTACTTTCGTCAACAGACCGTGTCGCCGCAGGCATGTCCCGCGCTGGTGCTCAACGCCGACTACCGGCCGCTGAGCTATTATCCGCTCTCGCTATGGGGTTGGCAGGACGCCATCAAGGCGGTGTTTCTCGATCGCGTCAACATCGTCTCGGAATACGACCGGACGGTCAAAAGCCCGAGCTTCGAAATGCGTCTGCCCTCGGTCGTGTCGCTCAAGGAATATGTGCGGCCGACCCGGCAGCCGGCGTTTACCCGATTCAATGTGTTCCTGCGCGATCGCTTCACCTGTCAATATTGCGGCGAACATGAGGAACTGACGTTCGACCACGTCATTCCGCGATCGAAAGGAGGCGCGACGACGTGGGAGAACGTCGTCGCGGCGTGTTCGCCGTGCAATTTGCGCAAGGGCGACCGCCTGCCGCATGAGGCGCATATGTCGCCGGCGCAGTCGCCCTACCAGCCTTCGATCGCCGATCTGCATCGCAACGGCCGACGGTTTCCTCCCAATTACCTGCACGAAAGCTGGATGGATTACCTCTATTGGGATTCGGTGCTCGAACCATAGTTTGGCGCACGTCCGAGAGAGGGCTGTGATAATCCGCCGAATCTTCGTCATGGCTTTCGGCTTCCTTCTCGCCGTCGGCGCGAGCGCAATTTTTCTGCTCGTCGCGTCGCTGCTCGATCCGGCGACGCGCGAAGCGGGAGTCGAGGCGGCGCTGTCCGGCCTCTTCGCCTTCATCGATGAAGATATGCGCGCGGGCGGCGTGAACGATCCTCTGGCGACTTTCGCAGCCATCCTTTGGGCGATCGTCGTCGCCACCTGCGTCGCGCCGCTCGCGGTCGCGGCTCTGATCGGCGAGATCGCCGGCGCACGCTCGCTCCTCTGGTATTCGGGCGTCAGCGCGACGTTAGCCGGCGCCTCGCCCTGGATCATCCGCGCCGCGAAGGGATTGAACCGCGCTCATGACGCGAGCCCGCTCGAACTGCGCATCGCTCTGCTGTTTTTTCTCACCGGCGCGGCGTCGGGAGCGATCTACTGGCTGATCGCCGCGCCATCCGCTCGCGACCCGGCGCGTTTCGATCCGCCTTTTCCACAACGCTGAGCCCGCTTCGACGCGCAAGACGCTTGCAATCAGGACAATGTGAGGCTTGCGCGGCGCGAAAGTTTCTCCGGGTTCGTCGCTTCAGGCCGAAACTGCGTGGCGCGGCGCCCCAGAATCCCCCGATTTTCCTGGACTCTGACGGCGCTAGGATTGACGCACAATGCCGGAAATGCTCATAAGCTGACATGGCAGACTACCATTCTCTGATCGCGAGGGCGGTGGCCGCTCTGCCGCAGTCCACGCCGGACACGCGCCAGGCGGTGTACGAACGCGCCCGCAAGGCCCTGTTCAACCAGTTGCGCGGCATCCAGCCGCCGGTCGCCGAAGACGACATCTCCGCCGAAGGCCGCGCGCTCGAAGAAGCGATCGAGCGAGTCGAAACCGACAGCGCCGCGAAGCAGGCGCAGGCGCCGCGGCCTGGCGCCGAAGCGTCCGCGCCGCGTTCGATCGCGAGCGCAAAGCCGGCCGGGCGCGCGCTGGCCGAGAACGGAGATTCGAATTGGCGCGAGACGCCCAATCCGTCCATCGCCGGCAGAGGCGGAGTCCCGCCGCGCGAGCTCCAGCGGCCGCCCGCGCCGCCGCCGCCCGCGCCGAGGCCGAAGCGTTCGCTGCGTATGACTTTGTCCATCGCCGGCGTCGTCGTTGCGCTCGTGGCGATCGTCGGAACGCTCGCCTGGCAGCTTCGCGAGCAGCCTGAAGATCTCGCCAAGCTCAAACCGGAGCAGTCGGCGGCCAGCGCGACTGACAGCGGAAAGATCAACGATCGCGTCGGCGGCCAAGGAACGGCGGCCAAGCCGACCGCGCAGCGCGGTCCGGCCGTGCCGGTGGCGCAAAAGGCGGAAATGTGGGTCGGCTCGCTCGCCGAACCAACCAAGGTCGACAGAATCTACAATGGCTCGGTGGTCTGGCGCCTCGAGAATGTCGGAGGACCCGGCGAGCCTGTCGGATCGGCGATACGCGGCGACATCGACATTCCCGACGCCAAGCTGAAAATGTCGCTGCTGTTTCGCAAGAATACCGACGCGACGCTCTCCGCGTCGCATACGATCAACGTGTCTTTTTCGGTCGCGCCGGGCAGTCCGATCGGCGGCGTCAAGGCGATCGGCCCGATTCAGATGCGACGCTCCGACGCCCAGTCGGGCGAAAAAGTCGTCGGCATTCCCGTGCCGATCACCGAGAATAATTTCCTCATCGGTCTGATGCGCGGCGATCATGAGTCGCGCAATATTCTTCTGCTCAGATCGCTCACCGCGCTGGATCTGCCGATGCAGCTTTCCGACGGCCGCGCGGCGACCATCAATATGGAGAAAGGCCCGTCGGGCGAGCGCGTCTTCGCCGACGCCATCGACGCCTGGGGCAAATGAGTCGCAAGCTTCACGTCGTTTGGGCGCTCTACAGAACTATATCACCAGCGTCAGCCTTTTCGCGGCCCGCGTCACGCCGGTGTATAGCCAGCGCGACCGATGTTCGCGGAAGGCGAAGGACTCGTCGAACAGCGTCACGTCGTCCCATTGCGAACCTTGGGCCTTGTGGACGGTGAGCGCGTAGCCGAAATCGAACTCGTCCGAATTCTTGCGTAGCGCATAGGGGATATCGCTCTCGGCGCCGAACATTTGCGGAATGACGCCGACGCGCTGAAATTTGACGCCATCGCCGTCCTCCGGCGTCACCAGCATGCTCACCTTGCCGCGGCGCACGGCGCCGGCGCTCTTCACCGTAAACAGCGCGCCGTTCAAAAGCCCTTTCTTGCGATTGTTGCGCAAGCAGACGAGCTTGTCGCCCGACTGCGGCAGATCGCCGGTAAATCCCCGCAACTGGCGCAGGCGCGCGTTATAGGCGCGGCGGGTCTTGTTCAATCCGACGAGCACCTGATCGGCGCCGGTGACGAGCGAGGGATCGAGGGAATCGCGGCGAACGATTCGCGTCTCGCCATAATCGCCCTGCTCGACGCCCTCGCCCGCCCGGATCGCCATCGAAAGCCGAATGATCGGATTGTCCGCCGCCTGCCGATGCACCTCCCTCAACATCACGTCGGGCTCGGCTTCAGTAAAGAAGCCTCCGCCCTTGACCGGCGGCAATTGCGCCGGATCGCCGAGCACGAGCACCTTCTTGCCGAAGGAGAGGAGATCGCGGCCGAGCTCCTCGTCGACCATCGAGCATTCGTCGATGACGATGAGTTTCGCATGCGCGGCGTCGCTGTCGTCGTTGAGGACGAAGGAAGGCTCCTCGGTTTCGCTGTCGGTCGCGCGATAGATGAGACTGTGGATCGTGCGCGCGTCCTTGCAGCCCTTCGAGCGCATGACGAGCGCCGCCTTGCCGGTGAAGGCCGCAAAGGCGACGTCGCCGGCGACATGTTCGGCGAGATGGCGGGCGAGCGTCGATTTGCCGGTGCCGGCGAATCCGAACAGACGAAACACCTGCGGCGCGCCCGGCGTTTCAAGCCAGCGCGCGACCGCGATCAGCGCTTGGTCCTGTTCGGGCGTCCAGACGGGCATGGCTTCAAATTCGAATCAGGCCGTCACGATGGCGGAGACGCCGGCGGCGGACAAGCGCCAATCTCGACTCCTCAGGCGCTGAAGCCCGCGATCAGCAGCGCGCCGCCCAGCGCAAAGGAAACGAGCGCGAAGATCGGATAGCGCCGCTCATACCCCATCTTCGCGAATGCTTCGCGCACGGTCTGCGGCGGCAGAAACAGGGTCAGCACGCCGCTGATCAGCGTGAGCCAGCCGACGAGCGAGACCAGCGCCGCGGCGGCGTCGCTCCAAATATCATGGCCGATGACGAGGGCGAGTCCGATCGCCAGCCGGATCATGCCGATGAAGGCGATGGCGACAGGCTCGCGCGAAATGCTCTCGATCATCTGCAGCGCCACGTCCTTGCGCACCAGCATCCAGGCGGACATGATCAATGCGTAGGCGCCAATCAACTTTGCGAGAAAAAGCGTAAGCGGCGTCATGAGCGTCTCCTTGCCGAAGCGCTTTACACCGCCGACGAATGGCGGGCCTGCGAAGTCTGCAGGTAGGCGTCAAAGGCGGCGGCGACAAGGCGAACGAAGGGCTGTCCGCGTTGCGTCACGACGACGCGCCGGCCCTGCGTCATTACGACGCCATCCTTCGCCAGCGCGTCGAGCGACGCTTGCGCGGCGTCGAAAGCGTCGCTTGCATAGCCGTGGCGCATCGCCGCTGCGCCGTAGTCGACCTCGAAATCGCACATGAGCCGTTCGATGAGATCGGCGCGGGCGATATCCTCGCGCGTGAAGGCGACGCCGCGGTTCGTCGCGAAACGCCCCGCTTCGATCGCGCGCCGCCAGCCCGCAAGATCGGTGGCGGCGCCGACATAGCCTTGCGGAAGGCGCCCGATCGATGAAACGCCGAACGGCAGCAGCGCGTCGGCGGCGTCTATCGTATAGCCCTGGAAATTGCGGCGCATGCGCTTGTCGCGCGCGGCGATCGCCAGCGGATCGTCGGGGCGCGCGAAATGATCGAGCCCGATTGCCTCATATCCTTTATCCTCAAGAACGACGCGCACGGCGGCGGCCTGCGCCAGACGCTCGCCGACGCCGGGAAGCAAGGCGGCGTCGATCAGCTTCTGGTTCGACTTGAACCAGGGCACGTGGGCGTAGCCGAAGACCGCAAGCCTCTGCGGCATGAGCGACGCGGCGAGCGAGGCGGTGCGCTCAACGTCTTGGACGCTCTGTTTCGGCAGGCCGTACATGACATCGAGATTGATCGCCGCGATCCCGGCGCCGCGCAGCAATTCCACGGCGCGCGCCACAGTCTCGAAGGGCTGGATGCGGCCGGCCGCCTCCTGCACATGGGCGTTGAAATCCTGCGCGCCGAGCGAAGCGCGCGTGACGCCGGCCGCGGTCAGCGCTTCGACGAGATCGGCGTCGAGCAGGCGCGGATCGAGCTCGATCGCGTGTTCGGTCGCGTCGGCGAGTTCGAAATGATCGCGCAGAACCGAAACGATCGCTGCAAAGCGCGATGGACCGAGAATGCCGGGGGTGCCGCCGCCCCAATGAATGCTCGTGACGCGCCGCGCGCGCGTCTCCCGCGCGGTCAGCGCGATTTCGCTCTTGAGCGTCCGCGCGTAGGAGTCGAGCGGCGCGTCCTGACGCGCGGCCTTTGTGTGACAGCCGCAATAGGCGCAGATCGCCGCGCAATATGGCACGTGCAGATAGAGCGAGAGCGACGCGTTGGGATCGAGGCGCCCCAGCCAGGAGCGCATCTCGGCGTCGCCGATCGACTTGGAAAAATGCGGCGCGGTGGGATAGCTCGTGTAACGCGGCGCGGACCGTTCCGCCAAAGCCAGCGACGCTGCGTCCATCCCTGTTCTCCCTCGCCGCATCGCGGCGCGGCTAAAAGTGATATCGCGGCGCTGCTCGGCGCGCAAAACATGCGGCTGCCGCACTTTGACGCGGGTGGGTGCGAAAGCGGCTTGGCCGTCGGCCGTTTAAAAGGCAGACTGAGACGAATTTCACGAGGGCGGGGACGATGGCGCAAATGGCGATATTTTTTTGGCGACGGACCCATGTGCTGGGGTACTGCCTGATGGCCGCTGGCCTCTCGGCGCCGCTCGCACATGCAGCAGGACCGTCGGACGCCGCCGGCCGCTATTCGATTCTCCGCGAGGGCGACAAGGATACCGGCTGCATGCTGACGCTCGACGCCCGAGTCCGCGGCCGCGCCGGACTGAAGGCGCAGCTCGCCCCCGCCTGCCGCGACAATGGCGTGGTGATTTTTGACCCGGTCGGCTGGGGACTCGATCACGGGCGTCTCGTGCTGACCGCCCGCAAGGGGCACAGCGCCCATTTCGACAAGGACGCCTCCGGCGTCTGGCGGCGCGACGCCAAGGAAGGCAAGGCGCTCGGCCTCAGGCCGCTATAGCGGCGCTCATAAAGAAGCCTCCCGGATTGCTCCGGGAGGCTCTACGCCCGTCGCCGTTCGAGAGGGGCGGGGTGACGGCGACGGATAGCGTGGCGCGATCGTCGACTAATCGCAGACTCTAACCCGGCGATCGTCGACGACCTCGCCCCGCTGATCGAACAAGGGCTCTCTCTGGAAATGGCATTCGCCGTATCCGTAATAGGCATCGGCGTGATCGGCCCAGGAGCCGACATTGGGCGCGAACCAGGCTTCGGAACCGTCGTCGAAAGGATCATAACCATGGCCGAAGCTTTCGCTTCGGCTGGGTGCGAGACTCTCGCGCCCTCGATCGTCCCATGCGGCCGCCGGCGACGCGGCGAGCGTCAGGATCAACGCTAGGAAGATTGGACGCTGCGACATTTCTGCTCCGGTCCACTGAGGGGCCGCCTGTCTTGGCGCCTCATTTGCCCAACATGACGCAGCTTGTCTGAACCGGACATGGCAGCGCCATTCATCGGTCAGTCAGATTCGCGGCGCGGCGGTCCCACGTCGTGCGCAGCCCGCTTAAACTGGACTGTCCGAAACAAGCGCCGCCCTCTTCAAAACGATCCACTTTTTGCCAACTCGTTTCAAAACAGCACAGATTTCCCGCGCCGTCGCAGCGGCGTGGCGGCGCGTCTGGTGAAAAAATCGCGGCGCACCCGGCCTTCGGCGCAGGCGCGGCATCAGGTTTCGCGCTAGCACGCAATCTGCAGAATAGTGAGATATTGCGCCAAGTTGCGTCAAACTGGAACGTGCGGCGGCTGTCATCGATGCAAAAGCGGCGCATCGCGACGGAAGTCACTGGCAAGGCGACCTGCCGGCGCTCCTGAACAATCAGGTTCTGATGCAAGTTCGACGCGATCCCCCGGCTGGCAAGCGTTAGGCCAAGGCTGCGCTTGGGCCCAAGACTGAGGATTAGAGCGCTGATGTCAATCGCCAATCCAAAAAAGATGCCCGTATCCTTCACCGAGGTCAGTGACGAGGATGTCGAACATGAGGCTCCGTCGCTCGACGAGGGTTCGCACGGCACGCTCACGCGCCAGGACATCGCGCTCGCGATCCATCGCCGGATCGAGGGCATGTCCTGCAGGGAAGCGAAGCGGCTGACCGACCTGGTGATCGAGGAAATGGCGGCGACGCTCGCCTCCGGCGAGTCGCTCAAGCTGCACGACTTCGGCTCTTTCCTGGTGCGCATCAAGCGCGAGCGCGCGGGTCGCAATCCGCGCACGGGCGCGCCGGTTCCGATCGAAGCGCGCCGCGTCATCACCTTCAAGGCGTCGCCCAATATGAAAGCGGCGATCAACGGCAAGGCGCCCGTAACAAAGCTCAAGAAGCGGGCGCGCGGCCGACTCGCTGGACAGGCGGGACGGGCCGAGCCCCCGAGAGTCTCCGCGCCCTGACTTTCCGACGTCCGCGCTCCTCCCTGTGAGCGGACCTGAGGCCCGATCATTCGCCGCACGCCCCGGCGTCCGATCGGGCCTCTACTTTTTACGGCAGGGCGGCGCGATTGAGCTTGCCATTGGCGTTGCGCGGCAGCGCGTCGAGAAAAACGACCGCGCGCGGGCATTTGTAGGCCGCCAGATGCGCGCGGCAATAGTCGAGGATCGCGGCGTCGTCCTGCGGCGCGCCGTCGCGCGTCACCACATAGGCCTTGATGATCGTCGCGGTCGCGTCGCGTCCCGGCCGCTCGGCGGCGGCCGCTTCGACCACGCCATCAATCTCGAGCAGGCGTTTTTCGACTTCCGCGGGCGAAACACGATAGCCGCCGGCGTTCATGATTTCGTCGACCCGGCCGTGGCGCCACATATAGCCCTCCGTATCGAACTCGACGAGATCGCTGGAGACGAACCACTCGCCGCGGAACGCCTCGCGCTCCTCCTCCGGTCGGTTCCAGTAGCCGAGCATCATGCCCGGATCGTCGCGGCGCACCGCCAGCAGTCCGGTTTCGCCCGGCGCGAGCGGCGTCTCGCCGTCGTCCTGCGGCAGCGCCGCGACCGCCCTGCCCGGCTGCGGCCTGCCGGGCGAATCCGGGCGCACCGGCGTGGTCGGTCCGCTCGAGACGAAAGTCGAAATTTCGCTCATGCCGAAGGCTTCGTATATCTCTTTGCCGGTGCGGGCGCGCCAGTCTTCGAGCAGGCTCGACGGCAGCGCCGCGCCGGCCGAGAGCGCATGCCGCAGGCTCGACAGATTGGCGGTCTCCGGCGCGCCATATTTGAGGATTTGGCGAAAAACGCCCGGCACGGCGGCGAAAATCGTCGCGCGATGGACTTCGATGAGCCGGGGCCAGGCGGCAGGGTCCGGGCGTCCATTGTAGAGCACGGCGCTCGCCCCGGCCGACAGCGGATCGACGACGCCGACGCCGAGCGTGTAGGTCCAGTTGATCGCGCCGGCGTGGAGCATCACGTCGCCGGGACCGAGCCCCGTCCAGTGCGCGCGCATCGGCCGGCGCCCCCAGGCGGCGCGATGGGCGTGCAACACGCCCTTCGGCCGGCTCGTCGTGCCCGAGGTGTAGACCAGATAGGCGGGATCGTCGGCGGCGGTGTCGACATAATCCGGGAGCGGCGCGGCCTCGGCGAGCCGCGCCAGATCGGCGCCGCGCAGGATGCGGGCGTCGCCCTCATGCGGCTCATTCTCGAAGCCCGCGCCGAGCGCCAGGACGGCGGCGCCGCAGTCGCGGGCCATGAACTCGGCCTCCTCAAAGGTGAGCTGAGAGGAGGCGAGCAGCGCCACATAGCCGGCGGCGATCGAGGCGAAATAGGCAAGCGCCGCATTGGGCTCATTGCCCATGCGGATCATCACGCGCGCGCCCTGCGGCAGGCCGAGATCGCGCAAGCCGGCCGCGAGCCGCCTCACCTTCAGATCGAGCTCGCCATGGCTCCAGCGCTGGGCGCCGCCGTCGCCGACAATGGTCAGCGCCGTCGCGTCCGGCCGCAGCCGGGCGTTTTCGGCAAGGCAGTAGCGGGCGAGATTGAAGCGCGGCGGGACGGGTTCGAGCATGGGAAAGGCATTCGCAGGCACGCCATCTTGTCGCATTTGGCGCCGGGCCCGGGCAAGGCCGCTGAGTCCGCGCCGCCACCGAGATGACGCGTTCCGTCAGCCTTGCGTCCGCATCTCGCGCGCCGAGTGGCCAAACCGCCGTCGAAAAGCCCGGCTGAAATGGGATAGATCACTGAACCCCCAGCGAAAGGCGATCTCGCTGATTGGGACCGCCGCTTTTGCGCTCAGATCGGCACGGCAATGTTCGAGGCGCCTAGTCCAGACATAGCGCATGAGAGACGTGCCCTCAGCTTCAAAGAGCGCATTGAGATAACGGATTGAAAGCCCTATCGCCCGGGCGGTCAGGTTCGGATCGAGCCGAGGATCGCTTAGGCGGCTTTCGATAAAGCGCTTCACCCGTCGCAGCGTGGCGTCGCGACCGCGGATGGACACTGAATATTGCGGGTGATCAGCAGCGGAAAGAGCGATGAGATCGGCGCAGTGGTCCCCCGCTAAGGCGAAGCATTCATCTGAGAGTTCCCCGGCATGCGCGGCGACGGCGCGGATATGCGCGGCGGCGAACGCCCCAGTTCCCCGAGCGCCGCCGATCAATGTCGCCAAGCAACGATCGATGTCAGGCATACGCATGCGCATGGCGACGCGCGGCAAAGAGACGATCAGCTTTGAGAATGCGCCTGGACAATAGATTTTGTGCGGAAGGGTGGCGTCGTAGATCGTCATGTCTCCGGGACGTAACGAAACCTGGCGCTCACCTTGCTCGAGAAAATATTCGCCCGAAAGCAGCACAACGTAGAGATAGGCGTCATGACTGTCCGACAGCGAGGGTCGCTTCGGTCTTTCGATGAGGATGGCGTTTGAGCGGATCGAGGAGAGGCGCACGTCCTTTTCGCCATAAATCGTCATTTCATTGAACAGCGGGTGCGTCGGCAGGGCGTGAGCCTCTGCGCAGGCGTATTCGCGCCCGATCACCTCGCAAAGCCATTCACGGCGCCGGGCAGGCGGCACACCTTCGGTCGAAAGGAATTGCGCTTTCGTCATCGACTCCCCTCCTCGCGCCCGGCAGATCCGTTTCAGACAAATTTTTCAGCCGCCTCGGTCAAGCATTGATTCTACGAATGCTGCATCTCCGCCCTGCGGCGAGCCGCCGAAATCGGCAGGAATGTCAAAATGAGCAAAAACGCGCGATCCGTCCAAGAAACCAACATTATTTTGCTTAGGGGCGCCGCCCTGTGGGTGCTCGTTGCGCTCGTTCTGGCCTGGTGTCTAGTGGCGCTCAAGATGGAAGCGCCGCTGATGAACGCGGTCTTTCCAGGAAAATTTTCACGCGTCCTGCAGGCCCATATCGACTTTCTTCTGATGAGCGCCCTGCTGCTCGGCTTCTACGGAACGCGCATTCCCTTGGCCTGGCCTGTGCGCTGGGCGATGGTCGTTGGCGCATTCACCAATTCGAGCCTTTTCGTCTTGCAGGCGGCGTTTCCCATCCTCGACGGCCCGCCTGCCGAAGGGTTTGGTCCGGCCCTGTTCAGAAGCTATCTCATCTCCAGCATCGTCCTGACCAGCTTCGGTTTCGCCGGCGCCTGCGTCACCGTGCTGCGGGCGAGTTTCCGTTCCACGGCCAATTGACTTGGACTGGCCTCGGCGGGGCGCTGCAGGATTTCTTGGCAATACTCAATCGAACAGGCTCGACACGCTCTCCTCGCGCGCGGTTCGGGCGATCGCCTCGCCGATCAGATGGCCGATCGGAATCACGCGGATATTCGGCGCGGCTTCGACCGCGGCGGTCGCGCGGATCGTGTCGGTGACGACAAGTTCCTTCAGCTTCGACTTCGCGATGCGCTCGGCCGCCGCGCCCGACAGCACGCCATGGGTGATGTAGGCGTAAACCGAGCCGGCGCCCGCCGCGAGCAAGGCCTCGGCGGCGTTGCACAGCGTGCCGCCCGAATCGACGATGTCGTCGATGAGGAGGCAATTGCGGCCATCGACGTCGCCGATGATGTTCATGACCTCGGATTCGCCGGCGCGTTCGCGCCGCTTGTCGACGATCGCCAGCGGCGCGTCGATGCGCTTGGCCAGCGCCCGGGCGCGCACGACGCCGCCGACGTCCGGCGACACGACCATGACGTTCTTGAGATCGAGGTGCGACTTGATGTCCGCCACGATGACCGGCGCGGCGAAGAGATTGTCGGTCGGAATATCGAAGAAGCCCTGAACCTGGCCGGCGTGAAGATCGACGGTGAGAACCCGATCCGCCCCTGCCCGCGTGATCAGATTGCTGACAAGCTTGGCCGAGATCGGCGTGCGCGGCCCCTGTTTGCGATCCTGACGGGCGTAGCCGAAATAGGGGATGACCGCCGTGATGCGCCGCGCCGAGGCGCGCCGCAGCGCGTCGACCATGATCAGCAGCTCCATGAGATGATCGTTGGCCGGCGCGGAGGTGGACTGAATCACGAATGTGTCCTGCCCGCGCACATTCTCCAGGATTTCGACCCAGATTTCCTGGTCGGCGAAGCGGCGAACCTGGGCGCGACACAGCGGAACCCCCAGATGGGCGGCGATCGCCTCCGCCAGCGGCCGGTTGGAATTGCCAGCCAGGAGTTTCATCGCCGCCATTCAGTCCGCCCCCGCGCCTTAAACGCCGCGGCGTCATAGCAGCGATGGCGGCCACTAACAATATGACGCGACGATGGCGGAATGTGCGTCATAAAACTGCGACAGGATTGCCTCTCGCACGGGTAATGCTCTAAATGATGATGGCGGCCTCACCGATGCGCGGCGGGCCGGGCGTTTCGATTGCGCCTTCACCCATCTCGCCCAACGGCTTAGTAGACAGGCGTCGCTTCCGTTAATGACGAATAGCGTATCGCATCATGCGTCGCAGCCGACCTCGCCGCGCGAGACGCGAGTCGTCGTCGCCATGTCGGGCGGCGTCGATTCGAGCGTCGTCGCGGCCCTGCTGAAGGAGCAGGGCTATGACGTCGTCGGCGTGACGATGCAGCTCTACGATCACGGCGAAGCCACGCATCGACGCGGCGCCTGCTGCGCCGGCCGCGACATCCACGACGCCCGCAGCGTCGCCGCGCGGCTTGGCATTCCGCATTTCGTCCTCGATTACGAGAGCAGATTTCGCGAGAAGGTGATCGACGAATTTGCCGCGAGCTACGCCAAGGGCGAGACTCCGGTGCCCTGCGTCGCCTGCAATCAGTTCATCAAATTCGCCGATCTGATGGAGACGGCCAGGGACCTTGGCGCGCATGCGCTGGCGACCGGCCATTACATTTCCATTCGCGACGACGGATGCGGCGGCCGCGCGCTTTATCGCGCCAAGGACGCTTCGCGCGACCAGAGCTATTTCCTGTTCGCGACGACGCGCGAACAATTGCGCATGCTGCGCTTTCCGCTCGGCGACTATACCAAGGCCGAAGTGCGCGAGATGGCGCGTCGCATCGGGCTCGAAGTCGCCGACAAGCCGGACAGCCAGGACATCTGCTTCGTGCCGACCGGGCGCTATGCCGACGTGGTCGAAAAGCTCGCGCCGGCGTCGGTCGTGCCGGGCGAGATCGTTCACCTCGACGGCCGCGTGCTCGGGCGCCATGCCGGCGTCATCCATTACACCATCGGACAGCGCCGCGGCCTCGGCCTGGGCGCGAAGATCGCCGGTCGCGACGCCGAGCCGCTTTACGTGCTGCGTCTCGACGCGGCGCAAGCTCAGGTGGTCGTCGGCCCGCGCGAGGCGTTGGAGACGCGCGCGGCGAAATTGCGCGACGTGAATTGGATCGGCGAAGGGACGCTTTCGTCCCTGCCGTCCGAGGGCGTGGACATTATGGCGCGCGTGCGCTCGACCCGGCCGCCGGCCCCGGCGCGGCTGATCGCCGGCGACGACGGCGGCGCGTCGGTGGTGTTCGCGTTGAGCGAATTCGGCGTGTCGCCGGGACAGGCCTGCGTCTTCTACGACGCGGACGATAACGAAGCGCGGGTGCTCGGCGGCGGATATATCGCCGCAGTCGAGCCTGCCGCGATGACAATGGGATTGAAGGCGCCGACGCTGCGCGCCGCGGAACGGCGAAGGGCGCCTTGATGAGCGAAGCAAGAAACTATTACCGCGACGTCGAAACGCTGGACAACGGCAATGTCGAGGCGGCCTATGCGCGCTGGGCGCCGATTTACGATTTGACCTTCGACGTTCTCCTAAAGCCGGGACGCCGCGCCGCGGCGGCGGCGGCGTCAGGAGCGCGCGGACCCATTCTTGACGTCGGCGTCGGCACGGGGCTCGAACTGCCGCTGTTCTCTCGGCATGCGCAAGTCGTCGGCGTCGATCTGTCGGAGCCGATGCTGCGCCGCGCCGCGCAGCGCGTGCGCCGCGAGCGGCTCTCTCATGTCGCCGGCCTCGTCAAGATGGACGCGACCCAGATGGCCTTCGCCGACGCGAGTTTCGCCTGCGTCGTCGCGCCATATGTGCTGACAGTGGTTCCGGAGCCTGCGGCGATGCTCGACGAACTCGCCCGCGTGCTGCGGCCGGGCGGCGAAATCGTGCTCGTCAATCATGTGAGCGGAAAGGACGACGCAGTTGCGTTGTTCGAAGCCTGGCTCGACCGGCATATGGCGCCCAAGCTCGGCTGGCGCCCGCAATTCCCCTGGTCGATCATCGGCGATTGGATCGACCGGAATCCGCAGATGAAGCTCGTCGAGCGCCGCCCGCTCGCGCCCTTCGGCCTGTTCACGCTGACGCGCATCGAGCGAGTCTCGGCGGAGCGAACCGAACGGGCAAAGTCGGCGCCGCTGGAACTCGCGCTCACATAGACGAAACGACTACTGGCGCAGCGCCCCTCGGAACGCTACATTCACCGAGCGGCGCTGCGGGGTGCGTGCAGGACTATTATTCCCCGGGGCCTTATCGATCCTTATGGGAGCTGTCCCTGGCCTCGCTCGTGGGCTTGGCCACATGGCGCCCACCTACGTTGTAGGTTCCCGGGATCGATGTCCCACGGCTCTTGTGGCCCGCACTCTCCTTCCCTGTTATGGCTCTCGCATGAGCGATCCTAAAGCCGAGCTGCGGCGCCGTTCGCTGGCGCGGCGCGATCTCGTCACGCCGCATGAAGCCCATGAGGCGGCCGCCTCGATCGCCGCGCGGGGGCTCGCGCTCGTTGCGCGGATCGCGGGCGACGCGCCGATCGTCTCGGTCTATTGGCCGATCCGCAGCGAACTCAATACCCGTCCGCTCATCGAGGGGCTCGCCGCGCAAGGCTGGCGCGTGACTCTGCCGGTGATGCACAGGGTCCGCCATCCGCTGGTCTTTCGCGTCTTCACGCCCGGCGACGACCTCGTGAAGGGACCGTTCGGCCTCTCGGAGCCTGCCGAAGACAGGCCCGCCTACGATCCCGACATCGTGTTTTCGCCGCTCGCCGCCTTCGACCGGCGCGGTTGTCGGCTTGGCTATGGGGGCGGGATTTATGACGCCACGCTGTCGGCGCTTCGCGGCAAAAAGCCGGTGATCGCGATCGGGGTGGCCTATTCCTGCCAGGAAGCGGATCATGTGCCGGTCGAGCCGCACGACCAGCGGCTCGATTTCGTCATGACCGAGAAGGAGACGCTGCAGGTCTCTGCATTTGACGCGGGCGTGAAAACCAGTTCGGACGCGGCGCTTTAACGCGCGCGGCGCTATCCTGTATCGGTCACGGGGTCGGCGACGACGGCAGTTTGATGAGCTGGCCAGCGCGGAATTTCTTCGCCTTCAGCTCGGGATTGGCGTCGGCGAGCGCGCGCCATTTGTCCGCCGTTCCATAAAGGCGCTTGGCGATGGATTTGAACGTGTCCCCCGCCCGGGCAGCAAAAACGCCAGGGTCTTTCACCGCCGCGGACGCGGGCGGCGGCGCGGGTTCGCTGGCGGCGACTTGCGGCGCCGGTTCCGGTTTTTCCTTCGTAGCGCTCCCGGAATTTGCGGCGTTATCCTCAGCTGCGGGCTCCGCACCCGCCACGACTTCGCCGGTTGCGGGCGTCTCCTCGGGCGCAGCGGTCTCGCCGGTTGCGGCAACCTCTTCAGCTTGCTGCTCATTCTGCCCCGCCGTGGCGGAGCCCGGACCGACGTCGGCCGGACGCGGACCGATAAAGAGCAGATAGGCGATCGCAATAGCCGTGAGAGCAAGGGAAACTTCGGCGACGCCGCGACGTCGCGGCGGCGGGAAGAGCGGCGGCCGTTTCTGATCGTCGTCGTCGCCCTGCGTCGCCGGCTCGTCCTCCCGCCCGCGCAGCCAGACGAGCGCCTCGAAGACGAAATACAGGAACAGCGCCGCCGTCACCGGCGGTTTGCGAAACGGCTCCGGCGCGAACATATAAGCGACGACGCCGAGCTGGACCAGCGCAGAGAGCCACGGCAGGCCGATTGCGCCGAGCGCCAGACGCCGACGCGCGGCCACCACAGCCGCCAGGATGAAGAGCGCGAGATAGACCCATAGCAGCGCGCCTTCGCCGGCGAACGCCCAGCCGAAGGCGGCGGCGCCCATCAGATAGATTAGCCCTAAGGCCGCGGCGGCGTAGGCCGCATGAACCCATCGCTGCCGGCCCAGGATCCGGCTGAGATGAAAGATAAGCGCCGCTGCCAGCGCCGCGATCAGGATCAGCGTCAGATAGGGGAACGAAAGTGAGATCATAAAACCGCGCTCCTTACCGGTTCGGCGTCCGGCATTGGGCTTTTGACTTCAATGCGCATGCGGATGTGACAGTTTCTTGCATGCGGAGCCGTACTATTGCCGATTATTTCGATTTCTCCGAAACGCCGGCGCTTTCGAAAGTCGCCATGTCGCGGTGGCACGCCAGCGCCGCTTTGACGAGACCGATGGCGAGCGCGGCGCCGGAGCCTTCGCCAAGCCTCATGTCGAGATCAAGCAGCGGACGCTTGCCGAGCCGCGCCAAGACCTCGCGATGGGCGCCTTCCGCCGAGACATGGCCGGCGACGCAATGGGCGATCGCGTCGGGCGCGATCGCATGGAGCAACGCAGCTGCGGCGCAGGCGACATAGCCGTCAAGCACGACGGGGACGCGGTTCAGCCGCGCCGCCGCGATGGAGCCCATCATCGCCGCGATTTCCCGCCCGCCAAGCCGGCGCAAAATTTCCAATGGATCGGCGAGATGCGGACCGTGCAGCGCCAGCGCCGCGTCGATCGCGGCGTTCTTGCGCGAAAGCCCGGCGTCGTCGAGGCCCGTGCCGCGCCCCGTCCAGCGCGAAGCCGGCCCGCCATAGAGCGCGGCATAGATCGCCGCTGCGCTCGTCGTATTGCCGATGCCCATCTCGCCCGGCGCCAGCAGGTCGATGCCGCCGTCAACGGCCTCCATGCCATAGGCGAAGGTCGCCGCCGTCTCGCGCTCGTCCATGGCCGGCGCTTGCGTAAAATCCGCCGTCGGCCGCTCGAGCGCGAGTTCATAGACTTTCAGGCCGACGCCATGGGCCTCGCAGATTTGATTGATCGCCGCGCCGCCGGCGAGAAAATTCGCCACCATCTGCTGCGTGACGCTCGCCGGGAAAGCGGAAACCCCCTGGACGACGACGCCATGATTGGCGGCGAAAACCGCAACCAGCGGGCGCTCGATCGACGGCGTCGCCCTGCCCTGCCAGGCGGCCAACCATTCGACGATCTCCTCAAGCCGGCCAAGCGCACCCGGCGGTTTTGTCAGCAGGCGGTCACGCGCCCGCGCCGCCGCCTTTGCCTCCAGATCGGGCCCAGGCAGCGCCGCCAGCAAGATGCGGATTTCTTCGAAGGGACGGACGCGCTCGACCATGACCCGGCTTTACCGGGTCGGGGCGCGATTGGCGAGCGCTTACGCTTCCCGCAGCGCCGCCTGGCTCCGCATCTGTTCGAACGCCGCGAGCGCGCGTTCGCGCGCCTGCGCATGATCGACGATCGGATGGGGATAGGTATGGCCGAGCCGCACGCCGGCCGCGCGCAGCATGTCCTCGGGCGCCGCCCAGGGACGATGGATATAGCGCGCGTCGAGGCGCGACAGCTCGGGCACGTAGCGGCGCACATAGGCGCCGTCCGGATCGAATTTCTCGCCCTGCAGTGCGGGATTGAAAATCCGGAAATATGGCGCCGCGTCGGCGCCGCAGCCCGCGACCCACTGCCAATTGGCGCTGTTGTTGGCGAGATCGGCGTCGACCAGCGTGTCCCAGAACCAGCGCTCGCCCTCCCGCCAGTCGATGAGAAGGTGCTTGATCAAAAAGCTCGCCGAAACCATCCGCGCGCGATTGTGCATCCAACCGGTGATCCACAATTCGCGCATCGCCGCGTCAACCAGCGGATAGCCGGTCTGGCCGTTTCGCCATGCGTCGAGCGCCGGCGCGTCGTCGCGATAGGGAAAGCGCTCGAAGCTTTTATCGAGCGGACTTTCGGGCAAGTCCCAATGGGCGATGAGCAAGTGATGGCAGAACTCCCGCCAGCCGAGTTCGCGCAAATAGGCTTCGCCGCCGATGCTGGCGGGCTCGTTGATCGCGCGCCAGACGTCGCGCGGCGACAATTCGCCGAAGTGCAAATGCGGCGAGAGCCGCGAGACGCCAACACGTCCCATGAAGTCGCGTTCAGCCTTGTAGTCGGAGACATGGTGGCGCGCGAAATCCGCCAATTCGGCGCGAGCCGCCGTTTCGCCGACGAGCCAGGCTTGACGCATGCCGCCCGCCCAGTCGGGATTCTGCGGCAGCAACCGCCAGGCGGCGAGGTCGTCGCTGTCGGGCGGGAGCGGCGCGGCGTGCAGGCTTACCGGAGCCGGCAGAGGGGCGGCGGGCGGCGGCGCGCCGAGACATGCCCGCCAGAAGGGCGTGAAGGCCCGGAAGCTCTCGCC
>JAKFXD010000011.1 GCA_021731565.1 Methylocystis sp. | reverse complement strand
TGAAAAGCTCGGTTTTCCTCACACGACCATCACTCGGCATTCGCCAAAAAAGATGGCTTCTCGCCCCCCTCTATTCACGGTTGTCGCGCAGCGCAATGCGCCGGATGGACGCCATGCGCCATTTTCGACGAGTGAGGTGACGGAAACGAAAGCGCCGGTCGGCAGACGGATTTGGGACCGCATAATTAACTGGGGTGCGAGAAAACATTAACGGTTTCCGACGCAAGAAATCGCCTACCCAGCGGCGCACGGCATCTCTGTTGAAGGATTGATCGAACAAGCGTTGGCGACTTATCTTTCTATGGGACGGCGCCAAGGGTGAAGCATCCGGCGTCTATCTGGACGACCACAGTTATCAGTGAGTCGAACGATGTTGATGACCAAGCGCAAGCCGGCGACCGTGGCGGAGATTCTGGTCGAGGAGTTCATGGCGCCGATGGGGCTGACCCAAGCCGCGCTTGCCGAGGCGATGGGCGTCCAGCGCAAGCATGTCAATGAACTGTGCAATGACCGCAGGAATGTGACGGCGGCCACGGCGCTCATTCTCGCCCGCGTGTTCGGCAACAGTCCCGACTTCTGGCTGAACGTGCAGCGACGCAGCGATCTTTGGGAGGCGATGCACGCGCCCCGCGAACGCAAGCGAATCGAACGGGCGAAGCCGTTGAAGGCCGTCGCGTGAGGCGCGCCGGCGCTAAGTTGATACAGCCGACGATGGCCGCATCCGCAAAAGCGCCGCCGCGGTTGTCGCCCATTTCTTAGGAACAGACTGTCGCCCATGTCTTCAGACACCACGTAAAGAGGGCATCCTTCTCAACTCTTTGTCGGGAATGACATTTTGAAGGTCGCGCCGCCGCCGGGCGTCTCCTCGACACGGATTGATCCCCGATGCGCCTCGATGATTTCCTTCGCAATCGCGAGGCCCAATCCGGCGCCGGGCGTTAGGTCGCTCTTGCGCCAGAACGGCTCGAATATGGCCTCACGATCGGATTCGGCGACGCCCGCGCCATGATCGAGGACGTCGATCGCGGCTCCAGGTCCCACGCGAACGATCACCGTTCCGCCTTCCGGCTCCGCCCGCAAGGCATTGTCGATCAAATTGCCGACAACGCTTTCGAGCGCACGGCGATCGCCTTGTATGGGCATCGACTCCTGCTCGGATTGAAACTCGACGCTCTTCCCGTTCCTGACCGCGACAAGGGCGTGATCGTCCACCATCGCCTGTGTGAGGCCAACGACATCTACGTCCGCATTCGACGAATCCTTTTCCCCTCCAAAACGCGCGTAGACGAGCAGCTGTTCGACGATATTGCGCAGCCGCCGAACGTCGCGCGCGAGGTCTTGCTTGAAGGTGGGCTTTTCGGGGCTCTCGATGCGGGCGTTCATGATCGTCAACGGCGTACGCAACTCATGCGCGGCGTTCGCCAGAAAGCGCCGTTGACGCGCGACGCCGGCGTCGAGACGCGCGAGGGCGCCATTGATGGTTTCGATGAGCGGCGTGATCTCGCTCGGGATTCCGCCGCAGGATATGCGTTGATCGAGCGCCGACATGTCGATCCGGCGTGCTTGCAGAACCGCGCTATCAATGGGGGCAAGCCCGCGCCGCAGGGTGAACCACCCGATGGCGACCGCGATGGCGATCGTCGCCCATGACGTCCTGAGGACGTCAATTAAGTCGCGGTAGAGATGATAGAAGAGATCCCACCATTCGAATGTGTATCCGTAAGTCACGATCCTGAATGGCCCGAAAGGCGTTTTCTCGGAACGATAGGAGCCGATCAGCTCCTTGTTCAAAGCGCCTTTTATTCGAAACACAGCCATCTCCCGGGTCATAATGTCGCCGTGACCGCTGAGAGCTTGGGCCAGCGCCGGCGACGACCCGGTCAGCGCCGCGCCCGTCTCCGGCGCGAAGGCGGCGAATTGCAGCGTCGGATGTTTCGCGACGAGCGCCTGGAGTTCGTCTGTCGGCGCAATGGCGACGGAACCGTCCGGTCCTATTGCGAGCGATCGAACCACAAGCGTTCGCGCACGAACTTCGGCCAGTAAATTCCAGGCCGAGCGAGAATGCTGCTCGTCTCCGATAAGGTCGGGCAGATGATGGCCGATCAACATGCCCGCAAAGCACAGAAGCTGACCGGCGAGCAGGAAGATCGACAGGCGCAGGGAGAGTGAGGTGGGCCTGATCACGACGCCGTCTCTGACAGCAGATAGCCGCGTCCGCGAACAAGATGAATCACGACCTTGGCGTCTGCCTCGGCGAGCCGCCGGCGCAACCGCGAGACGAGCGTGTCGAGTGCGCCAGGCAGGACCGGTTCGTCCAGTCCATAAACCTCTTGAATGAGAATGTTCCGCGGCGCGACCTGATTAACCCGGCGGACGAGCGCCTCGAGCAAGGCGAATTCGCGGCGATTGACGATGAATGGAACGCCCCCGACCAGCATCTGTCCCGATGCAGGATCGAAAATGAGCGCGCCGACCGCCATGGGCGGGAGAGCGCCGGCGGACGATTGCCGCAGTCGCGCCCTGATGCGCGCCAACAGCTCCTGGCGCTCATAGGGCTTGGCGACATAATCGTCGGCGCCCGCGTCAAGGCCGTTGGCCTTGTCGGTTGGAGCGTCGCGCGCCGTCAATATGATGATGCGGGTTTGCGGTCGCAATGATCGAATGCTCGGAATTGAGGCGAGGCCGTCGCCGTCTGGCAGACGCCGGTCGAGCAGAATGAGCTCGTATGGAAAGTTGCGCAGAGCGTCGACGGCTTCGCCGATGGAGCCGACGCGATCGCATTCAAGACCTGCGTCTTGAAGCTGTTCGCCGAGTAAAGCCGCGATCTCGGGTTCGTCTTCCACGATCAATAGGCGCATGTCCCGTCGCTCCGATGGCCTGGAATCACAGTGCTGCGGCGCGGCCCAAGGCAACGCCTCACTTGCGCGTCGACGCGCGCCTCTTGCCTGGATTTCCACCGCATTTTCTTCGAACGTCGAGCGCCTACAATTTGACGACTGTGACGCGATTGCAACAACTGAATGAAATAGCGCGCTGACAGATTGGCGTAAGATATCGACAGAAGCAGGAAAGACGACCGCTGCTAAAAGAGAGGTCTAAGCAGAGATGCAAGCTTAGCATCGATTGGTTTCGATGACTCGGTTAGGAAAGAAAAGAAGATGCGGCCTCGATCGAAACTGATGCACGGCGCGGCGCTCGGCGCTCTTGCCTTCTTGTCCTCCGTATCCCTTACGCGTGCTCAGCAGTCGCTTCCGACGATCGATATCGGCGGATCGCGGCGCGCTGCGCCTGGACCGGCCGCGAGCGGCGCGCCGATGGGCGGACCGGCGGGCGGCCAACAAGGTCCCGCCGCACCGTCGACCGACGTTCGCACCGCCGATACGGGCGATCGAATCACCGGCTACAAGACCGACCGGACGGTCTCGGTCAAACTCAACAAGCCGATCCTGCAAATTCCCATCGCCGTGCAGACGGTGACGCGCGAGACGATGGACGATCAGCAGTCGGTTTCGCTCTATGGCGCGGTCCTCGGCAATGTCAGCAGCGTGGCGCTGATGAATCAGGGATGTTCGCTGTTCCAGAATCTGACCATTCGCGGCTTCACCACCGGCACGACGACGATGTCGCATCTCTATCGCAACGGATTGTTGACGCCGAATGTGAACTGTCCCAGCATCGCCAATGTGCAGTCGGTGGAGGTCGTCAAGGGACCCGCCTCCATGCTCTATGGCCGCATCGAGCCAGGCGGGTTGATCGATATGATCATCAAGCGCCCCCTCGAGAACGCCTATTACTCAGTCCAGCAACAGGGCGGCTCGTTCGGCGTGGCGCGCACGACGCTCGACGCCACCGGCCCGCTCACGCAGGACAAGAGCTGGCTCTATCGGGTGAACGCCGAATATTTCCACAATCCGTCCTTCGTCGATTTCGTCAACGACGACAGATGGTTCGGCTCGGCGACGCTCACCTACCATCCCATTCAGAACTTCAAGCTCAATGTCGATGGGGAATATCAGGACAGCGTTTTCGTCAACCTCAATCCCAATGTTCCGGCGATCGGCTATAACGCCGCGCCCATTCCGATCAGCCGCTATCTCGCCGAACCCAGCATCACCGCCGCCAATCCCGCTCACAATATGCGGCGAACGATCGGTTACGACTGGAAATATGAAATCAACGAGGATTGGAACATCGTCAATCGGTTTTTGTACAACAACATCCGCTATATTCAGTCGAGCATGTTCCTGACCTGCACCAATCAGCGGCCCTTGCCCGGCGCCTGTACCAGCAACAATGTGCCAAACGTCTTCGGGCAGTCGGGGGACGGGCTGCAGTGGGGACCCAGCCATCAGAGATCGATCACCGGCAATCTCGATCTGAACGGCAAACTCTATACGGGTCCATTCCAGCACGCCGTGCTGTTCGGAACCGATCATGTGAGTTTTAATTACGCCGTGAACTATTTTCAGACTTTTGCGCCGAATGCGCAACAATTCAACATTTTCGCGCCGATCTACACGCCCGTCGGAATTTCGAGGTTCCTGACGAACCAAAATGGCTCGGCGCTCCTTCGAAAGCAGGAATGGCAGGGCCTTTATGCCCAGGACATGGTCTCGGGATTCGACGACCGCGTGCATCTGCTGCTTGGGGGACGCTATGATTTCGCCTCGGCGTTCAGCTCGTCGCAGAACTCGACTTCGGCGCTCGTCAACAATGCGCTCGATCGCGCCAACGTCCTCGGCGTCTATGTGAAGGATCGCTTTTTCAGTCCGCGCGTCGGTCTCGTCATCCAGCCGTATCCATGGCTGTCGTTCTACGGCAATTACACGCAGGCCTTCGGCGTCAACAATGGCGTCACCCGAGACAACCGGCCGCTGGGTCCGCAGCAGTCGGTACAGTGGGAAGGCGGCGTCAAGGCCGAATTCTTCGACAAGCGCCTGCTGGCGACGCTCGCCTATTTCGACATCAAGAAATACAATATGGCGCAAAATCCGCCGATCTTGCCCGGGGTGCTGAGCGGTTTCGTGTTCGATCTGCTCAACGCCAGAAGCCAGGGCGTGGAGTTGGATATTACTGGCAGCATCGACGACAATTGGAGCGTCATCGCCAATTTTTCCCACCTCAGCACGCATGTCACCAAAGGCACGACCCCACCCGCGACGGACCCGTTCGATTTTGTCACCCAGGTTCCGGTCGCCGGCAAACGGCTGGGCGCCGTGCCGGACAACATGGGGAGCGTCTGGCTGAAATACGACGCCGACGGCGACTTCAGGGGATTCAGCGCCGGCGGCGGCTTCACCTGGATGGGGAACTCCTGGGTCGATATCGCCAACACCTATCGCGCCCCGGCCTATGTGCTTGTCCGGACGATGGCGGCCTATCGCTTCAAGCTCGGGCCGACCTTCGTGACGGCGCAGATCAACGCCGACAACCTGCTCAACCAGAACTATGTCTACGGAACGGGAAATTTCCCGAATCGCTATGCGGGATCCTTTGGCGCCCCGAGAAGCGTCCTGGGGTCATTGCGGGTCGAATTCTGATCGCGAAAGTCGCGCCGCGGGCGGGCGCTCTATGACCCGCCCGCGGCCGGCCTGTGCGGAGGCGCGCCCCATACGCGCTTTGGCAAGGGCTTGTCTTGCGAAGTTATTGAAATCGAAATTTGCGCAAAGCATCTGTCGAAAGAGAAAAAAGATGCCCCGATCGGCAATCGTTCTGCGTTTGCAACGTCAACTCCCGCTTCCCGCTCACGGCAGGCCGGCGCTCCTGGATTTTCTACGCGCGCGCGGGGTCATTGGAAGCGCTTCTCCCAGATTGAAGCTTGTCGGCGTTTTTCAAGCCGGGCCGCGCGGCGATCTCATGTGCCGCTTTATTATCGAGGGCGATGCGAGCAATCAGTCTTTCGTCGCGCCGCTCGCCGACGTTGCGCTCAACCGCAGACATCCAGCCGCGAAAGAACTCGCCCGGCGCGTCGAATGGCGCTTTTCCTCCGGCGCGGCATGACAAGCGCAGGCGCCGCTATCGCCGTTGTCTTTTCCGTCGCCGTCAAGCTTGGCGAAGATGCGGCGCGCCGGACAACCCGTTCGGCCCGAAATTGTCGCCCATGTCTTGGGAACAGGCCGTCACTATGTCTTCAGACCGGACAGTTCTGAACTGGCGGAGGGGGCGGGATTCGAACCCGCGATACGGTTTCCCGCATACACACTTTCCAGGCGTGCGCCTTCAACCACTCGGCCACCCCTCCGCGAAGCGCGCAATATATTCACGCGCGCCTCAAACGCAATCGCCGCGCATGGACGGCATTTGGACGGCAAAGGAACGGCGCATGGACAGGCGCGGCGGCGGCGCCTATTCTTCCTCGCGCCGATTCACGACCATTCTCCATTCGAACGAAGAGACCATGCTGCGACTCCTCACCAGACTGATCGGCCTTCTGCTGCTGGCCGGCGGCTTCATCGCCCTCATCGTCGACGGCACCCGCTCGATCGCCGCCGGGCGCCTGATGGTGACAAGCATCAACCGGGGAACGTCGACGGTGTTTCCCGGCCTCTACCAATCGATGCAGGCGAGCGTCGAGCATGTCTCGGCCTATCTGTGGGACCCGGTGCTGACCACGCTGATGACGGCGCCGGTCAGCGTCGCCTTCGGCGGCGTCGGCGCGCTCCTGATCCTGCTCAGCCATCGGCGGCAGACGCCGCTCTATTACGCCCGCCGCTAAAGCGCGGCGCGCCAAAGCCCAAAGGCGGCGCGATCTGGCGTAACGCGGCCCGCCGCACTATATCGGCGCCATGGCGATCTTCGACACATTCGATCTTTCCAGGCTGCTGAGGCCGATTCCCGACCGTGAAACGCCCGTCGCGCATGGCGCGCGCCATTTCGTCAATGGACGCCCGCTCGACCCGCCGTTTCCGCTGGGGTCGGAACAGGTCCTGTTCGGCATGGGCTGCTTCTGGGGCGCCGAGCGCAAATTCTGGCAGGCCGGCGACGGCGTCTATGTGACCGCGGTCGGCTACGCCGGCGGCGCGACCAAAAATCCGACCTATGAGGACGTCTGCAGCGGCCGCACCGGCCATGCCGAAGTCGTGCGGGTCATCTATCAGCCGCCGGCGATCTCCTTCGAAGCGCTTTTGCGGCTCTTCTGGGAGAGCCATGACCCGACCCAGGGCATGCGCCAGGGCAATGATTTCGGCACGCAATATCGGTCCGCCATTTACGTCTCGACGCCGGAACAGCTCGCCGCCGCGAATGAATCGCGCGCCATGTATCAACGCGTATTGACGCAGGCGGGGCTCGGCGCGATCACCACGGAAATCGCCGATTCTCCGCCGTTCTATTACGCCGAGGACTATCACCAGCAATATCTCGCCAAGAATCCCGGCGGCTATTGCGGTCTCGGCGGCACCGGCGTTTCCTGCCCGGTCGGAACGGGCGCCCGCGCCGGCTGAAGCCTATTTCGCCCGCAAGACCTCGCGGCAGGCCGAGGGCAGTCCGGCCATCGACATCGGCGGCCAGCTTTTCGTCGATTTCTTCGCGTTCACAATCTCGTCCCGGAACCACCAGGCGAGCGAGGCGTCGCAGCCGTCGCCGGCGGGGGTCGGGTCCTGATCGCGGCAGTTCGAGCCGTCCGGGCAGAAAAGCCGGATGTGGAAGTGGTAATTGTGCCCCCACATCGGCCGCACCTTGCGCATCCAGTTCTCGCCCTGGGCGACGCGGCAGAGCGCGCGTTTGATCGCGGCGTTGACGAAAATGCGCTGCACGCCGGGGTCCGTCGCCGCCGCGCGGATCACGGCGACATGGCCGTCGCTCCAGATATCGGGACGAATGTCGAGGCGATCGTCGCGCACGACGTCGGTCGACATCATCTCTTCGCGCTCTTCGCGGGTGAGTTCGCGGTTAGGCATCGGCGCAAGCCAGATATCGGCGTCGAGGCCGATCTGATGCGAGGCATGGCCCGAGAGCATCGGCCCGCCGCGCGGCTGCGACATATCGCCGATGAGCAAGCCGGGCCAGCCCGATTCCTTCGCTGCTTTCGCCGTGTAATGCTTCAAGAAGGCGATCAGGTTGGGATGGCCCCAATTGCGGTTGCGCGACAGGCGCATGACCTGCCAGTGAGGGCCGTTGACCGGCAGCGGCTCGCCGCCGGCAAGACAGCCGCGCGAATAAAAGCCGATCGGATCGGGATGAAGCGGCGCCGCCTCCTGGGCGCGGCCGAACAATTCTCTCGCCGGCGTTGCGGGACTGGACGGATTGGCGAGCGGCGGCAGGGGCTTGGGATCGAGCGTCCCCTTGTCCTGCGCATGAGCGCCGCCGGCCGCGGCAAACGCCGCCAAGCCCAGTAGCGCCGCGCACAACCCGCGCAATGTCCAACCTGTCATGGGCGTCTCGCCAATCTCGAAATGCGCGAAGCTTTGCGCCTTTATCCTTGCCGCGAAACCTTACCGCTTCATTTAGTTTGATGCAGCGCCAAGCCAGAGCAAGAATGCCGGCCCAGTCGCTTACGCGTTGCGTCAGGAGTCCGTCATGCGTTTTTCCGTCTTCGCCCCCGCAATGGCTTTTCTATTCGCCCCCTTGGGCGCGGCGAACGCCACCACCCATATTCATATCAACCTTTCGACCCAGACCATGCATGTCCAGTCGTCGTCGGGCAGCTATTCCTGGCCGGTGTCGACCGCCCGCGCCGGCTATTCCACCCCGCGCGGCTCCTTCGCGCCGACCGGCCTGCAGGCCATGCATTATTCGCGCAAATATCACATGTCGCCGATGCCGCATTCGATCTTCTTTCGCGGCGGCTACGCCATTCACGGCTCCTATGAAACCGGCATGCTCGGCCGCCCGGCCTCGCATGGCTGCGTGCGCCTGTCGCCCGGCCATGCGGCGATGCTCTATCAGATGGTGCAGAGCGAAGGCGGCAGGATTTCGATCGGCGGCGCCCCGCCGCGCGGCCATTATTACGCCAGCGCGCGGCGGGGCGCGGCGTCCGATTCGGCCCCGCGGCGCCGTCAAGCCTATGGCAATCCGCTCCCCTCGCTCTTCGACTTCGGCGACTGAGGCCGGGACGCGCGTTGATCGTGACGAGGCGGCGCGCCGAAGAAGGCGCGTCGCTCCTTGTTTTCGCCTTTGGAAACAGCGAAAGATTTTGAGCGCGCGCCTTTCGCGCGACATAGATCTCTCAAAGGCGACAGGACATCTCGCTTGATGACCGCATTCGATCGACGCCGCTTCCTTCTGGGCGCCGGCGGCTTGGCTTGGGCCGGCTCGGCCTCGGCGGAGCTTCCCGAAGCGGCCGACGAACTGCAGGTGCGCGTGGAGAATAATTCGGCGCCGGAACTCTGCGCCGAAAAGGACAATATCGAGCTCGACTTCGTCTCGCCGCGCCTGCGCAGCCTGCAGATCCAGGCGGTGCATCCCTCCTATATCAACACCATCGCCTCCGACCGCTGGGCGCCGGACTGGTCGAGCTGCGATCTCACCGTCGATCCGAAGGCCTTCTCACAGGCGCGCCGCAAGACCTTCTGGGAGACGCCGGAATTTTGGCTGACCGGCTATACTTTTCCCTCCTTCTGGCGGCCGAATGACGTGCCGGTCCGAATCGGCGATACGGTCGAGCGGGGCTTCCACCTCATCCAGTTCTGGATGTGGCACCGGGAGCGCGCCGAGGAAATCATGGTGCTCTATCCGCCCGACGGCTATTGGCGGGCGCGGCCGCTGCCCTTCGACGACATGCGCTGGACCGCCTATGGCTCGTCCTTTCTCGTTGGTCCGGTTGAAACTCAGGAGCGGCCCATCGTCGATCTTGAGGAGATCGTCTTCGAGCCGCAGACCCGCACCATCGTTCTCAAGTTCCATCGCGGCGGCGAAGGCCGCGTCTCGATCAAGAGCGTCGACCAGGACCGCCTGACGCTCGATGTTTCGTTCAACCAGGCGATGCCGAACGGGCTGCCCTTCGCGGCGCTGCGGTCGATGTACGCCATGGAGACGATGAGCGACGCGGCCATCGTCGCCTGGCGCAGCAAGCGCGGCAAGGGCTGGGAGGAGGCGCCGGTCATTCGCTTCCCCGGCGCCAGCGCGACCGAAGTCTGGGTCGGCCGTCATCTGCCGTCGCGCCATAATCTCTCGGCGCCGGACATGGCGTTCAGCAAGTTTCAGGGCGCGGCGCCGGCGTCCGCGCGCCGATGAGTCAAACCCGTTGGTGGGCGCTCGACGCTGCGCGCGGCCTCGCCGTCCTGGCGATGGTCGCTTTTCACCTCATCTGGGATCTCGCCCATTTCGGCTATGCGCCGGCCAATCTTCCCTGGACGCCGCCGGTGAAAATATTCGGCCACGCGATCGCTTTCGCTTTTCTGTTTATCGCGGGCGTCGCGCTTGTCCTTGCGCATCGCGATCACATGCGATGGCCGGCCTTCTGGCGCCGTTTCGCGATCATCGTCGCGGCGGCGGCGCTGGTGAGCGCGGGCACCTATGTCGCCTTTCCCACGTCCTATGTGTTCTTCGGCATTCTGCATTGCATCGCGCTCGCCAGCCTGATCGCCGTTCCCTTTCTCCTCGCCCCGTGGCCGGCGGCGCTCGCTGGCGGCGCATTTTTCCTGGCGGGCGGCGCGTTTCTCGCCTCTCCGGTTTTCAACGCCGATTGGCTGCAATGGATCGGGCTTTCGACCAGCGAGCCGCTGACCCAGGACTGGCGTCCGCTCTTTCCCTGGGCGGGCGCGCTGCTCCTTGGCGTCGCGGCGGGGCGCGCAACCCTCTCCCTTAGGGAGAGGGTGGATGCGAAGCATCCGGGTGAGGGGTTGCTACCCTCATCAGGAAAACCCCTCACCCCGGCGCTCCGCGCCGACCCTCTCCCGATGGGAGAGGGTTTAAGCTTCCTCGGCCGCCACAGCCTTCCCATCTATCTCGCGCATCAGCCGGCGCTCTTCGCGCTTTTTCTGGGCCTCGCCTGGCTTGCGCCGCCCGCCGTCGACACGACGGATTTCGTCGCCTCATGCGAGGCGCGCTGTTTTGAAGAGGGCGGCGAAGGCAAGCTGTGCCACGACGCCTGCCAATGCACCGCGCGGGAGGCGGTCCGCAGCAAGGCGCTCGCCGGCGTGAAGGACGAAGCCGAACGCGGTCGGCGATTGAATGAGATCGCGCAGAGGTGTGTGGCGAACGGCAAATGAGTCTTTGCGTCGCCCTCATCCTGAGGAGCGAGCGAAGCTCGCGTCTCGAAGGGCGAGGAAAATGGCGGCGCGCCCTCGTCCTTCGAGACGGCGGCTTTGCCGCCTCCTCAGGATGAGGGCGCTCTGGTCACATCCCGCCCAAATGCTCGGCGACGGTGAAAATATCCTTGTCGCCGCGGCCGCACATATTCATCACCATCAGATGATCGCGCGGCTTTAGCGCCGCGAGTTCGAATACCTTCGCCAGCGCGTGCGAAGGCTCCAGCGCCGGGATGATGCCTTCGAGCTTCGAGCAGAGCTGAAAGGCGGCGAGCGCCTCCTTGTCGGTGGCGTTCAGATATTTCACCCGGCCGATCTCATGCAGCCATGAATGTTCCGGGCCTATGCCGGGATAATCGAGGCCCGCCGAAATCGAATGGCCTTCGAGAATCTGGCCGTCGTCGTCCATCAGCAGATAGGTGCGGTTGCCGTGCAGCACGCCCGGACGCCCGCCGGTGAGCGAGGCGGCATGGCCGTTCGGCACGTCGACGCCATGGCCCGCCGCTTCGACCCCGTAAATCTCGACGCTGGCGTCATCGAGGAACGGATGAAACAGGCCGATGGCGTTGGAGCCGCCGCCGATGCAGGCGACGAGCGAATCGGGGAGCCGCCCCTCCATCTCCTGCATCTGGACGCGGGTTTCATTGCCGATGATCGACTGAAAATCGCGCACCATCGCCGGATAGGGATGCGGCCCCGCCGCCGTGCCGATGCAGTAGAAAGTGTCGGCGACATTCGTCACCCAGTCGCGCAGCGCCTCGTTCATCGCATCCTTCAAGGTCCGCGCGCCGCTTTGCACCGGCCGCACCTCGGCCCCGAGCATTTTCATGCGGAAGACGTTCGGCTTTTGGCGCTCGACATCGACCGCGCCCATATAGACGACGCAGTCGAGGCCAAAGCGCGCGCAGGCGGTGGCGGTGGCGACGCCATGCTGGCCGGCGCCGGTCTCGGCGATGATGCGCTTCTTGCCCATGCGCCGCGCGAGCAGAATCTGCCCAAGCACATTGTTGATCTTATGCGCGCCGGTGTGATTGAGCTCGTCGCGCTTGAAATAGACCTTGGCGCCTTTGCCCTCGCCCGCGCGCTCGCGCACATAGTCGGTGATGCGCTCGGCGAAATAGAGCGGGCTCGGGCGCCCGACGTAATGTTTGTGCAGGCCGGCGAGCTCTTCGTGAAAGGCCGGATCGGTTTTTGTCTTCTCGTACGCCGCTTCAAGATCGAGCACGAGCGGCATCAATGTTTCGGCGACGAAGCGCCCGCCGAAAATGCCGAAACGGCCGTTTTCGTCCGGGCCGGCGCGGAAGGAATTGGGAAGCGGCTTGTTCACGGGGCGTCCTTGGTCTGCGGCGCTACCCCCTCCCCAACCCTCCCCCGCTACGCGGGAGAGGGAGTCGGATACGGCGCTTCATTGGGTTTCCCGCAATGCGGCTCATTGGCGTCCGCTCTCCCGCGGAGCGGGGGAGGGACAGGGAGGGGGCCGATCCGTCGCCGCAGTCTTAAACTGTCGCACGCCGCTATGAAAGCCGAGCGGCTTTGACAAAGGCTGCGATTTTCGCGGCATCCTTGACGCCGCGCTCGCGCTCGACGCCGGAAGAGACGTCCACCGCGCGGGCGCCGGTCAGGCGCATGGCTTCGGCGACATTGTCGGGAGTGAGTCCTCCCGAAAGCATCCAGTGTTTCGCAGCGACGCCGCGCACCAGAGTCCAATCGAAGGCGACGCCCGCGCCGCCGGGGACGGCGGCGTCCGGCGCTGGCTTGGCGTCGAACAGGATGACGTCGGCGACGCCTTCGTAAGCGCGCGCCGCCTCGACATCGCCGGGAGTCGCGACGCCGGCCGCCTTGATGACCGGCAGGCCGAAGCGCGCCTTCACCTGCGCGACCCGCGCCGGCGTCTCACGTCCGTGAAGCTGGAGATAGTCGGGCGCGAGCGCGTCGATGACGCCCTCAAGCGCGGCATCGTCGGCGTCGACGGTCAGCGCGACCTTGCTGATCCGCCCGCTGGCGAGACGCCCAAGCGTGCGCGCGGTTTCAAAATCGATATGGCGCGGGCTTTTCTCGTAGAAGACGAAGCCCGCCATATCCGCGCCGGCGTCGATCGCCGCGGATAGCGTCTCAGGCGAAGACAGGCCGCAGATTTTGACGATCACGTGGGACTTTTCCGTCACGGCCCTTCATAGTCGCGCTCAACCCGCGCAAAGCGCACCTGGTATTTTTCATACCAGCGCTCCTTGCCAAGACGCTGGGCTTCCTGGTGTTCGGCGTCTGCTTTCCAACTCGCGATCGCGGAATGATCCGAAAAATACGCGACCGTAATCCCATAGCCGTTGGCGCCACGCACGCTTTCCACGCCCAGACACCCGCGATGCGCGCGCACCTTCCGCGTGAGAGCCGCGGCCATTTCATCATAGGCGGCCTCAGGCTCGTTTCGCTGCGAAGTAAAAATCACAGCGTAGTAGGGTGGACTTGGCGTCTTTGCGAAACCAGTCATACCGCTCTCTCAAAAAGCGACGAACCGATCACCCCCGATTATACGCGTCCTCGAAGCGGACGATATCGTCCTCGCCGAGATAGGAGCCGGTCTGCACTTCGATCAGCTCCAGATCGATCTTGCCGGGATTGGTGAGGCGGTGCCGGCAGCCGATCGGCAGATAGATCGATTCGTTTTCGTGGACGAGATGCATCTCCTCGTCGCGGCCGACCTCCGCCGTGCCGCGCACCACGATCCAATGTTCGGCGCGGTGGAAATGCTTTTGCAGCGACAGGCGCTGGCCCGGCTTCACGACGATGCGCTTCACCTGATAGCGCTGGCCTTCGTCGATCCCCTGATAATAGCCCCAGGGCCGGAAAATGCGCTTGTGCTCGCCGGCTTCGCGGCGGTTCTCGCTGCGCAGCTGTTCGACGAGCTGCTTGACCTGATCGCCGTGTTCATGGCTGAGCACCAGCACGGCGTCCTGCGTCGTCACGACGATGATGTCGTCGACGCCGACCACCGTCGTCAGCGTATCCTCGGAGCGCACATGGACGTTGCGGGCGTTCATGACGACGCCATGTCCCCGCACCGAATTGCCGAGTTCGTCGCGCTCGGACAATTCCCACACGGCGCGCCAGGTGCCGACGTCCGACCAGCCGATGTCGGCCGGGATCAGCGCCGCCTTTTCGGTTTTCTCCATCACCGCGTAGTCGATCGACTTCTTCGGCGCGTGCGCGAAGGCTTCGGCGTTGAGAATCATGAAGCCGAGGTCCTGGCGGGACGTTTCGATCGCGGCCTCGGCCGCCGCGAAAATGCCAGGCTCGAATTGCGCGATCTCCGACTGCATCACGTCGGCGCGAAAGATGAAGTTGCCGCTGTTCCAGAAATAGCCGGCGTCGACATATTCCTGCGCCGTGCCGCGGTCCGGCTTCTCGACGAAGGCGTCGAGCTTGTAGACCTCGCGGCAGCAAGCGAGCGGCGCGCCGGGGCGCAGATAGCCATAGCCGGTCGCCGGACCATCGGGCTTGACCCCGAGCGTCACGATATAGCCTTCGGCCGCCGCCGCGCTCGCGCGCTTGCACAGATCAACGAGGCCCGCCATATCGCGAACCACATGGTCGGCGGCGAGCACGACGACGACCGTGTCGGGCGCGCGGCGGACGGCGAGGCCCGCCGCGACGGCGACCGCCGGTCCGGAGTCGCGCCGCGAAGGCTCCAATATGACGTCGGCCTGCGCGCCGATCTCGCGCAGCTGGTCGGCGATGAGGAAGCGGTAGTCGAAATTTGAAATGACGATCGGCCGCTCGAAGGCCGGGTCCGCCAGCATCGCCATCGTCGTCTGGAAGGTCGATCGCTCTCCGACCAGCGGAATGAACTGCTTGGGCAGTGTCTCGCGCGATTCGGGCCACACTCTCGTTCCCGACCCGCCGCACATGATTACGGGCAAAATCTTCTTCATCAGCCCCTCTAGCACTAGATCGCGGCGCCTTCAGGCGGAATCGGCCAAAGGCGGATGACGCGATCGATCTCAAAGCTTAGAGCGCGCGCTTGCGCGGAAAGCCGGGTTCACTCTGTTTCGCCGCGCGCTCCAGGCCGCGCCAGCCCCCGGGAAGCAATAGTTGTCCGCCTCACTGTTGGCAATACGATGGCGAAGCCGACGGCGGAGACGCAGACGCCGCTATTTGCCCTTCTTCTCAAGTTCGGCCTTGAGCGCCGCGAGCTTGGCGAAGGGCGAATCGGGGTCGGGCTGGCGTTCGCGCCGCTCCGGCGGCGAAAAGGGTCGACGCGGGCGGGCGTCGTCGCGCGGCGGCCGGCCCTCGAAGCGCGGCTTTCCGGCAGGACGCCCCTCCTTGGCCGGCGCGTCGGCGCGCGGCCGCTGGTCGCGGCGGGGGGGCCGCTGCTTGGCCTCCTCGCCCTGTTCTTTCGCCTCGCGGCGCGCGCCGCCTTCGCGGCCGCGCGGCGCCGAATGGGCGTGGCGCTGCGGACGCCAGACTTCGATGGTTTCCGGCGCGGCCGGCGCGGCTTCGGCCGACGCGTCCTCGGCTTGCGCTTCGGCCGCCGCAGGCTCTTCCGCCGAGAGAGAGGTTTGCGTCTCGGTCGTTGGCGCCTCCTCGGCGGCGGTCGTCTCGGCCGGAGCCTCGACAGCGGATTCCGGCTCGAGCGCGGCTTCCACGGCCGCGACCGGCGGCTCGGCGACGGGTTCGGCCGGCGCTTCCGAAGCAGCGGCCTCGCCCGCCATTTCCGACGCAGCCGCCTCCGTTTTGGGCGTCACCGGCTCCATCGGCGCGGCCGGCAGGAGCGGCACGGTGATCGCGGGTCCGGGACGTTGCGTCGACGCATAGCCCAGAGATTTGAGGATCGAGGAGAAAGCCTCGCCCGAACAGCCGGTCAGCGAGGTCATCGCGACGGTGACGACGAAGCCGTCGGAATCGGCGGCGCCGGAGGGCGGCGCCCCTGCGGTCACTCCCGGACGGTAGGCGATGGCCGGGCGGATGAGATCGGCGAGACGTTCGAGAATATCGACCCGGACGACGCGTTCGCCGCAAACGCGAAAGCCGGCGGCCCGGTAAAATCCCTTGTGGATCGAAGCGTCGGCGGCGAAGGACGTTCGTCCCGAGGCCGCGAGATGCGGCACTTCGTCGAGACCCTTCACATTTTCCAGCCCGCCGTGATGCAGCGCCCAGAGCAGCGCCGACAGCGTGCGCGGCGCAGGCTTGAGCAGCGCCGGCAAATAGATGTGATAGGCGCCGAAACGCACCCCGAGCTTGCGCAGCGCGCCGCGGTCGTCCTGCGAGAAGCTCTTCACCTCCTTGGCGACGCGGGCGCGGTCCAGCACGCCGAGTTCTTCCGCGAGCTGGAAGGCGACGCCGCGCGTCACGCCCTCCAGGCCCTCGCCCTTTTCGAGCTGTTCGAGCGGCCCGAGCAGCTTCTTGACATGCTGCGCCAGCCAGAGACCGAGGCGCTGCTCGACCTTCTCCAGCGCCGCGCCGGCGAGCTGTTCGTCGGCGAGCACGCGCGTCGTCGGCGACAGCACGCCGGCGCCGGCGGCGATTTTCGCGACGGGTTCGCCGAGCCAGCGGATGAGGCCGTCATTGCCGAGCGCGAAGGCGTCGTCGACCGCGTCGAATACGCGAGTCGCGCGCGCCTCGAATTCGCCCGCGAGCGCCTTCTGCGCCGCCGCGTTCAGCGCCTTCGCCGCTTCGCCCGCCGCGCCCGGATCGGGCGTGAAGCGAAAGCCCTGAAGGCTTCCGACGTGCTGGCCTTCGACCATAACGTCGCCGGCGGCGTTGATTTCGGCTTCGAGCATGGCATTCTCTCTTAAACGGCGCATCAGCACGCTAGTGCGGCGATCGACGAATCGCTGCGTCAGTCGGTCATGCAACGCGTCGGATATGCTGTCCTCTACCCGACGCGCGACGCTCTGCCAATGCTCGCAGTCGTCGAGCCAGCCGGAACGGTTGGCGATAAAGCTTGCCGTGCGCACTTGCGCCAGGCGATTCGACAGCGTGGCGATGTCGCCGTCGACGCGATCGACCGCCTCGATCTGCCGCGCCATCCAGTCCTCGGGGATTTTGCCGCGCCGGGCGATGAAGGCGAAGACGGCGAGCGCCAGTTCGGCGTGCGCGGCGGGCGAGGTCTTGCGGTAGTCGGGAATCTGACACGCCTCCCAGAGCCGGGCGACGTCGGCCGGCGCCTTGGCGTTGCGCTGCGCGATTTCGTCGCGGCTCGCGGCCTCGAGCGCCCGTTGATCGTCGGCGAGGCGGGCGCGAACCAGATCGGGATGGGTCGGAGCCTTATCGAGAGAGTGGGTCAAGGCGTCGATCGAGGAAAAATCGAGCGCGCTGCTTCTCCATTGCAAGGTCTTCACCGGATCAAAACGATGATCCTCAAGCGATTCGATCAACTCCTCGTCGAAGGGCGGGCAACGCCCCGTCGCGCCGAAAGAGCCGTCGCTCATATGGCGACCGGCCCGGCCGGCGATCTGTCCGAATTCGGCGGGCGTCAGCCGCCGGTGTCGCAGCCCGTCGAATTTGCGATCGGACGCGAAGGCGACATGGTCCACGTCGAGATTGAGGCCCATGCCGATCGCGTCGGTCGCGACGATATAGTCGACGTCGCCGCTCTGATAGAGTTCGACCTGCGCGTTGCGCGTGCGCGGCGACAGCGCGCCGAGCACGACCGCCGCCCCGCCGAGCTGGCGCTTGATCAGTTCGGCGATCGCATAGACCTCTTCGGCGGAAAAGGCGACGACGGCGCTGCGCGGCGGCAGCCTCGAGATTTTCTTTTCGCCCGCGAAGGACAGTTCCGACAGCCGCGGGCGCGTGAAGATCGGCGCGCCGGGAAAGAGTTCGGAAACGAGCGGCGCCATCGTCGCCGCGCCGATGAGAAGCGTCTCCTGGCGTCCGCGCCAATTGAGCAGCCGGTCGGTGAAAATATGGCCGCGATCGAGATCGGCGGCGAGCTGTATTTCATCGATGGCGAGGAAATCCGCCTCGACGTCGCGCGGCATCGCTTCGACCGTCGCGACCCAATAGGCGGGCGCGCGCGGCTTGATCTTTTCCTCGCCGGTGACGAGCGCGACATTGTCGGCGCCAATGCGCTCGGCGACGCGATTGTAGACTTCGCGGGCGAGCAGGCGCAGCGGCAGCCCGATGACGCCGGACGAAAAGGACAGCATCCGCTCGATGGCGTGATGCGTCTTGCCGGTATTGGTGGGGCCGAGCACCGCCGCGACGCCCCGGTCGAACGGTCTTGCGCGAGGGGCGGCGCGGCTCGCCGGGAGGGACGGCGCGACTGTCATTTTCTTTGCTGCCTGGATCGCGTCATCTGCATTTGGGCGGAATCGCCCAAATGCAGATGAGGTGATCGATTCCAAAAAGATTAGAGCGCGCTTTGCGCGAAAAACCGGCGCCCACTTTTTCGCAGCGCGCTCCATCGCGTAGAGCGCCTTCGTTTCATATCGAAACTTGGCGCGGCGCGCGAATTTACTTTCTGAACAGCCTGCGAACGAATCGCGCCCGAATCGCTGACTCTCGCCGAGTCATGGTCTGTTCCGACAATATATGGACGTTAACCCGATCGATGACACCAGAAATTGCTGTAAGGGCGCGCCAGGGGGCTTGGCGAAGGCCAATTTGAAAAGACCACCGACGGACTCGTTTCACCGCTTCTGTCAACGGCGAAGATTCGACGCTTCATGGCGGCGCCGTTAAGCTTTGGGATCAAGCGGGAACGCAGCAAGCACGAATCAGCTTTGGATCGCGGTTGGCGTTGCGTTCCGGCCGATTTCCGCGACCCCTGGGCGCGCCGTTCCTGCCGGCGAGGCGCGGTCGCGGCGCTAACCGACAGAAATTCTTAATGTTGCGTCCTTGTTTGGGACGGGCGATCCAATCGGCCCGGCGGTCGCGCCGACTGGATCGCAACGTTGCGACGCCTTCCTCGGCCCGGCGCCCGCGCGCGAATGGTAAACGGGTCGGCCGCGAATGCCTCGCGCCTGCCGCGACGATTCATGCATTGCAGCCGGAGGCGCCCGGCCGGCGCGCCGAAGTCGATTTGGCCAATAAGGGCGGCTGGAGCGGGTGAAGGGAATCGAACCCTCGTATTCAGCTTGGAAGGCTGCTGCTCTACCATTGAGCTACACCCGCATGGCGCCGATTCTATGCCAATCCGCGCGACGCTTGGCAATGGGCGTGCGGGCGACGCATTTCCCATTTGACAGCGGCGCGGGACGCCACTAACCGGAGCGCCCACATAGTCTCTCCATACAGGCGGGGCGTTCCCACGCCGCTTCTCGAGGACCATTCGACCGTGGCCAAACCCGAACTCGGCGCCAAACGCCAATGTCAGTCCTGCGGGACGAAATTTTATGACTTGAATAAAAGTCCGATCGCCTGTCCGAAATGCGGCGCGATCTATCAGGTTGTCGCGCTGACGCGAACGGCGGCGCGCGCGGTGCAGGAAGAAGAGAGCGAAGTCGAAAAAGAGAATCCCGACACCGTGTCGCTCGAAGAAGTCGAGGAGACCGAGGCCGCCGCGGAATCGCTTGACGTCGAGGATGAGGTGGAGATCGAAGCGGACGATGCGGAAGACGACACTTTCCTCGAAGAGGAAGAGGGCGACGACGACGTTTCCGGATTGATCGACGGCGACATCGAAAGCGACGAGGAGAGTTGAACTCGACTCGCCGCGTTCGCGCGCGCTGACGCCACAGCCCGAGCGGCGGATTCAGAAGGGCGATCTAGGGGGGCGATCCACGTGGGGCGTCCGATTCGGCCGCCCTCTATTTTCCGCGACGACGGCGTTGCTGACCCAGTCCCATCTGTTTGGCGAGAGTGGAGCGGGCCTTGGCGTAATTGGGCGCAACCATGGGATAGTCGGCGGGAAGTCCCCATTTCTCCCGATAGTCTTCGGGCGACAGCCCATATTGCGTGCGCAAGTGGCGCTTGAGCGACTTGAACTTCTTACCGTCCTCAAGGCAGATGATGAAATCATTGGTTACCGACCGCTTGACGGCGATGGCCGGTTTCGGCGGCTCGGCGGGCGCGGCCGGGGAGCCCGAACCAACACGCAACAGGGCGTTGTAAACTTCGCTGATCAGCGCGGGCAACTCTCCGGCGGGAACTGAATTGTTGCTCACATAGGCGGAGACGATGTCGGCTGCGAGTTCAATGTTGTTGGTTTGAGTCATTGGATTGCTCACCACTTCCTGTTGAGATGGACGCTGCCCCCGCCGCCCTATGGCAATGCTTCGCTGCATAAGAATCGTCGCTCTCACGTTACTTGGAGATTGCCTAACAGAATGCTGAGACTTCATCAAGAATTATTATGCACTATTGCCTCGATCTGATTCTCCATAGTTGATCGCCGGCAGTTTTGGGGCTTTACGGCCATGGCGGGCAAATGTCTTCCTTTTTTTAACTTTTTTCTCCGTTAGAAGGCGTCGCTTACGGCGTGTGCGCCTGGGAGAGGCCGGATTGACCGAGTTCAGGGCCATTCGTATCGACAAAGGCGACCACGGCCAATGCGCCGAATACGTCGTCATGCGCGCGCGCGACCTAATGGAGGGCGACGTCGACATGGACGTCGCCTTCTCGGCGATCAACTACAAGGATGGTCTCGCGGTCGCCGGCAGGGGAAAGGTGGTGCGCCGCTTCCCGATGATTCCGGGCGTCGACCTCGTCGGCCGGGTAACGCGTTCGGCGCATCCGGAATTTGCGTGCGGCGACATCGCGGTCGCGACCGCCTGCGGTCTGGGCGAAGCGCATTACGGGGGATTTGCGCAAAAGGCGCGCCTGTCCGGAGATTGGCTGGTGAAGCTGCCGCCGCCGCTCACGCCGGCGCGGGCGATGGCGGTCGGCACCGCCGGACTGACCGCCATGTTCTGCGTCATGGCGCTCGAGCGTCACGGCGCGCGGCCGGAGGAGGGGCTCGCGGCGGTTACGGGCGCGGCGGGCGGCGTCGGCTCCTTCGCCGTCGCGCTGCTGGCCAAATCCGGCTGGCGCGTCGCCGCGGTCACGGGACGCGGAAGCGAAACGGATTATCTGAAACGCCTGGGCGCGAGCGAAATCATCGGCCGCGAAGAATTCGCCGCTCCCGGAAGGCCGCTGCAACACCAGCGCTTCGCCGTCGGCGTCGATACGGTCGGCGGCGTCACGCTCGCCAATCTTCTCGCGCAGACGCGTTTCGACGGCGCCGTCGCCGCCTGCGGCAATGCCGGCGGCATGGAGCTTCCGGCCAATCTGGCGCCTTTCATCCTGCGCGGCGTTGCGCTGCTCGGAGTCGAAAGCGTGCGCCCGCGCATCGCGCTGCGGCGCGCGGCCTGGACGCGAATCGCGCAGACTCTCGATCCCGCCGCGATCGACGCGATGAGCGAAATCATTCCCTTCGACGCGGCGCTCGAGCGCGCCCGCTCGGTCGTCGACGGCAAGATTCGGGGCCGCGTCGTCATCGACATGGGGTTGAACCTTCCGCCAGGGGATGCAGAATAACAGGGTTCGCTCGAACGAGGAGCGCTCGACCCGGAGGCTGATCATTCTGGCTTTCCGAACTCCGTTTCTGTAACGGCGAAGCTAAACCTTTCCAAAATCGCGCGAATCGTCGCATCGTAACGGCAATTTCTCGACAAGTCGGCGCGTCTCGGCTCTAATGCCGGCGCACGGCCCGCTTGGGCCGATTGTTTTTGTTGAGGCTGCGCGCCGCGCCGGCGCGGCCCAGAAGGTTGGATGCGCATGAGTTCGGCTTTCACCAAGGAACAGGACGACGACAATCCGCGCGAGGATCTGCCTGACCGGCCGATCAGCCCGCACCGCAATCTGGTGACGGTCGAAGGCCTTCAGCAGATCGAAGGCGAGCTGGCGCGTCTGCAAAAAGAGATCGAACGCGCCACGGCGGCCGAAGACAATCACGCCCTCGCGCTGGCGCAGCGCGATCTGCGCTATTGGACCGCGCGCCGGGCGAGCGCCGAGGTCATCCGGCCGATCGCCGATCATTCGGCGGTTCGCTTCGGCCACCGCGTCGTCGTCGAACTCGATGGCGGCGAACGCCGCAGCTTCCGACTGGTCGGCGAAGACGAAGCCGACCCGGCGAAGGGGCTCATTCCCTATGTCGCCCCGCTCGCAACGGCGCTGATGGGCAAGTCCGTCGGCGACAGGGTGGAGGTCATCCACCACAGCGCGCGAATCGTGGAGATCGGCTAGGGCGATCAAACTCCCCGGGCAAAATTCACTCATGCAATCGTCATGCTTGCGGCAGGGCGCTACGCCTGAAATTCTCTAAGGCGCGCCGCCTCGCTATGTTAGTCAATGACGATGTCCGATCTGTTCCAGGCCGCAAAGCTCGAAGACGACGCGCCGCGTCCGCTCGCCGACCGGTTGCGGCCGACCCGTCTCGATGAAGTTGCGGGCCAGGATCATCTGCTCGGCCCCGACGGCGCACTGACGCGGCTGATCCGCGCCGGCGCGCTCGGTTCGCTGATTTTCTGGGGACCGCCCGGCACCGGCAAGACCACGGTCGCGCGGCTGCTGGCGCATGAAACCAGGCTCGCCTTCGTGCAGATTTCGGCGATTTTCTCCGGCGTCGCCGAGTTGAAGAAGACGTTCGAAGCTGCGCGCGCCCGCCGCGCCGCCGGCCAGGGGACCTTGCTGTTCGTCGACGAGATTCATCGCTTCAACCGCGCCCAGCAGGATTCCTTTCTGCCGGTGATGGAGGACGGCACGATCACGCTCATCGGCGCGACGACCGAAAACCCCTCCTTCGAACTCAACGCGGCGCTGCTGTCGCGCGCGCGGGTGATGATCTTCAGGGCGCTCGACGAAGCGGCGATCGAACAAATGCTCAAACGCGCCGAACAGGCGGAGGGCAGGCCGCTGCCGCTCGACGCGGACGCGCGCGCCGCGCTCGTCGGCATGGCGGACGGCGACGGCCGCGCGGCGTTGACGCTGGCCGAGGAAATCTGGCGCGCCGCAAGGCCTGATGAAATCTTCGATCGGTCGGGCCTGGTCGAGGTCGTGCAGCGACGCGCGCCGATTTACGACAAGGCGCAGGAAGGCCACTACAATCTCATCAGCGCGCTGCACAAATGCGTGCGCGGCAGCGACCCCGACGCCGCCCTCTATTATCTCGCGCGCATGCTCGCCGCCGGCGAAGCCCCGTTGTTCCTCGCACGGCGCATCGTGCGGATGGCGGTCGAAGACATCGGCCTCGCCGATCCGCAGGCGCTCGTCGTCGCCAACGCCGCAAAGGACGCCTATGACTTTCTTGGCAGTCCCGAGGGCGAGCTCGCTCTGGCGCAGGCCTTGATCTATGTGGCGACCGCGCCCAAATCCAACGCCGCCTATGTCGCCTATAAGCGCGCGCAGCGGATCGCCGAGGAGAAGGGCTCGCTGACGCCGCCGAAAATCATACTCAACGCGCCGACGAAATTGATGCGCGACGAGGGATATGGCGCGGACTACGAATATGACCATGATTCGCCCGAGGCCTTCTCGGGCCAGAACTACTGGCCCGATTCGCTGCCGCGACAGAAATTCTACCGGCCGGTCGAGCGCGGATTCGAGCGCGAGATCGCCAAGCGCCTCGACTATTGGGAGCGCTTGCGCAAGGAGCGCGGCGATTGATACGTCCGCGCCCGGAAAGCGAAGGCGATTCGGGCCTGTCCGCTGTCGCCGAACCGTCACGTAAAAGCGCTTGCGAAGCCCGGCGTTTTGGCCGTGTTTTCCTTTTTAAAAACCTTGCTATGCGCAAACGAGCCGCGAGCGCTCGCATGGACCGCGCGCGGCAACTCCTCTAAGGAAAGAACGCCGGACGCGCGATATCCCCCATATTCGCCGCGCCGGCCAATAGCTCAAGCGGCGCGCCAATGCTACCCCATGAAGATTATTCGCCAGGGAGCCGATTCACGTCGACCATGATCCGTAAACGGTCCGTTCTCGCGCTCGCGCTCCTCGCGAGCCTTGCGATCGGCGCGGCGCTGCCGTCGGTCTTCAACGCGATCTGGGTTCGGATCGCGCCCGATCGACAAAGCGAGGCGACCGAGCCGGCGCCCGCGGAAGGGGAAGTCCGCCTTTCTCCGGCTCAGATCGAAACGTCGAAAATCTCGGTGGCGGCGGTCGGCCCGGGCGACATTGCGCGTCAGCTCACCGCGCCCGGCGCGGTCAAGCCCGATCCCGACAGGCTCGCGCGGGTCGCCGCGAAGGTCGCGGGCGTCGTCGAAGAACTGCGCAAGCGGCTTGGCGACAATGTCGCGCGCGGCGAAACCATCGCGATCATCGACTCGCGGGAAGTGGCGGAGGCGAAGAGCGAATATCTCGCCGCGCTGGCGAATTTCGAACTTCAGAACGTGCTCTTTCAGCGCGAAAAAGGACTGTTCGAAAAGAAGATCACCGCCGAACAGCTGTTCCTGAAAGCCAAGGCGGTCTTCATGGAAGCGAAAGTCAAGCTCGATCTCGCGCGGCAGAAACTCGCCGCGCTCGACATGAGCGAGCAGGAAATCGCCGCCCTGCCGTCCCAGCCGATCGCCGATCTTCGCCGCAAGGAGATTCGCGCCCCGATCTCCGGGCGCGTCATCGAGCGTCTGGTCAGCGTCGGCCAGCCGGTCGGGGGCGAGGGTCAGGCGAAGGAACTCTACGTCATTTCCGATCTCTCGGTGGTCGAAGTCGAACTCGCGGTGCCCGCCGCCGATCTCGGCCTGTTGCGCGAGGGTCAGGAGGTTCGGCTGCAAAACGCCGAAGGCCGCGGATTTGAAGGCAAGATCACTTACGTCAACGCGATGATCACGCGGGAGACGCGCTCGGGGCAAGTTCTGGCGCGCTTCGCCAATCCGGATTTCGCGCTACGGCCCGGCAGCCTTCTCGAAGCGGAAATCTCCCTCAAGCAAGCTCGGGTGAAGGTTGAGGTTCCGCGCTCGGCGGTGATGATCATCGACGGCAAGCCGAACGTCTTCGTTCGCACGGCCGACGGATTCGCCAAGCGCGAAGTCGAGCTGGGGCGGGGCGACGACGGTTCGGTCGAAGTCGTCTCCGGTTTGACGCCAGGCGAAGAGATCGCCGTCTCCAACGTCTTTCTGTTGAAGGCGGAGCTCGGCAAGCAGAGCATTCCGGAGGAATGATGCGCGCCGACGGCTTCGCTTGCTCGACGCTCTGGCCGGCGCTCGCGCCATGCGCCGCGCGCGGCGCATCGAACGCCGGCGGTCGTCGATGATCAAGAATCTCATCGCCCTCTCGGTCCGCAGCCGTTGGCTCGTCGTCTTGCTGACGGCGCTCACCGTGCCGCTCGGCGTCTGGTCGCTGATGCGACTGCCGATCGACGCGGTTCCCGACATCACCAACAATCAGGTGCAGATCAACGCCTTCGCGCCCGCGCTTTCCGCCTTCGAGATCGAAAAGCAGGTCACCTATCCGATCGAGAACGCTATCGCGGGAATACCCGGACTGGAATATACCCGCTCGCTCTCGCGCAACGGCTTCGGCCAGGTGACGGCCGTATTCGCCGACGGCGTCGACATTTATTTCGCGCGCCAGCAGGTCGCCGAACGGCTGATGCGCGCCAGGGAGAATTTTCCGCCCGGCGTCGATTCGCATATGGGCCCCGTCGCGACCGGCCTGTCCGAAATCTACATGTGGTCGGTCAATTATGCGCCGAGAGGCGGCGACGAGCCGGCGCCGGACGGAAAGCCGGGCTGGCAGAGCAATGGCGATTATCTGACGCCCGAAGGCCAGAGACTGCGCAATTTGGTCGAAATGACCGCCTATCTGCGAACCGTGCAGGATTGGATCATCCGGCCGTTGTTGCGCACCGTGCCGGGCGTCGCCGGCGTCGATTCGCTCGGCGGCTTTGTCAAGGAATATCATGTGCAGCCCGACCCTGCGAAAATCTTCGCGCTCGGGCTCTCTTTCGCCGATCTCGCCGGCATTATCGAACGCAACAACATCAGCCGCGGCGCCGGTTATGTCGAGCGGAATGGCGAAGGACTCGTCGTCCGCAGCTCCGGTCGACTGGAATCGATCGACGATATCGCCAAGGTCGTCGTGTCGACGCGCGGCGGCACGCCGGTGCGGGTCGAGGACATTGCGGAGGTCGGCGTCGGGCGCGAGTTGCGGGTGGGCAGCGCCAGCATGAACGGCGAAGAGGTGGTGATCGGCACCGCGTTGATGCTGATCGGCGCCAACAGCCGCGAAGTGTCGAGCGCCGTCGATGCGAGGATGAAGGAGATCCGCCGAATTCTGCCGCCGGGCGTCGAAGTGCGCACGATTTTGAATCGCACGATTCTCGTCAACGCCACCATCAAGACGGTCGCGTTGAATCTCGTCGAGGGAGCCGCGCTCGTCATTCTCGTGCTCTTTGTCATGCTCGACAATTTCCGCGCGGCGCTGGTGACGGCGATGGTCATACCGTTGACCATGCTCCTGCTCGGCGTCGGCATGTATGCCGGCAAGATCAGCGCCAATCTGATGAGTCTCGGCGCGCTCGATTTCGGATTGATCGCCGACGGCGCGATCATCGTCACCGAGAACTGCCTGCGCCGGCTGTCGCAGCGTCAGAACGCCTTGGGCCGCGCGCTGACGCTCGAGGAGCGGCTGACGACAGTCATCGACTCGGCGGTAGAAATGCGGCGGCCGACCGTCTACGGACAGGCGATCATCATTCTCGTCTATGTGCCGATCCTGACCTTTTCCGGGGTCGAAGGGAAAATGTTCCATCCGATGGCGATGACCGTCATCATGGCGCTTGCCTGCGAATTCGTTCTTTCGCTGACCTTCTTTCCGGCGATGATCGCGATCGCGCTTTCGGGACGCGTGCGCGAATCTGAAAATGCGTTCGTCAGCGCGCTGAAACGCGCCTATGCGCCGATCCTGGAATGGGCGATGGCTGCGCCGTTCAAGCCCATAGCGATCGGCGCCGGCGCTTTCGTCCTTGCGGCGCTGCTCTATCTGACGCTCGGCGAAGAATTCGTTCCGACTCTCGATGAGCAGAACCTCGCCATGCAGGCGAATCGAATTCCGAGCGCGTCGCTGACCCAGGCGCAGGGGATGCAATTCGAGGTCGAGAGCGCGCTGCGGGGGTTCCCCGAGGTCGACTATGTCTTCTCGAAGACAGGCACGGCGGAAATCGCGACAGATCCGATGCCGCCGAACCTGACCGATACTTTCATTATGTTGAAACCGCGGAAGGAATGGCCCGATCCGGGTCTCGACAAGTCGGCGCTCATTGAGAAAATGCAAAAGCGGCTCGCGCAGCTGCCGGGCAACGTCTATGAATTCTCGCAGCCCATTCAGCTGCGCTTCAACGAACTGCTCGCCGGCGTGCGCGGCGACATCGCCGTGAAAGTGTTCGGCGAGGATTTCGATGTCATGTTGAAGGCCGCCAATCAGATCGCGGGCATTCTCAAATCGGTCAAAGGCGCGAGCGACGTAAAGGTCGAACAGGTCGGCGGCTTGCCGGTCCTGGACGTCGCGGTCGACAAGCGCGCGATCGCCCGCCTTGGCCTCAGCGTCGCCGCCGTGCAGGATGTGATCGGCGCGGCGATTGGCGGACAGCGGGCGGGAGTCGTGTTCGAGGGCGACCGCCGTTTCCCCATCGTCGTTCGTCTGCAGGACAATCTGCGGGAAGACGCGCAGGCGCTGGAGTCGATTCCCATCGCACTTCCCGCGGTCGCCGACCGTGCGCCGGTCGTGCTGCTCAAGCAGGTGGCGAAATTCTCCATCGTTGACGGGCAGAACCAGATTTCGCGCGAGAACGGTCATCGCCGGGTGGTGGTCTCGGCGAATGTGCGCGGGCGCGACATCGCTTCGGTGGTCGAGGAGGCGCGCGCGAAGATCGAGTCAAAAGTGAAATTGCCGCCCGGCTACTGGATCGCCTGGGGCGGCCAGTTCGAAAATCTCGAGGCGGCGCGCGCGCGCCTGACGATCGTCGTGCCGGTCTGCTTTTTCCTGATCTTTCTCCTGCTCTATTCCGCGCTCGGCTCGGTGCGCGACGCGCTGCTGGTGTTCACCGCCGTGCCGCTCGCGCTGTCCGGCGGCGTCGCCGCGCTGTGGCTGCGCGGGATGCCGATGTCGGTTTCGGCCGCCGTCGGCTTTATCGCGCTCTCCGGCGTCGCGGTGCTCAACGGCCTGGTGATGCGCACCTATATTTCGCAATTGATCGCAGGCGGCATGCCTGAGCTGCCGGCGATCTTCAAAGGCGCGATGACGCGACTGCGGCCGGTGGTGATGACGGCTCTGGTCGCGTCGCTCGGCTTCCTGCCGATGGCGCTTGCGACCGGGACCGGCGCGGAAGTGCAAAAGCCGATCGCGACGGTGGTCATCGGCGGCCTGATCAGCGCGACGCTTCTCACCCTTGTCGTGCTGCCGGCGCTCTATGCGTTCTTCTGTCGTTCGCCGGAGTCAGCTTCCCTGCCACAAAGCGGAGGCTGACCGGTGATCCTGCGCGGCGTCGCCTCGGTCACGATCTGCCTCCTCGCAGCGGGAGCGACGGCGCGCGCGGAAACTCTGACGGGCGCGATGCGCCGCGCCTATAACGCCAATCCGCAGCTCAACGCCGGCAGAGCCGAACTGCGCGCCATCGACGAAGGCGTTCCGCAGGCGCAGGCCGGCATGCGGCCGCGCGTTTCCGCCGACGGCTACATCGGCGTGCAGCGGAACCGCTACATCACGCAACAGCGCGACGTCGATCTCGACGATCCCGCGCTTAGAGCTCGCACGAAGAGCATCCAGAACGGCGGCAGCATGCCTCGCTCCGGCGCTTTGACCATCGAGCAGCCGATCTTCGACGGGTTCAAGACGCAAAGCGAAACCCGCGCCGCGGAGTCCAGCGTCTTCGCCGGACGCGAGCGTTTGCGCCTGACCGAGCAGCGCGTCTTATTCGACGCCGTCGCCGCCTATATGGACGTGCTGCGCGACACCGCGACCCTCAAACTTCAGAACAGCAATGTCGCCGTCCTCAAGGAGCAATTGCGCCAGACGCGCGAGCGCTATGACTACGGACAGATCACGCTCACCGACATCGCCCAGGCCGAGGCGCGGCTCGCCGGCGGAAAGTCTCTCGCGAGCGCGGCGCGTGCGGCGCTCGACGCCAGCATAGGCGTCTATCGCAAAATCGTCGGCGTCGAGCCGTCGAAACTGTCGGCCGGCGCGCCGATCGACCGGCTGCTGCCGAAGTCGCGCGAAGATGCGGAGCGTATCGCGCAAGCCGAAAATCCCCTCATTCTTGCCGCGCAGCACGACGCCGACGCCGCCGATCTCGACATCAAGGCGCTCGAAGCGGACTTCATGCCCAAATTGTCGATCGTCGGCGACGTCTTCACGCAGACCGACACCGTCGGCGTCGGCAACCGCAACATCGGGGCCAGCGTCGGCGGGCGTCTCAACGTGCCGATTTACGAGGGTGGCCTGACGTCCTCCCGCGTGCGGCAAGCCAAGGAGACCGCCGGCCAGCGCCGGTTCAGCGCCGATGTCGCCCGCGCCGAAGTTCTCTCGCTGGTGCGCGCCTATTGGGGCGCGCTGCAGGCGGCGAAAACCCAGATCGCCGCGGCGCAAATCCAGATCGCCGCCGCCGAGCGCGCGCTCTATGGCGTGCGGGAAGAAGCCAAGGCCGGCCAGCGAACCACGCTCGAAATCCTGAATGCCCAGCAGGAGCTGCTCAATGCGCGCCTTGGACTCATCCTGGCGCAGCGCGACCGCGTCGTCGCCTCCTACGCCGTGCTTTCTTCGCTGGGACGGCTGTCTTCGGACTGGCTCGGCCTGACGGCGGAGGGCTATGATCCCGCGCTGCATTTCGAGCAGGTCAAGGATCTCTGGAGCAACCCGATGACGCCCGAAGGGCGTTAAATCGCGCCGTATTTGGGCGCAATCGTGCAACGGCAGATCATCTCAAAAGCATAGTGCGGGCTCTATGCGAAAACCCGGCCGGGATCCACTTTTTCGCGCGCCGCGGACCAGATTTTCGACGCGCCGCGATGCTGCGATAAGATGCTATAAGAATACAAAAGCCGCGCGCTGGGCGGCGAATTCACATAGGCGGAGGGAGTGGAATCATGCGTGGCGCTTTCATCAAACTTGTCGTTGCGGCGTTGCTGGCGTCGCTTTCGGCGATTCCGGCAAATGCTTTTTGCATTTTCGGGGGGTGCGATCCGACCGAAGCGCATGCAAGGAAGATTTTCGAGAACTTGCTGAAGCAGCGCTTCGACAAGCCGTTCAAGATCGGCGAATTCAAGCAGACCATGGCCGAGCGTCTCGAGATGCATGCCACCGGAGAAAAGGGCTATGAGATTTTCTTCAATGCCCGGGTCGAATTTCCGGAAGGCGCCAATCTTGAGTGCAAGCCTGACGAGGCTCGAAAATTTCCCGAAGGCTGTTCGCCGAGCAATCATTATGTGACTGCGCCGCGCAGCGCCGATCCCCCCGGCAAGCAATATATCGCGCCCGGATCGACGGTTCAGTTCGACGAGGAATATCGATTTTATGAATCCGGCAGCGGCTGGAAAGGCCCGGACGGCAACGTCTATACAACGGAGTGACAAAAAGGCGCGGCGCGCAACGAATGCGCGCCGCGTCTAACCCGGCCTCGCTCGCGAGGGTTCGGAGTTTTATTCCTTCGTGTTCTGCGGGCAGCCGCAGGCGGCGTCACAGGCCTTCTTATTGGCGATGACCTCCGCTTGATTGGCGCCGTAATTCATCTTACGGGAGAGATACTCGTCGTCGCATTTTTCAGCGCATTTGGCTTGCTTGTCTTCGTCGGCTTTGTGGACGTCGCAATCCGCGAACGCCGGGCTGATCATGCCGGCGACAAGGAGAGCCGCCGTCATAATGGCGAATTTCATCATTTGGTCGTTTCCTTAACTTGCCCTTCGGGCGTCTAGACTGCGCCTGCGTTCGACCCCTCCCGCCTTGTAACAGCAACGGCCTCACATAACGCAACGAGCGGCGGGACGATGTCGTAAGTGGCCGTACATGTCAATTGCGCGTCGCTTGCGCGAGAGGTCGCGCCGCTGCGCCACGGGACGGCGACGTCGGGGAAAATATCTTTTATTTCCTGTTCCTTACACGAAATCGGCGCCGGCGTCTCGCTGACCCGCCGGCGCGGCCCAAATGGAGCGCGCGATGGCTCGCGCGCTCCTTGGGTTCAGATCGAAGCGATTTTTTACAGGTTGCTTGAGTTCTGCGGGCAGCCGCATTTCTCGTCGCAAGACTTCTTGGCGGCCTTGATCTTGCTCATGTCCGCCGTCCAGCCCTGCTGGTCCTTGAGATAGGCGTCCTCGCACTTGCTGGCGCACATAGCCTGATCGTCCTCGGCATGCGTGTCGCAGCTGACGCGCGTCGCCTGGCTCGGCGCGCGCTGACCGACGGCGGCGTCGAAAGCGAACGACGGCGCCGTCGCCGCAAGGAACAGGGCGGCGGCCGCCGTAAGGGCGTATTTGTTCATATGCAGATTTCCTCTTCTTCGCGTCGTGACTTTTTGTTTTTGTAAAGCGCTGCGCCGAACGCATTCCAGCCGCAACGGCCCGAATGCAACGCAAAGCTCAATCACGCTGTCCGAGGTCAATGAGCAAGTCAATCGTTTTTTTCGTGAGAATTAAGGGGCGAGTTGTCGCAACACGTAAGGAAGAATGCCGCCGTTTTTGAAGTATTCTAACTCGTCGAGCGTATCGATGCGCGCCAGCAGCGGCGCGGAGGTAGTGGACCCATCCGGAAAAGCAATCGAAGCGACCAAGGTCTTGCGCGGGGCTAGTCCTTCGCGCAGTCCGAGTATCGTCACCGTCTCGTCGCCCTTGAGGCCAAGCGTATCCCAGCCGGTTCCTTCCGCGAAGGTGAGCGGCAGCACCCCCATGCCGACCAGATTGGACCGGTGGATGCGCTCGAAACTCTTGGCGATCACGGCGCGAACGCCAAGCAGCATGGCGCCCTTCGCGGCCCAATCGCGCGACGAGCCATTGCCATATTCGGCGCCGGCGAAAACGACAAGCGGCGCGCCCTCGGCGCCGTAACGCATGGCGGCGTCATAGATCGACATGATCTCGCCGCCCGGATAATGCCTGGTCAATCCGCCTTCCGGCGTTTGCCCGCTCTCGTCGCGCATGATGTGATTCTTGATGCGGATATTGGCGAAAGTCCCGCGCATCATCACTTCATGATTGCCGCGCCGCGTGCCGTATTGATTGAAGTCGGCGGGCAGGACGTCATGTTCGATCAGCCATTTGCCGGCGGGCGACGCCGCCTTGATCGAACCGGCGGGCGAGATGTGATCGGTGGTGATCTTATCGCCAAAGAGCGCGAGGATGCGCGCGCCGACGATGTCCTCGACCGGTTTGGGCTCGCGCTCAAGTCCAACGAAATAGGGCGGATCGCGCACATAGGTGGACTGATCGTCCCACCCGTAAGTCTCGCTGCTTGGCGCCTCGACCGCGCGCCAGTGTTCGTCGCCTGAAAAGACGTTGGCGTAGGTTTGACGAAACAGATCGCGCGTCACCTGATCGCGCACGAAGGCGGCGATCTCGGCGTTCGCCGGCCAGATGTCGCGCAGATAGACCGGCGCGCCGGCGCCGTCATGTCCGAGCGGCTCTTTCGTCAGGTCGATGGCGATGGTTCCCGCGAGCGCATAGGCGACGACGAGCGGCGGCGAGGCGAGGTAATTCGCCTGGACGTCAGGATTGACGCGCCCCTCGAAATTGCGATTTCCCGACAAAACCGACGCCGCGACGAGGTCATGCGCATTGATGGTTTTCGAAATCGCCGGCGGCAACGGCCCGGAATTGCCGATGCAGGTCGTGCAGCCGAAGCCGACGAGATTGAAGCCGAGATCGTCGAGATATTTCTGCAGCCCGGACTTCGCGAGATATTGCGCGACGACCTGACTGCCAGGGGCGAGCGAGGTCTTCACCCAGGGCTTCGTCATCAATCCGCGGGCCACGGCGTTGCGGGCCAGCAGCCCGGCGCCGATCAGCACGCTGGGGTTGGAGGTGTTGGTGCAGGAGGTGATGGCGGCGATGACCACGTCGCCATGGCCGAGATCGAAACTCTCGTCCTCGACCTTGTAGCGCGGCCCGACCCCGTCCTCTTTCTTATATTCGGTGGCGAGCGCGCCGAGGAAGGCCGAGCCGACTTCCGAAAGCGACGCGCGGCTCTCCGGGCGTTTCGGACCGGCGAGCGAGGGCGTCACTTCTGCGAGGTCGAGGCTCAGCGTATCGGTGAATTCCGGATCAGGCGCCCCCGGCTCGCGCATCATGCCTTGCGCGCGGGCATAGGCCTCGATCAACTCGATACGTTGGTCGCTGCGCCCCGACATGTGCAGATAGGAGAGCGTCTCCCGGTCGATCGGGAAGAAGCCGCAGGTCGCGCCATATTCAGGCGCCATATTGGCGATCGTCGCGCGATCGGCGAGGCTCAGATGATCGAGGCCGTCGCCGAAGAATTCCACGAATTTTCCGACCACGCCTTTTTTGCGCAGCATCTGGGTGACGGTCAGAACAAGGTCGGTCGCGGTCACGCCCTCCTTCGGCGCGCCGGTGAGCTTGAAGCCGATCACTTCGGGGGCGAGCATCGACAGCGGCTGGCCGAGCATCGCGGCTTCGGCCTCGATGCCGCCGACGCCCCAGCCGAGAACGGCGAGGCCGTTGATCATGGTCGTATGCGAATCTGTGCCGACCAGCGTGTCGGGATAGGCGTATTCGACCGTTTTGCCGTCGATCTGTTCGGCGCGCGTCCAGACGGTCTGCCCGAGATATTCGAGATTGACCTGATGGCAGATGCCGGTGCCCGGCGGCACGACGCGGAAATTGTCGAAGGCCGACTGGCCCCATTTCAGGAAGCGATAGCGCTCGCCGTTGCGCTCATATTCCAGTTCGACGTTGCGGGCGAACGACAGCGGCGTGCCGAAACTGTCGACGATCACCGAATGATCGATGACGAGATCGACCGGCACCAGCGGATTGATCTTCTGCGCATCCCCGCCGAGCGCGACCACGGCGTCGCGCATCGCCGCGAGATCGACGACCGCCGGCACGCCGGTGAAATCCTGCATCAGCACGCGCGCCGGCCTGAAGGCGATTTCGCGCTCGGTCTTGCCTTTTTCGTCGAGCCAATTGGCGAAGTCTTCGATCGACTCCCTGGTGACCGAACGGCCGTCTTCGTTGCGCAGCAGATTTTCGAGAACGACTTTGAGCGAATAGGGCAGGCGGGAGACGTCTCGAAGCCCGTTCTCCTGCGCCGCCTTGAGCGAGAAATATTGATAGGACCGGTCGCCGACGACGAGCGCCTGACCGGCGTTGAAACTATCGAGAGAAGCCATGGAAGGGTCCTTGCGGCGCGGGAAGGCGCGCTCTTTCTAGAAAATTCCATGCCAAGGGGGCAAATAGAAAAGGCGCGTCGAAAATCGAGCCTATCAGGCGCGTCGCTCGCCGCGCAGCGGTCGCTCCTCCATGCGCGCCAGGAAAACAAAGGACAAGCCGACACAGACCGCCAGCGCGAGAAAAACCAGGCGAAAGCTGGATAGCAAGGCGCCGCCGTCGGCGCTGGTCTTCAGATCTTCGAGCAATTGGGCGCGGCCGCCGCCAATCGCCAAAGCGGCGAACAGCGCGACGATCGCGGCCGCCGCGAGCTGCCGGAAGAATTGCATCGACGCCGTCGCCGTGCCGAGGTCGCGCGAATCGACCGCGTTCTGCACCGAAACGGTGGCGATCGGCAGCATCGCGCCAATCCCGAAGGTCGTGACGGCAAGCAGGGCGTTGAGCGACAGCAGCGATCGGCCCGCGCCCCCCTTCATCATGAAGGCCGCGCCGAGCGCGGCAAGAAAGCCGGCGCCGAGCCCCAGCAGCGCCGCCGCCTTATAATGCTTCAGATGCGCCATTAATCGACCCGACAAAGTGGCGCCGGCGACGGTGGCGACCATCAACGGGATGAGCGTCAGCCCGGAATCGCTGGCGTTCATGCCGGCGCAGACTTCATAAAAGATCGGCATCACCACCGAGAGGCCGACAAAGCCCCCTAGCCCAAAAGAGCTTGACAGGATGGCGTCGCGAACGATCCGCAGCCCGAGAATGCGCAAGGGAATCAGCGGCTCGTCGGCGCGCGCGGTGCGCCAGGCGAAGAGCGACCAGGCGAGCGCCGAGGCGCCGAGGAGGCCAAGAATCGGCGCCGAGCCCCAAGGATAGCGAACGCCGCCCCAGCCGAGCGCCAGAACCAGCAGCCCCGAGCCGGCGATCAGCAGCGCGGCCCCCAAATAATCGACGCGATGCGGATGTCGCCGCTCCGGCAGGCGTTTCAACCGGGAATTGACGATCAGCAACGCCGCGACGCCGAGCGGCAGATTGATCCAGAAGATCAGCGACCAATGCCAATATTGCGCAAAAAATCCGCCGAGCGCCGGGCCGGCGATGCTCGACGTGATGAACACCGCGGCAAAATAGGATTGGTATCGGCCGCGCTCGCGGGGGGAAACCAGATCGGCGACGATCGTCTGGCCAAGCGAAATCAGGCCGCCGCCGCCCAGTCCCTGGATCACCCGCGCCCCGGCGAGCGCCGCCATGCTCGGCGCCAAGGCGCAGGCGACCGAGCCGATCACGAAAGTGGCGACGCCGACAAGAATGACGCGCCTGCGCCCATGGACGTCGGCGAATTTGCCATAGAGCGGCGTCACCACCGTCGCGGCGATGAGATAGGCCGTCACGATCCAGGGCAGATCCTGAGGGTCGCCGAGGTCCGCCGCAATGGTCGGCATGGCGGTGACCACAATCGTCTGGTCGAGCGCCGAGAGCAGCATCGCAAGGCCGAGTCCGAACATGACCTGTCGCAGTTCGGCGGCGTTTGGCGGCGAGTTGGCGGACATGACCTTGGAGCAGGGGAGGGGGATGCGAGCCCTAACTACAGTGTTGCGACGCCAAACGAAACCCTTGCGCGGGCGTTAGCGGGCGTCGCGGATCACCCGCAGCAACGCCGCCGCGTCTTCGATCCCGCTGAGCAGCGGATCGTCGAGCCTGTCCGGCCGTTCGCGTGCGAGGGCGCGCAGCGCCTGTTCCGAGGCGACCGCCCGCGGCGCGACGCCGCGTCTTCTGGCGATGGCGAGCCGCTCGGCCTCGAGCGCGCGCAACAGACGCGCCTCATCGACGGTAAGGGGCGGATCGCCTTGCTGAATCTGGACGACGTCCAGCGCCGGCGCGACCTCGGGCGCATCCGCCTCGCCGTCCGCGAGGTCGGCGCGCGCCGCGAAGGCGCTCGCGAGCCCGGCGCGCCAGCCGAGCGCCAGCGACGACAGGCGGCGCGGCCAGGCGAGCGGGCCGCCGCGGCATTGGTCGCATTTGCCGCAGGGCGCGCTGTCTTCGCCGAATTCGGCGAGGAGCCGCTGAAAACGGCAGCCCGGCGCCGCCGCGATCCGGGCCATCGCCTGGCGTCTGGCGTAATCCCCCGCCGCCGCCTCATTCTCCTGCGCCGCTGCCGGGATGCGCCAGCGCAGCGCCAGCTCGGCGGGCGAGAACAGGGTCAGCGCCCGAGCCGGGGCGCCGTCGCGGCCGGCCCGGCCGATCTCCTGATAATAGCCTTCGACCGAGGTCGGCAGATCGGCATGGATGATGAACCGCACGTCGGGCTTGTCGACGCCCATGCCGAAGGCGATGGTCGCGACCATCGCCGCGCCCTTGCGGGCGAAGAAGGCGTCCTGATTTTCCGAACGCGTGTGGGAGTCGAGCCCCGCATGATAGGGCAGCGCGTCGAAGCCGAGCCGCGAGAGTTCGCGGGCGAGGGCGTCGGTCCTGTTGCGCGAGTTGCAATAGATGATCCCGCTTTCCTTGCCGGCCGCGCGGCTGCGGCGCGCGAAATCGACGATCTGGCGCAGTCCGGCGCGCTTTTGCGCGAAGTCGAGAGCGAGATTCGGCCGCGCAAAGGAGCGCTGAAATATCTGTGGCGGGCGCGAAAAGAGCGTGCGGGCGATGTCGTCGCTCGTGCGCGGACCGGCCGTCGCGGTGACGGCGAGCGTCGGCGGCGCGCCGAGTTTTCGCGCAATGTCGCCGAGCTGGCGGTATTCAGGCCGGAATTCATGCCCCCAATGCGAGACGCAATGCGCCTCGTCGATGGCGAACAGTCTGACGCGAATGCTGCGCAGCAAATGCTGCGTTCCCTCCTGGGCGAGACGCTCGGGCGCGGCATAGAGAAGCTTTGCCCGGCCCGAACGGACGGCGTCGATCGCCGCCGCCGCTTCCTCGTCCGCCTGCATCGAATGCAGCGCCACGGCGCCGACGCCCTTGTCGTCGAGATTTCGCAGCTGGTCGCGCATCAGCGCGATCAGCGGCGAGCAGACGAGCACAATTCCGGGGCCCGGGGCGGCGGCCGGCAATTGATAGAGCAGCGACTTGCCCGAGCCCGTCGGCATGATGGCGAGGGCGTCGCGGCCGGCGAGGACCGCCTCGACAACCTCCGCCTGGCCCGGCAGAAAGTCCGAAAAGCCGAATTTGCTGCGCAGCAATTCCCGCGCTTCGGCCAGTCCGGGGGCCAGCCTCTCGCTCATGGCGCCGCTTGCGGCAGCAGCGCCTCGGCGATCTCGCGCCACTCGTCTTCGAGCGCGCCTCGATGCGGCTCCCGCTCAGCGCGGCGATACCAGTAAAGGGCGTTGGAGAGATCGCCCTCCTTGCGATGAAGATAGGCGTGGACCCACATGCTCGCGGGATCGGAGAGCTGGTCGACGCATTTATGCGCAGCGTTCCAGTCGCCCTTCGCGTCGAACCAGAGCGCGCGAAGCGGCGGCGGCCGAGCCGGCGGCTCGTCGGCGGAAAGCGTTTCGAGAAAAGAGTCGAAGGTCATGGCGTTCAGACGAATTGTCCCGCCGAGTGATTTGCCCGGCGCGCTTGCGTGGGAAAGATTACTCCCGGCCGTTGATGAAGTGGAGGGGCGGCAAAAAGCCTTGGCCAAGGGCTGGCGTATGAACCGCATACGGCAGCAGCGAACTTTTCTTTTTCTCCGGCCGGCCTTATTGCTGCGCCCCCTTGGAGACGCCCCCTTGCCTCTAGACCTTAAACTCACCGCCCTTTCGCCCCGCGTCCTGGGGCTTGCGGCGGCGCTCGCCGCCCTGGCGGTCGATCAGGCGCATAAATACTGGATGCTGCATGTTTTCGACGTCGCCGCCCGACCGCCGTTGAGCCTCACCCCCTTCCTCGACATCGTCCTGTCCTGGAACTTCGGCGTCTCCTATTCCCTGTTTCCGGCGCATGAAACCGCGGCGCGGCTTGCGCTGCTGATTGTCCAGGGCGCGATCATCGCCGGCCTGGCGGTCTGGATGGTCCGCACAGGGAGCCGTGCGACGGCGCTGGCGCTCGGGCTCATCATCGGCGGCGCGCTCGGCAACGCCGCCGACCGGATCGCGCGCGGCGCCGTCGCCGACTTCTTCTATCTCCACACCAGCCTGCCGGTCGGGCCGCTGGCCAATTACGTATTCAACCTCGCCGACGTGTTCATTACCGCAGGCGTGGCGGTTCTGGTCTTTGAAGGATTCTTCCTGCCCCGGGAGCGGCGCGCCGAGGGCTGAATGCAGCGGTCGCGCTCATGTCAGGCCTTCGCCACCAAATCGCCAATAAGTCGCGGCCATGTAGCGCCAGACAACCGGAACCCGATGGAGTCCGACCGATGAAGCTTGCTCAGTCGCAGCGCTGCGCCCTTTACGTTCTCGCCGGATTCGCGGCGATCCAGGCCGCGCCGGCTCTGGCCGGCGACGACAAATCCACGTGGACGGCGATGATGGAGATGGTCGGCGCGTCTTCCGACGAAGGCGCCGGCAAGATCGATTACAGCGAACGGCCGAAGCTCGTTCTGCCGCCGAGCCTTGGCGAACTCCCGTCGCCGCGCGAACGGGCCGAGCGCACGGGCGACTGGCCGGCCGAACTCTCGGCCGAGCGGCGCCGCAACGTCAATCGCTTCGCCCGCGTGCCCAATGCGCCGCCGGAAGCGCCGCGGCCGGGGATCGTTGCGCGCGTTATGTCTTTCGGATCGGGCTCCCAGGAGCCGGCGGCGCCTGCGGTCGAAGAGCCGAATCGCATCATGCTGACCGAACCGCCGCCGGGCTTTCGCCGGCCGACGCAGGATTTGAATAAAATCGGCGAGGCGGAAGCCGCCAAGAAAAGCTCGTGGTGGAATCCGATGACCTGGGGACGCGGCGGCGCCGACAAGACGGCCGCAACCGCGGCGGCCGACGAAAAGCTGCGCCCGGAGGAACAGGGCGCGTTCTCCAGCCTGCGAAAGATGATTGGCTGGAACAGGTCGGATTCGGCGACAGGCTCCGGCTCGGAGTCTTCCGATGGTTCGGGCTCAGGATTCCAGATGCCGCGTTTCGTTCAGGCGCCCGACGACAGGAAGTAATTTTCGGCCTATATTGGGAAAGATCATTCTCTCCCAGATTGCGCGGCCGCGGCCGCGGGAAAGGCCGTTTATGTCATTTGAGACGAAGGCGTCAGCCGTCGCTTCGCTTTCGCCCGGCGCCGCCGCGCCGGCGCCCGCGCGCGCGAGCATTGCGAGCTTTAGGCTCGACAACGGCATGGACGTCGTCGTCATTCCCGACTCCCGAACGCCCGTCGTCACCCATATGGTCTGGTACAAGAACGGCGCCGCCGACGATCCGCTCGGCCAGTCGGGCATCGCGCATTTCCTCGAACATCTGATGTTCAAGGGCACGAAAAATCATCCGCAGGGCGAATTCTCCAATCTCGTCGCCGAACTCGGCGGACAGGAGAACGCCTTCACCAGCTATGATTACACGGCCTATTTCCAGCGCATCGGCAAGGAGCATCTCGCGACGCTGATGGCTTTCGAGGCCGACCGCATGCGCAATCTTGTGCTCACCGACGAGGTCGTCGATCCCGAACGCGAAGTGGTGCTCGAGGAGCGCCGCATGCGCACCGATAGCGACCCGGCGGCGCAGCTCGACGAGGCCGTGCAGGCGGCGCTCTTCGCCCATCACCCCTATGGCACGCCGATTATCGGCTGGAATCACGAGATCGAAGAGCTCGATCGCCAGCACGCGCTCGCCTATTACGAGCGCTTCTACACGCCGGAGAACGCCATTCTCATCGTCGCGGGCGATGTCGAGGCGGACGAGGTCGCTGGTCTCGCCAGGGAGAGCTACGGCAAAATCCCGGCCCGGTCCGCGCCGCCGCGCCGCGCCCGCACGCAGGAGCCGCCGCATCGCGCCCACCGTTTAGTGACGCTGCGCGACGAGAAGGTCGAGCAGCCGGCGCATGAGCAGGTCTTTCTCGTGCCCTCCTACACCACCGCCGAACCTGGCGAAGCGGAGGCGCTGGAGACGCTCGCCTATATGCTTGGCGGCGGACCGACGAGCGCGCTTTACGAGACGCTCGTCGTCGAGGAAAAGGTCGCGGTCGGCGCCGGCGCTTATTACATGGGCTCCGCCGTCGACGACACGCGCTTCTGGGTCTATGCGACCCCTGCGCCGGGCGTGACGCTCGAAGAGCTTGACGCCGCCATCGACCGCGTGTTGCGGCGCTTTGGAGAAGAGCCGATCGACGCGGAGCATCTGCAGCGCGCCAAGACCCGCCTGATCGCCGACGCGATCTACGCCCAGGACAGTCAGTCCTCGCTCGCGCGCTGGTATGGCGAGTCGCTGGCCACAGGACTCGCCATCGAGGACATCGTCGCCTGGCCCGATCGCATGGAGCAGGTGACCGCCGCGGACGTCCAGAACGCCGCGCGCAAATGGCTCGACAGGCGCAAAGCCGTCACCGGCTATTTGCTGCCGGCCTAAACGGCGATCGGCATGAGGCGGTCGGCAGTCGGCCGCCGCCCGATCCGACTGCCGAACGCCGACTGCCGACCCCACATTCAGGAAAAGAAATGACCGCTCACGCGCCCACCGTCACCATCGCCTCCCGCGCCGAACATGTGCAGCGGATCATGACGCCCGGCGGCTTGGAGGTCTGGCTCGTCGAAAGCCACGCCGTGCCGCTGGTCGCGCTCGAATTCGCGATTCGCGGCGGCGCGGCGCAGGATCCGGCGGAAAAGCCGGGACTCGCGACGCTGCTCGCCGCGACGCTCGACGAAGGCGCCGGCCCCTATGACGCGCGCGGCTTCCATCGCGCGATCGACGAACTTGCGATTCATCTCGGCTTCGGCGCCGATCGCGACGCGATTTCGGGCCATATGCAGAGTCTCTCGCGCAATGTCGACAAGGCCTTCGGCCTCCTCAAGGTCGCGCTCAACGACGCGCGGCTCGAGGCCGGCGACGTCGCCCGCGTGCGCAGCCAGCTCGCCGCCGAACTGAAGCGCGACGCCAATGAGCCCGACTCCGTCGCGGCGAAAGCTTTTCGCGAAGCCGCCTTCCCGAACCATCCCTACGGGCGCCCGGTGCGCGGCGATCTTTCATCGATCGATACGCTGTCGCGCGAAGACCTCATCGCCCTGCGCGAGCGGCTGTTCGCAAGGCGCGACCTCAAGATCGGCGTCGTCGGCGCGATCGACGCGGCGACGCTTTCCGAACTCATCGACGCGACATTCGGCGGACTTGCGCAGCAGAATGATCTAGCGCCGGTTGCGGATATTTCCGTCGCCAATGTCGGCCAGCGCAACATTGTCGAACTCGACGTGCCGCAATCGACGCTCCGCTTCGGACGCCCGTCGATCACCAAGCACGATCCCGATTATTACGCCGTCGTCGTCGCCAATCACATCTTGGGCGGCGGCACCTTCACCTCGCGGCTGTTCCGCGAGGTGCGCGAGAAGCGCGGCATGGCCTATTCGGTCTATTCGCATCTCAACGAATATGACCATTGCCCGATGCTGATCGGCGCCGCCGCGACCAAGAACGAGCGCGCCGGCGAAGCGATCGGCGTGATCGAGGAAGAGTTCAGGCAATTCGCGGAAGGCGGGCCGACCGAAGACGAATTGGACAAGGCCAAGAAATTTCTCATCGGCTCCTATGCGCTGCGCTTCGACACCTCGACGAAGATTGCGAGCCAGCTGGTCAATCTGCAGCTCGACGGATTCGCGCCGAGCTTCCTCGACGAGCGCAACGGCAGGATCGCCGCGGTGACGATGGAGGATTGCAAGCGCGGCGCGCAGCGGCTCTTGGGCGACGGCGGGCTGCTGGTGACGGTGGTGGGGAAGCCCGCGGGGGTGTGAGGGCCGCGTCAGTCGACAGCGGAGACAAGTTGCGTTTGCTCTGCGCGAATTGGCGGCGCGACAGTTTGGTGGTACGTTGAACGCCATGGGACGGCACGTTTCAGAATTGACGATCGAGGAACTCGCCAAGGCGGGCGCGGAAGCCGCTGATGCGGCCGTGAGCGACGCGCTCGCGGCGGGCGTCGCCGTCACCGGCTATCTTTCAGATGAAGCGGGCAATGTCTGGCTCGTTCGTCAACAGCCGGACGGCCAAACCGAATGGCTCGAATTGGTCGAAGCGGCGCCGGCGGCAGAGCCGGCAAACATGCCGTCGCCGAGAAGCAAATTGGCCAGCTGACGGCCGATGTCGGCTCCACGTCTGGTGAGCATCGCCGGTCCCAATGGCTCGGGCAAGACCACTCTCACGCGCCAATTGCTGGCCGACGGTTTCGATTTCGGGAATTACATCAATCCCGACGACATCGCCGCGAGGCTTGACGGCGACTATGACGAGCGCGTGCGTCGAGCGCAGAAAATCGCCGACGAATTGCGCGAACGGTTCATTGCAGAAGGACGAGATTTCGCCTTCGAAACCGTCATGTCGCATGAGAGTAAACTTGAGGTCATGCGCCATGCGCGCGAAGCAGGATTTCACTTAACGCTGTTTTTCGTCGCCACCGAAGATCCACGCATTAATGTCGCGCGCGTCGAGGCGCGGGTGCGAAGGGGCGGTCATTCGGTTCCGCGTGACCGCATTATCGCTCGCTATGCCCGGACCATGTCGTCGCTGGTCGACGCGATGCTGATCGTCGATCGTACAGTCTTATTCGACAACAGCCAGCTCTTGGGCAGCCTGCATCCCTGCGCCGAGATCATCGTCAAACGCGCCTCTTTATCCGCCCCCGCCTCGGTGCGTTCTGCCCGAAGGCTCGCGCGTCTGCCGCTTTGGGTGAAATCGGCATTGCTATGCCTTGCGGAGCGGTTGCCGGTCGACGATCCCGGCGCACAATTGCTTCGCAGTTTTGCAGGCTCCGACTGAAAGGGCGAAGCATCGCTTTCGCCGCGGTTGGGTTTCTGGCGTCGACGCGACCTTGGCCGCCGTCCCCGCGTCACACCAAGGCTTTGGGGGACGGCTTTGCGGCGGGCGCCGTGGCGTATGCCGTGAATGATAACCTCGGTTTCCGTGGCGCGATAGAAAATCAGATAGGGGTAAGGATAGACGACCATGCGGCGAAGGCCACTTTTGCTCGTCACATGGCCAGCTTGCGGATGCTCCAAGAGAAGAGCCGTCATCGCCTGAATTCGGGCCTTGATGCTGCGCGCGCCCTTTGGCGAGCGTTCATCAATGAAAGCAAGAACTTCTTCGAGTTCAGCGGCGGCGCGTTGCGTGTAGCGAAGCTTCACAGCCCATGCTTCGCCCAGATGGCCCGAATTTGATCGTCGGTCGCAAATTCGCCGCGCTCGGCCTGCGCCAGGGATTCCTCTAACGAAGCTTCTTCTTCGGGGGTGAGCTGCACAGCCGGCGTCTCTTCGCCGGTCATCGCGATGATCACGCGCGCCATCTCATCCTGCATGGAAGGCGGGAGGCTGCGGGCCGCCTCGAAGGCTCGTTCAAGAAGTTTCGTCACAGACCCAATCCTCATGACTTGGCGGAAACGTAGGATGGTTTTCCCGCATGTGCTTGCGGGCGTGGTCGCGAAGCGGCCTTAGCCAGCGTTTCGAGCTCACACCAATTCCAGCCGCAGTTGACGGCCCACGACTTTCGCCGCTCGCATAAGCGTTTCGAGCGTCGCGCTACTGTTCCTTGGGTCGAGCAGGCGGTCGATTTGCGCGCGGCTGGTTTCCATCATCTCGGCCATCCGCGCCTTGGTGATGCCGTTCTTCTTCATCTCGGCGGCGAGCTGCTCCGCAATCACTTCCTTGATGGCGGCGGCGGTGATTTCCTCGCGGATGCCCTGCTCATCGAGCCAGCTTTCGAAGGTCGAGCCGACATGCGGGTTGTGTTGCTTGGTCATGACGATAGCTCGGCATTTGCTGACGCAGCGGCGCAGTAAGCAAAGCTAGCATTACGACTTCTCTCGCGCAAAGAAGCCGTCAAATCTTCTAAGCAGAAGGAGTCCGCGCCTAGACGTGGATGCCCG
>JAKFXD010000098.1 GCA_021731565.1 Methylocystis sp. | reverse complement strand
CGGGACTGTCGGCCTGGATGGGCCGCGACGGCAATTATTGGGGCCATAACGCGATCATCCGCACGGAAGCCTTCGCCAGGCACTGCGGCCTCCCGGATTTGCGCGGCCGTCCGCCCTGGGGCGGCCACATCCTCTCTCACGACTTCGTCGAGGCGGCGCTTATCCGGCGCGCCGGCTACGCGGTCTATATGATGCCGACGCTCGGCGGCTCCTTTGAAGAAAGCCCTCCCTCGCTGATCGATTTGTCGATTCGCGACCGGCGCTGGTGCCAGGGCAATCTGCAGCATGCGCGCGTCTTGTTCGGCAAGGGCTTTCACTGGGCGTCGCGACAGCATTTTCTCACCGGCATCTTCGGCTATCTGACCTCGCCGCTGTGGCTCCTGCAGCTTCTCATCGGTATCGTCATCGTATTTCAGGCGAGCTATTTCCGGCCGGAATATTTCACCGGCGAATTCGCGCTCTTCCCAACATTTCCAAGGTTCGACGCCAAGCGGTCGCTCGAACTCTTCGGCCTCACCATGGGCATTCTGCTCGCGCCCAAGCTGTTGGGCCTGATCATCGCCGTCGCCGAGCCGGAAACCCGCAAGGGCTCCGGCGGCGTGGTCATGCTGCTGATCTCGACGGCTTTTGAAATCGTGCTGTCCGCTCTGCTCGCGCCGATCATGATGCTGATTCAGACCGGCCATGTGCTGCACATCGTCTTCGGCTTCGACACCGGTTGGGATCCGCAGCGGCGCGACGACGGCTCCGTGCCTTTCGTGGACATTGCCCGCCGGCACTTCTGGCATGTGGCGCTCGGACTGCTGAGCCTCATCGCCGGCTTGATGATTTCGCCCTCGCTCGTCGCCTGGATGTCGCCGACGATCGCCGGTCTGGTGCTCGCGATTTTCATCTCCTGGTCCACGAGCCAACGTTGGCTCGGGCTGGTCTTTCGGCGCGCCGGCGTGCTGACGACGCCTGAAGAAACGGCGACGCCGCCGATCGCCAAGCGCGGCAGGGCGCTGACCAAGACGCTCGCCCGCGCCGGCGACGACGACGTCAACGGTTTGCTGGCGATCCACGAAGATCCGGAGCTGCGGGAACTGCATGAAAACTGGCTGCCGACTCGTCGATCGCGGCAGCGCGGACAGATCGGCGCGGATCGCGCCCTGGCCGAGGCCAAGATCGCCGACGCCGAGACGATCGAGGACGCGGTCAATTGGCTCAACCGCGGCGAACGGCTCGTGGCGCTCTCCGACCGCGCGCTGATCGGCATGGTCGCGCGTCTGCCGCGCCGCGCCGAACTCGCAACCGCGGCTCAGAGACCCGCGCGCGCCGCAGAATAACCGCGCTTACGATGAGGCTGGGCAGCCGGTGACTCGCATTTACAAACTCGTCTCGCGCGCAGACTGGGAGGCGGCGGAAGCGTCCGGCGTCTTCAACGGCGCCGCGATCGACATTGCCGACGGCTTCATACACTTTTCTTCCGCTGAGCAGGTCGAGGAAACGGCCGAGAAATATTTCGTCGGTCGGACCGATCTGCTGCTCGTCGCGGTGGACGCCGCCGCGCTTGGCGAGGCGCTTAAATGGGAAGTTTCGCGCGGCGGCGCGCTCTTCCCGCATCTTTACGCGCCGCTTCCTGTTGAGAAAGTCGTGCGCATCGATTCGCTTTCCATCGGCGCGGATGGCCTGCACGATTTCTCCAACATTCTCCAATGATCGACGCTTTCGCCATCGCGTCGCCATTTCTGCGCCTGCTCGACGCGGAAACGGCGCATCGCGCGACGATCGCTGCGCTGAAGGCGCTGCCCCGTCGCGCGCCGCCGGCGAATGATCCGCGTCTCGCGGTCCACGCCTTCGGGCTCGACTTTCCCAATCCGATCGGCCTTGCGGCAGGCTTCGACAAGAACGCGGAAGTCGCCGACGCGATGCTCGGCCTCGGCTTCGGCTTCGTCGAAGTCGGATCGCTGACGCCACGCGCGCAGCCCGGCAATCCGCGCCCGCGCGCCTTTCGCCTCATCGAGGATCGCGCCGTCATCAACCGCTATGGCTTCAACAATGACGGGCACGCGCCGGCGCTTGCGCGCCTGTCGAAGCGCGCACGGCGAGGAATCCTTGGCGTCAATATCGGCGCCAACAAGGACGCCGTCGACCGCGTGGCGGACTATGTCGCGGGCGTCAGCGCCTTCGCCGACGTCGCGAGCTATTTCACGATCAATGTGAGTTCGCCCAATACGCCGGGCCTGCGCGATTTGCAGGCGCCGGAAGCGCTCTATGAACTGCTCGCCCGCGCGATCGAAGCGCGCGACGCCGCGCTCATTCGGCGCCCCCTGCTCCTCAAAATCGCGCCGGACGTCACGCTCGCGCAGCTCGACGCGATCGTGCGCGTCGCGCGCGATCGGCGCATCGACGGGATGATCGTGTCGAACACGACGATCTCGCGACCCTTAGCGCTGCGCTCGCCTTTGGCGAAGGAAAGCGGTGGCCTTTCCGGCGCACCGCTGTTCGATCTCTCGACGCGCATGCTGGCGCAAACTTTTCTGCGCGTTGAAGGTCAGTTCCCATTGATCGGCGTCGGCGGCGTCGACAGCGCTGAAGCGGCGCTCACAAAAATTGAAGCCGGCGCGACGCTGGCGCAGCTTTATTCCGGGCTGGTTTATGAGGGACCAGGACTGGTCACGCGGATCAAACGCGGGTTGATCGAAACTCTCGAGCGAAACAAAGAGCCGCTGGCCGCGCGGATCGGCAAATGCGCGACGGCTTTATCTCGCTCGGCGTAAATATCCTAAGGGAGTAGCCCAAAAGAGCGATACCAGCCGCGTCTTCCATGTGACAGCGCGCGGTGCTATCGAGCGCTCAATTCAACAAAAGAGGAACGACGATGACCGAGCATATCTGGCTGGCGACGGGCGAAGCGACGGTTCTGGCGGCTGACGGACAATATACCGACGCGATGCCGGAAGTCATGATCGGCAACGTCAAGGGACCGGTCGGGCACGCCTTCGCCAGCATGGCGGGTCAGGTCGCCGGCCACCCGCGCATGTTCGTCATCCGCGACCTCAATCAGCAGGTGCGCCCCGCCACGATGATGACCACCAAGATGACGGTGAAGTCGGAAGATTACGTCGAGCTTCTCGGCGGGATCGTGCAGGCGGCGACCGGAGACGCCATCGTCGACTGCGTCGCCGAGGGGATCATCCCCAAGGATCAGATCGACGAACTCTGCATGATCATCATGGTCTGGCTCGATCCGCGCTGCGCCAAGCACCAGAAGAAACTCGACAGAAAAGATCTCTATCGCACCAATTACGAGGCGACCAAGCTCGCGATCTCACGCGCGATGAAGGGCGAACCGACAGCTGACGAACTCATCGCCAACCGCAAGAGCGTGCAGCATTATGCGCTTGAAGGCGTGTTCGACGACTGATCGTCGCCGCCAACGCGCACGCCGATAATCATGCCGTCCTGAAACCAGCTCGACAGACATTGCGCCAGCCGCTCCGGCGCAATCTCTCCCGACTGCTGAAAAGCGGTCATCTGGCAGATGTCGCCAAAGGCGTGGCCGGCGCGGGCTTCGCAAAGCGCGACATATTCGTCTGGCTCGAGCTGGCGATACGCCGATTCATGATCGACGCGCCACACCGCGACATATTCGACGTCATCGCTCGCCGCCGGCGCATCGATTTTTTCCGGCGGCTCCTCGCTGATCGCTGCGTCATAGGATGCGATCGTGCCGGCGGCAAGTTCGAGCAGCGTGAGGCTCGGGTCGAAATCGAAGGCGAGCAGCGGCCAATCGTTGGGAGGATATTCCGCCAACGCCTGCACCGCCAAGGGCGTTTCGTCAGCGGCGTCGAATGCGTCGACCATCGCGCGTTCGAACAGCGCCATCGATACCGCCCGCGCATCGTCGCGCCAGGTCGGACAATCGCGCATGAAATCCGGCAGTCCGCTCGTGAAAAAGCGCGCGTTGGGATCGCGCGACGGGCGCTGATCGATGTAATCGTCGATGAGCGCCTCAAACGCCTCGCCGCCGAGGACCGCGCGCAGCCCCGGGTGATCCTGAGACACAAAATCGGCCAGCCGCAGGCGATAGCCGCTCTGATAGACGCCAAGCAGCGTCTCGGGAGTCGCCCCGCGCGGCGACGCGCGCAATTTTTTCAGCAGCGGCTTATCCGCCTCTCCGGAGCCCGTCAGCACGCTCTCCTGAAACAGGGACTGGAAATCGGCGAGCTTCATGCCGCGCTGCGCGCACGCTCGTTCGAGAGGCGGGCGTCGATATCGCGCATATGCTGCAGTTCGTCGAGAAGCTCCGAGAACGGCGGATAATTGTCGTCGCGCTCGATCATGGCCGAGACGTCGCCGCAGCGCCGGCGCGCATGCTCATAGAGCGCCCAGACTTCGTCGCAGACCGGCTGGTCGTGCGTATCGACGCGATGCGTCTCATTGTCGGTATGGCCCGCCATATGGAACTGCACGACGCGCTCGGCGGGAACGCCGTCGATGAAGGCGACCGGATCGAAGCCGTGATTGAAGCTCGAAACGAAAACATTGTTGACGTCGAGCAGCAGCAGGCAGTCCGCGCGCTCCGCCATTTCGCGAACGAACTCATGTTCGCTCATCTCGGAGTCGACGAAGGAGACGTAAGTCGAGGCGTTTTCGACGACGAGCCGGCGCTTGAGGAAGTCCTGCACCCGCTGGATGCGCTCGACGATATGCGCAAGCGACTCGCGCGTATAGGGAATGGGCAATAGATCATGGAGCGTGACGCCGTGAACGCCGGTCCAGGCGACGTGATCGGAAATCCAGGCCGGCTCAACCCGTTCGGCGAGCGCCTTCAATTGCCGCAGATAATCGAAGTTGAGCGGATCGGTCGAGGCGAGCGACAGCGAAACGCCATGCATGACAATTGGATAATCAGCCCGGATCCGATCCAGCATCGCCAGAGGCTTGCCGCCGGCGAGCATGTAATTTTCGGAGATGATTTCGAACCAGTCGATCGGCGGGCGCGACGACAGAATCTCGTCGTAATAGACGGGCCTCAGTCCTAAGCCGTAGCCGAGGGGCGCGGGCTTTTCCATTGACATGTCCCCCTTGCGCGCCGCCGCTCATGTCGAAGCCGGTCACGGGGACGGCCAGATCGACCGCCCCCGCATAAGGCGACTACTTCTTGGTGTGGCAGCGGTTCTTCATATTGCAGTGACCCTTATGATGGTGACACTGCGCCTTGTGATGGCACTTGGCCATGCCGCGGCAGCTTGACTTGCCGCCGCAATGGGTCTTGGCATGGGTCGCCTTGGCGCCGTGCGCATGGGCGGGCGCGACTGACGCGCCGCTCAACGCAAGGGCGACGGCGGCGGCTGCGAGCGCCGGTCCAGAAATAATATTGGGTTTCATTTCTCTCTCCTCTTTATATCCCCCTCGCGATGAGGGGAAGTCTCTCGCCGCTCGCGCGGCGCATTCCAGCTTTTACTTAGCGCTCGCGGGCAGCGGGTCGGCTCTGGCCCTTTTTCGCAACTGCGCGCCTGCCGAGCAAAGCGAGCCCGGATCGCGCATCAAGCTTGGCCGTCCAGACTATGCGCGGGAGGTTGATTCCGCCAGCAGTAAATTCGACGACACAGCGCGCGTTCATTTTATGTTTAATATATTAAATCAGTATATTAGTCGTATATTGCGTCGCAATATCATGGTTTTGCCGCAGCGCTCGAAGAAGCGCTATCTGTTCGGAGCGCTTGCGGCGAAGGCGCGTCGCTGATAGATAACGCCCGCGCCGGAGACTAGGCCGGCGCATTCGTTTTGGTTTTCGACTTCGGGCCGCGCCGGCCAGTTCGTTTAGCGAACTTTTCGTCTTCCCTCGCGTTTCAGCCAGGGAAAACGTCCGATCGTCGACGATCGATGTGCAACGCTAACCCTTCGCCGGCGCCGCCCCCTCCGGGGCCTTCAGGAGAACAAATGTCCGTCACTACCGATCGCGCGCCCACGCGCGAAGATTTCGCCGCCCTGCTCGATGAAAGCTATGGCCAGAACGAAGCGTTCGAAGGCTCCGTCATCAAGGGGCGGGTCGTCGCCATCGAAAAGGATGTCGCCGTCATCGACATCGGCCTCAAGACCGAAGGCCGAGTCCCGATCAAGGAATTCACCGGCTACGGGCGCGACCCTGCGCCGCAGGTCGGCGAAGAGGTCGAAGTCTATCTGGAGCGCGTCGAGAACGCGCTCGGCGAAGCCGTCATCTCGCGCGACAAGGCGCGCCGTGAAGAGAGCTGGGTCAAGCTCGAAAAGGCGTTCGAGACCAATGAAAAGGTCGACGGCGTCATCTTCAATCAGGTCAAGGGCGGCTTTACCGTCGATCTCGACGGCGCGGTGGCCTTCCTGCCGCGCTCACAAGTCGACATCCGGCCGATCCGTGACGTCGGCCCGCTGATGAACGTCCCGCAGCCGTTCCACATCCTGAAGATGGATCGCCGCCGCGGCAATATCGTCGTGTCGCGCCGCACCGTGCTCGAAGAGAGCCGCGCCGAACAGCGCCATGAGATCGTCGCCAATCTCGAAGAGGGACAGGTGATCGACGGCGTCGTGAAGAACATCACCGACTACGGCGCCTTCGTCGATCTCGGCGGCATCGACGGCCTGCTGCATGTCACCGACATCGCCTGGCGGCGCGTCAACCACCCGTCCGAGGTGCTGACCATCGGCCAGACCGTCAAAGTGAAGATCATCAAGATCAATCACGAGACGCACCGCATCTCGCTCGGCATGAAGCAGCTGCTGGAAGACCCCTGGCAGGGCATCGAGGCGAAATATCCGATCGGCGCCAGATTCCATGGCCGCGTGACCAACATCACCGACTATGGCGCCTTCGTCGAACTGGAGCCTGGCATCGAAGGCCTCGTCCATGTCTCGGAAATGAGCTGGACGAAGAAGAACGTGCATCCCGGCAAGATCGTCTCGACGAGCCAGGAAGTCGACGTTCAGGTGCTCGAAGTCGATCCGGTCAAGCGCCGCATTTCGCTCGGCCTCAAGCAGTGCCTGCAGAATCCGTGGGAAGCCTTCGCCGAGAAACATCCGGTCGGTTCGGCCGTCTCCGGCGAAGTCAAGAACAAGACCGAATTCGGCCTGTTCATCGGCCTCGACGGCGATGTCGACGGCATGGTCCATCTCTCCGACCTCGACTGGAACCGTCCGGGCGAGCAGGTGATCGAGGAATATAAGAAGGGCGACGTCATCAACGCCCAGGTCCTCGACGTCGACGTCGAGAAGGAGCGCATTTCGCTGGGCGTCAAGCAGCTCGGCAGCGATCCTTTCGCTTCCGTCGGCGGCGGCGAGGACGGCGGCGAGGTGAAGAAGGGCGCGGTCGTCACCTGCGAAGTGATCGAGGTGAAGGAGTCCGGCATCGACGTGAAGATCGCCGGCACCGATCTCTCCACTTTCATCAAGCGCAGCGAACTCGCGCGCGACCGCGCCGACCAGCGTCCCGAGCGTTTCGCCGTGGGCGAAAAGGTCGACGGCCGCGTCACGCTGTTCGACCGCAAGGCGCGCAAGGTCTCCGTCTCCATCAAGGCGCTGGAAGTCGCCGAGGAGAAGGAGGCGATCGCGCAATATGGCTCGGCCGATTCCGGCGCGTCGCTCGGCGACATCCTCGGCGCGGCGCTGAAAGCCCGCGAAGAGACGCCAAAGAAGGGCAAGACTTCCGAGGAGTAAAATTCCTTGGACGCGACATTCAAGCCCGCGCCGAAAGGCGCGGGTTTTTTTGCGCGCTTACCCCCTCCCCGAAGGGAAGGACCGCATTGCGAACCGATGCGGGTTGGGGCGATCGCGCGGCTTCGCCCCCGTCAATCTTTCGTTCACCAAAACTCAACTCATCCCGGCGCGTTAACCGCAATTTCCGAAGCGGCGACGCAAGCTCGGCGTGTTTTCCTCGCGCGGCGCTGCAGGCCGCCGGAGTCGCGTCTCATGAGCGTTGCCGAATTCAATCCGAACGACAACCATTATGCGCGCCCGTTGCGCGCCCGGCCGGCCGGCGCGCGCGCGGCGATCGGAATGGGGGCCGGCGCGACGTTCATTCTCCTCGCCGCGCTCGTCATTTTTCCCCGCGAGCCCGGAACCGCCGAACGGAAAGCCGCGGAAAAGACCGCGCCGCGCGCCGCCGTCGCGCCGACGCGCAAGATAACCACCAAAATCTCGATCGAAGCCATCGAAGCTTCCGCGCTGATGGCGCAACCCTTCAGCGCATTCGATATATCCGCGCCCGAATTCAGCCGGGAAAAGAAGACCGTCGCCGCGCGTGACGGAGACAATGGCTCGGGCCGCATCGACGCGATTTCCATCGGGCAGTTCGCGATGGGCGCGCCCTTCATGCGCGTCGACATTCATCAGGATATCGCCGAGAAGGAAAAGACGTCCGATTTCTTCCTCGACATGACTCGACATGCCGCGCAGGCGGGACTGAATGTCGAGAAAATCGGTCAGCCGAGCGAACTCGTCGCCAAATTCGGTTCGTTCGAGACCGCCGAAATTCGATTGTCGCAACCAGAGTCCGAAGGCGTCGGCGCGAGCGAGCGCAACTGTCTCGCGACCCGCTTGATCGATGAGAATCTTGCGCTCGAAATCGCCGGGCTCGCCTGCGGACCGGCGGCGAAGCCGATCGACCGCGTCGCGCTCGGCTGTCTGCTCGACCGCATCGACTATACTGCGAATTCGGACCGGCCCGAGTTGAATGCGTTCTTCCTGCAGGCCGCGGCGTCCCGTTCGGCGGTTTGCGACAATATCTCGCGCGACGACCTGACCGCGACGATTCCGACCCAGAAGAGCGCCGCGCGCCGCGCCCATGCGAAGCCGACGCGTCAGCTCGCGCCGCCCGCGCGCTAAACATCGCGCCGACGCATTCACCCTGATCTCGGTTTGTCGGCGGGAAACCGCTGCGCCATTTCGCTTTTGCGAAACGATCCGCTATTATGATCGCTGGCGTTCAGTCCAAAAGGGGATCGTGATGCGCATAAATTCAGTGCTGGCGGCGGGGCTCGCGTGTCTGGTGGCGTTCGCGGCGGGCGACGCGCTCGCCAAGTCGCGCTACCGCGTTGCCTCGGACGGCATGTATAACGGCCGGGGACCGATCGACATTCAGCGCCGCAGCTGGCTCGACCCCGGAACGCAGGTTCCGGTCGGCAGCACCAATCGCTACATGGTCCAGCAGACCTACCTCAATCACGATCCCATCGAGCGCAGCCAGCGCAGCTGGTATATGCAGGAAACGCTTCCTCAGCGACCGCCCTACAACGCCGGCATGATCGTTCCTTACGACGAGGGTTTTCCGTTCCCTTGGCAGTAAGTTCGGACGTTTTGGAGGGATCCCGGACTTCAGGAGACCTTGACGCGGGGAGCGCTTTCCTTTAGCTCCCCACCTGCCTGACGCGACGCGTTCGCGCCGGGCAAGCACCCGTGGCGTTTGAAACAAACGCCTGTCGGCCGGATCGACGGCAGAGGAGGGCGCGTTCTTCAAGCTCCGGCGGCGCCGGGGCGGCGGGAGACGCGGGTCGAGACGACGCCCCAAGCGCATGGCTTCGGGCGATTTTCGTCTTGTCGCTCTCTCGCGCCAAACGCGATCGATGAGAGGACAAGAGTCAAAGTGACCAAACGCGCAGAAGCCAAATACAAGCTTGATCGCCGCCTCGGCCAGAATATCTGGGGCCGGCCGAAGAGCCCGGTGAACCGCCGCGAATATGGCCCGGGACAGCACGGCCAGCGCCGCAAGGGCAAGCTCTCCGACTACGGCACGCAGCTCAAGGCCAAGCAGAAGCTCAAGGGCTATTACGGCAATATTTCGGAAAAGCAGTTCCGCAAATATTATGCGGAAGCGATCCGCATGAAGGGCGATTCCGGCGACAATCTGATCGGCCTGTTGGAGCGGCGCCTCGACGCCATCGTCTATCGCGCGAAATTCGTTCCGACGGTGTTCGCCGCGCGCCAATTCGTCAATCACGGGCACATCCGCGTCAACGGCAAGCGCGTCAACATTCCGTCATATCAGGTGAAGGTCGGAGACGTGATCGAGGTGAAGGAAGCCTCGAAACAGGCGGTGACCGTTCTTGAAGCGGTTCAGCTCGCCGAGCGCGACGCGCCGGAATTTTACGACGTCGACCACTCCAAGATGACCGCGAAGCTCATCCGCGTGCCGCATGCGACGGAAGTGCCCTATCCGGTGCAGATGGAGCCGAACCTCGTCATCGAATTCTATTCGCGCTAGCTTCGGCGCGCAGGAATTCATCGAAAACAGCCGCTTCGGGCGGCTGTTTTTCTTTGGCGATTCTTGACTGCGGGACCGCGATCGGAAAGTCTAGGCGCAAACGCGCCGTCGCCGCTCGCAAACCATCAATAAAACGATCGGAACGGCAAAACGTCAGGGAGAGGCGCTTGTCCGGGCCATCAAAAAAGCGGCCGCAAAAGAATGAACGCGGCCAGCGTCCGCTCTGGATCGCGATCGGCGGCCTGGCGGTCAGCGTTCTCAGCTACACGATGAAGGATCTGCAGATCGGCGACGTCGTGTTCTGGTTCGGCGTCGTTCTCGCCTTTATCGGCGCGCTCTACTGGTTCATTCAACCCAAGCACGGATTGTAGCGCCGGCTTCCGTTCCACGTCGAAATTTGATTTGCCACATTTGCCGAAGAGAATATGGTCTCTTCCGCGTCGCAACACTTATGGACCGCACATGCCCTTTGCTGATCTGCCCCGTCGTCATTTTCTTGTCGCCGCCGCCTGCGCGGTCTTCGCCGCCGCGCCGGCTTACGCCGACAAATCGCCTTCGGGCAAGGTTTCCGTCGACGAGCTGATGGCGCCGAATGCGCTCCCCGATATTGTGGAAGGCCAGGCGAATGCGCCGGTGACGATCGTCGAATATGCGTCGATGACCTGCAGCCATTGCGCGGCGTTCCATCACGATGTCTATCCCGAGCTGAAAAAGAAGTATGTCGAGACGGGCAAGGTGAAATTCATCCTGCGCGAGTTCCCGCTCGATCCGCTGGCGACCGCCGCTTTCATGCTGGCGCGGGAACTCGGCGACAAGCGCGACGCGGCCGTCGATCTCCTCTTCTCGCAGCAGAAGAACTGGGCCTTCGCCGACAAGCCGCTCGACGGTCTGGCGAATGTCTTGAAACAGACCGGGCTCGGCCAGGAGAAATTCGAAGCGGTGTTGAAGGATCAAGCGCTTTACGAGAATGTGAACAAGGTGCGAGATCGCGCTGCTGAAAAATTCGGCGTCAATTCCACGCCGACTTTCTTCGTCAACGGCGACAAATACGGCGGCGAGATCGGCCTCGAAGACTGGGACAAGATCATCGCATCGAAGACGACCGCGTCGAAGTGACTGGCCTCGCTTAAAACGCCGTCCGCCGCTCCAGCGCCGCCGCCAGCGTGCCTTCGTCGAGATAGTCGAGTTCGCCGCCGACCGGCACGCCATGGGCGAGCCGCGTCACCTTCACGCCCAAGGGCGACAGCAGGTCGGCGATGTAATGCGCGGTCGTCTGTCCGTCGACGGTGGCGTTGACCGCTAGCACGACTTCGCTGGTCGCCTCGGCGCGCACGCGCGCGACGAGGCTCGCGATCGCAAGATCGTCCGGCCCGACGCCGTCGAGCGGCGACAGCACGCCGCCGAGCACGTGATAGCGCGCGTTAAGCAGCCCCGCCCGCTCCAGCGCCCAGAGATCGGCGACCGTCTCGACGACAACGACGATCGACGCGTCGCGGCGCGGGTCGCGACAGATGGTGCAGGGATCGCTCGTATCGATATTGCCGCAGACCGAGCAGACGAGGATGCGCTCCTGCGCGACGCGCATCGCCTCGGCGAGCGGCGCGAGCAGTTCCTCGCGCTTGCGGATGAGATGCAGAACCGCGCGCCGGGCCGAACGCGGCCCGAGCCCCGGCAATTTGGCCAGGAGTTGCACGAGTTTTTCGATTTCGGGGCCGGCGACGCGTTCGGCCATGGTCTCAGCGCGCGCAACCCTCTCCCATAGGGAGAGGGTCGGTCCGAAGGACCGGGGTGAGGGGCAGCATTTTTTTTCGCAGCGCTACATGCGCTTGCGTCAAGTCGGAAACCCCTCTCCCGGCTGCTTCGCAGCCACCCTCTCCCATAGGGAGAGGGTTACGCGCCCAGATTGAAACTCTTGCGATCACAACAGCCATCTCAAAACGGCAGCTTCAGCCCCGGCGGCAGCGGCAGACCGCCGGTCAGCGCCTTCATCTTCTCCGCCATCGCGTCCTCGGCCTTGGCCCGCGCCTGCATATGCGCCGTGAGGATCAGATCTTCGAGAATTTCCTTCTCGTCCCGCTTCAACAGACTTGGATCGATGGAGATGCTCTTCATCGAGCCCTTGGCGGTCAACGCGACTTTCACCATGCCGCCGGCCGCCTCGCCTTCGACGACGATCTGTTCGAGCTCCAGCTGCGCTTCGAGCATCTTGGCCTGCATCTGCTGCGCCTGCTTCATCAGGCCCATGAAGTCCATCATTGCGCTTCTCCGTCGTCTTCCTCGATTGGGGCGGCGTCATCATAAAGCGTTTCGGCGGACGATGCGCCCTCGCCCTCGTCCCTGCCCCGCACGGCGACGATCTGCGCGCCAGGGAAACGCGCGAGCACGCTCGCCACCAGCGGATCGGATTCGAGCGAGGAGCGGCGCTTGCGCTCCTCCGCTTCGCGCTGCTCCGTGAGCGACGGCGCGCCGCCCGCCGCGACGATCGAAACCATCCAGCGTTCGCCGGTCCAGGCCTGAAGCTTCTGCATCAACGTCGCCGCCAGATCGCGCGCGCCGCCGGGCGCGAGTTCGAATTCGATCAAACCGGCTTCGAAGCGAACCAGCCGCACCTCCGATTCAAGCGCGATCTTGAGGCGCATGTCCCGCTTCTGCGCGGCAATCGCCATCAGCGCGTCGAAGCTCTCGATCGCGGTTCCCGCGGCCGGCGCGGCGGAGGGCTGAGCGACTGCGGGACGCGCCGCCGCGACCAGCCGCGGGCCGCGCGCCGGCGCCGCCCCGGCTCCGGCGGGCGTCGCGCCACGCGCCGGCGGCGACTGAGTCCCCGGCGCGCCCTCCCCGAGTCCAAGACGCCGCAGCGCCTCGGCCGGAGTCGGCATGTCGGCGGCGTAAGCGAGCCGCACCAGCACCATGTCGGCCGCCGCCAGCGGTCGCTGCGAGCCGCGCAATTCCTCGACGCCCTTCATCAATATTTGCCAGGCGCGGGTCAGCGCCGGAACGGAGAGACGCGCGGCGGCGTCTGCGCCGCGGCGTTTCTCTTCGGGCGTCAGCGCCGCCGACTCGGCGGTCTCCGGCGCAAGCTTCAGGCGCGTCGCAAGATGCGTGAATTCAGCGAGTTCAAGCAGCACCTGCGCCGGATCGGCGCCGCCATTATACTGATCTTCGAGAATGCCGATCGCCGCGGCGACATCGCCCGACATCGCCGCTTCGAAGAGGTCGATGACCCGCGCCTTGTCGGCGACGCCGAGCATCAGACGTAAGTCCCCGGCGGCGATCGCGCCGCCCGCGGAATGCGCCGCCCCATAGGCGATGGCCTGGTCGAGCAGGGACAGCGCGTCGCGCGCCGAGCCTTCGGCCGCGCGGGCGATCATGGCGAGCGCTTCCGGTTCGATGGCGACGCCCTCGGCCTTGCAGACGCCAAGCAGATGATCGGCGAGCAGCCCGGCGTCGATGCGGCGCAGATCGAATCGCTGGCAGCGCGAGCGCACCGTCACCGGCACCTTTTCGATTTCGGTCGTCGCGAAGATGAACTTCACATGCTCCGGCGGCTCTTCAAGCGTCTTCAACAGACCGTTGAAGGCGGGCTTCGACAGCATATGCACTTCGTCGATGATATAGACCTTGGTGCGCGCCATCACCGGGCGATAACGGGCGTTGTCGATGATCTCGCGGATGTCGTCGATGCCGGTGTGCGAAGCGGCGTCCATTTCGAGCACGTCGACATGGCGCGAATCGATGATCGCCTGACAGTGAACGCCGAGCTCGTCCATATGGATCGTCGGCTGATTGACCGCCGGACGGCCGTCGCGCGCCGGCAGCTCATAGTTGAAGGCGCGCGCGAGAATGCGCGCGGTCGTCGTCTTGCCGACGCCGCGCACGCCGGTCAAGAGATAGGCCTGATGAATTCTATTGAGTTCGAAGGCGTTTTCGAGCGTGCGCACCATCGGCTCCTGGCCGATAAGGTCCGCGAAGCTGGTTGGTCGGTATTTGCGCGCCAGCACGCGATAGGCCGTGGGCGGCGCCTGATCGGCGCCAAAGAGCGAAGGTCCGTCGTCGGGCGCCGGCGATGGCCTCGGCGGATCGTGCTCGTGGTCCATCAGCATCCATCCGGAGGCGGACGAGCGACGAACGGCGCCGTCGTCGCGCCACGCCATTCGCTGCTCGCCGAAAGAGGTGGGAGGCTGAACGAAGACCCGCCCAAGCTCGTTAGGGCTGCTTCCTTCCGGACCTGACCCGGTTGGCGAGTGAAGCGTCCACCGCCAACCTCCCGGCCCTTATGTGGCAGAGGCGAGCGAGGGATGCAAGGCTGGCGTTGCGCCAGACGAAGCAGCGCCTGCGAGGCCTGAAAAGGCCGCCGCTCCTGCTCCGCCGTTCACCCTCATCGGCGGACGGGGGTGTCGCGCCTGCGCCGCGCTTGCTAAAGAGAGCGCGAATTTCGAGAGGATTTTCGCTTGACCGTCGTCACCGCCGCCGCCGCAGCCTGCGAAGCTACACGCCTCGCGGCCATCCTTGCGCATTTCGCGCAAAAGGGATTCGCGCGCTGCGAGCCGCGTCTTCTGCAGCCGGCGCATGTTTTCCTCGATCGTTCCGGTGAGGATTTCCGCGGCCGTCTCTATCTGACCAGCGACGCCTCCGGCGCGGAATTCTGCCTGCGCCCGGAATATACGATTCCGGTTTGCCTCGATTATCTCGCCTCGGCCCAGGCGGGCAGGCCGGCAGCCTATGCCTATGGCGGTTCGGTCTTCCGCGCCCCTGAACATGGCGGGACCGGCGACGGCGAATTGCTGCAGGCCGGCATCGAGAGCTTCGGCCGGAAGGACCGCGAGGCGGCCGATGCGGAAATCCTCGTCGCCGCGCTTGAAGGCTCCGCCGCCGCAGGCGCGACGGCGCTCAAGGTTCGCATGGGCGACGCGGGGCTCGTCGCCGCCTTTCTCGAAAGCCTCGACATGCCGCCGATCTGGCGGCGGCGTCTCGCCGCCGGCCACGCCCGCGGCCAGAGGATCGCCGATATTTTCGCCTTGCCAAGACGCAACGGCGGGTCGGAACAGTCCGGGGTATTGGCGGCGCTAACCAAGGTCGATCCGGCCGATGCGCGCCGTCTCGTCGAGGATTTGCTGTCCATCGCCGGCATCGCCGCCGTCGGCGGCCGCAGCGCCGCTGAAATCGCCGAACGTTTTCTCGACCAGGCGACGCTCGCCGACGGCGCCGGCGTGTCGAAGGAAACGCGCGCGCTGGCGGAAGCGTTCTTCGCCATTGAAGGCTCGCCGGAATCCGCGTCCTCGGCGATGCGCCGTCTCGCCGCCGACGCGCGGCTCGACCTCTCCGCCACGCTCGACGCTTTCGACGCCCGCGCCCGCGCCATCGCCGCGCGCGGCCTCGCCGTGGAAGACATGCGCTTCTCGGCAAGCTTCGCGCGCCATCTCGACTATTACACCGGCTTCGTCTTCGAGGCGCGCCACGGCGGCGACGGCGAAGCGGTGATCGGCGGCGGACGCTACGACCGGCTGTTCAAAACCCTCGGCGCAGCGACGGACATACCAGCCGTCGGCGCCGCCATCTGGATCGACCGTCTTTCGCCCGGCGCGGGAGAGGCATGATGTCGCCCGAACAGAAACTCATCATCGCCTCTCCCTCGAAAGGCCGGCTGCAGGAGAACGCTGCGGCCTTCTTCGCGCGCGCCGGCCTGGAGCTGACGCAGGGCCGCGGCGCGCGCGACTATCGCGGCGCCGTCGCCGGAGTCGCGGGCGCGGAAGTCGCCTATCTCTCAGCGGCCGAGATCACGCGCCGGCTTGCCTGCGGCGAAGCCCATCTTGGCGTCACCGGCGAAGATCTGGTGCGTGAAGAGATCGCCGACGCCGAGCAGAAAGTTGAGCTTCTCGCGCCGCTCGGCTTTGGCGCCGCCAATGTCATCGTCGCCGTGCCGCAGGCCTGGATCGACGTGCGCTATATGAGCGACCTCGCCGATATCGCCGACGGATTTCGCGCGCGCCACGGTCGCGGACTGCGCGTCGCGACAAAATATGTGAACACGACGCGACGCTTCTTCGCCGCGCATGGCGTTTCGGACTATCGCATCGTCGAGAGCTCCGGCGCGACCGAGGGCGCGCCCGCAGCCGGCTCGGCCGATCTCATCGTCGACATCACGACCACCGGCGCGACGCTCGCGGCGAATGCGCTGAAAATCATCGAGGACGGCGTGATTCTGCGCTCGCAAGCCAATCTCGTCGCCTCGCTGACGGCGCCCTGGAGCCAGACCGCGCGTGAAGCGGCGCGCATCATTCTTTCGCGCATCGCCGCGGAAGAAGAAGCGCGCACGACCCGCGAGGTGCGCGCCAGTCTGCCTGACCCGAGCGAACAAATCCTGCGCGCCGCTGAAACGAATTTCGGCGCGGAACTGCGCGAGAAGGACAGCCGCTCGGCGCGTTTCTCCTGTCCGGCGACGAAAGTCGCGGCGCTCGCTGACTGGCTGATCGCGCAAGGCGCCACAAGCGTCGCCAGCGCCGGGCTCGACTATGTCTTTCGGGCGGAGAACGCCCTGTGGCGCAAGCTCGCGGCGCGGCTGGGGTGACGCGAATGTCATTCCCGACGCGCGCAACGCGCGATCGGGAATCCAGAGTCACAACATGAGTCGTTGAATTGGCTCTGGATTCCCGGTCAGGCCTTCGGCCTGCCGGGAATGACAAGCCACGGATTAACTCACGCCTCCATCAATGCGCCGACATGCGCCGCGACGCTGCGCGCAAGATTTTCAGGCTGATAGCCGCCTTCGAGCAGCGAGACGATGCGGCCCTTGCAGCGGCGCGCCGCGATCTCCATCACGCGCAATGTGACGTCGCTGAAATCGTCGGCGATGAGACGTAAACCGCCGAGCGGATCATGCAGATGGGCGTCGAAGCCGGCGCAGAGAACGACAAGATCGGGCGAAAAGGCGTCGAGACGCGGCAGAATGCGTGATGTGAGCGCCTCGCGAAATTGCGCGCCGCCGTCGCCCTTAACGAGCGGCGCGTTGACGATATTGTCGTGCTCGCCCCTCTCGCTGACCGCGCCCGTGCCGGGATAGAGCGGCATCTGATGCGTCGAGGCGTAAAGCGCGTTGCGATCGCTCCAGAAAATTTCCTGCACGCCATTGCCGTGATGCACGTCGAAATCGACGATGGCGACGCGCGAGGCGCCATGCGCCGCGCGCGCATGCAAAGCGGCGACGGCGGCATTGTTGAAAAAACAAAAACCCATCGGCGTCTCGCGCGTCGCATGATGTCCCGGCGGTCGCATGGCGACGAAGGCGTTCTTGGCGTCGCCGCGCATGACCGCGTCGATCGCCGCGATCGCGCCGCCCGCCGCGCGCGACGCCGCCTCCTGCGTGGCGCCGTTCATGACGACATCGGGGCCGATACGCGCATAGCCATCAGAGGGCGCGGATTTGGCAAGCCGCGAAAGGTGCTCCGAACGATGCGCGCGGAGCAGCGCCTCCCGCGGCGCCAAGGGCGCTTCGGCGCGCATGAGGCCGAGATGGCGCGCATCGTCCAGCGCATGCAGAATGGCGCGCAGACGCTCCGGCCCTTCGACATGGGTCGGCCCCATGTCATGGGCGAGCGCCGCGGGGTGGGTGACGAGCAGGGTCGACGCCGTCGCGGCGCGCGCGCCTAAACACGCAAGGCTTGCGCCCGCGCCGGCGATCGCCCCTCGGCGCGTGAAGGCGGTGTCGCGTTCCGGCATGTCAGGTCCAATCTCGGCTTCAGAGGCGCAGCATAGGATCGCCTGAGGCGCCTGTCAGCCGTTCGGAGATTGGACAGCAAGAAACGCATTGCGGCGATCGTCAATAAAGGGATGATGCGCGACAATGACCCGCGATATGACTGAGACACATTCGCTCGATCTCGACGATGCGCGCTGGGCGGCGGTGGTCGCGCGCGATGTGCGCCATGACGGCGCGTTCTTTTATTGCGTCGAAACGACCGGCGTTTATTGCCGCCCCTCCTGCCCGTCCCGGCCGGCGAAGCGGGCCAATGTGCGCTTCTGCGCCACGGTCGAAGCAGCCGAGGCTCAGGGCTTTCGCCCCTGCCGCCGCTGCCGGCCCGATGCGCCGTCGCAGCAGGAGCGGGACGCTGAGAAAATCGCCAGCGCCTGCCGAATGATCGAAGCGGCGGAAGCGCCGCCGCCTCTGGCGCGGCTGGCGCGCGCCGCAGGGCTCAGTCCGTTTCACTTCCACCGGCTGTTTAAGCGCATCGCCGGCGTTACGCCCAAGGCCTATGCCGAGGCGCATCGGCGCGAGCGCTTGCGCGGCAAGCTCAGGGAAGTTCAGACAGTGACCGAGGCGATCTATGATTCCGGCTATCATTCGAGCGCGCGCTTCTACGCGACGGCCAAGGAGACTTTGGGCATGACGGCGAGCGCCTATCGCGCCGGGGCGCCGCGCGAAACGATCCGCTTCGCCATCGGCCAATCGTCGCTCGGCGCGGTGCTCGTCGCCGCGAGCGAAAAAGGCGTCTGCGCCATTTCGCTCGGCGACGACCCTGAAGAACTGCTGCGCGATCTGCAGGATCGTTTTCCGCGGGCGACGCTCATTGGCGGCGATGAGTCGTTCGAACGCTATGTCGCCGCTGCGGTGGGGATGGTGGAGCGGCCTCAAACGCGCGTCGATCTGCCGCTCGACATGCGCGGCACGGCCTTTCAGCAGCGCGTCTGGGCGGCGCTGCGGGACATTCCGGCGGGAGAGACGGCGAGCTACGCCGAGATCGCGAAACGCATCGGCGCGCCGAAAGCGACGCGCGCGGTCGCGGGCGCCTGCGCGGCCAATCCGGTTTCGCTCGCGGTTCCCTGCCATCGCGTCGTGCGCAGCGACGGCGCGCTTTCCGGCTACTATTGGGGCGTCGAGCGCAAACGCGCATTGCTGGAGCGCGAACGCAAGTCGTGAACGAACGGCGCTCTATCTTCGAAGCGCCGCATATTCTTCATTGATCGCGTCATGCAGCTCTCTCCACAGAGGATTGATGCGCACGTCCGGCCCCCAATTGTAGAGCGCCTTGGCGACTTCCGCGATCGTCTCATTGATCGGTTCGCTGTCCCCTTCCTCCAATTCGAAGGAGAACAGCTGCGGCGGCGCATCGCCCTTCCAGGCGTCCCAATGTTCGTTCGAATAGTTGGAGACGCCGCGCTGCGCCGCGAGAGCTTCCGGCGCATATTTGGCGAAGCGCCGATGCAGACGGCCGTCCGGCGGCTCCGCCCGATAAGCGTCGCGCACCGCGAAATAGCGCACATGCTGCAATTCATGCGCGAGGCAGCATCCGAGCCGCGCGTCGCTCATGTTCGGGTCGTAATAAATCTCGACGCGTCCGTCGGGAAAGGACTGACCTTCCGACGTGAAGCTTTGGCCCAGATAGTCGAAGGTTTTCGTCTGCGGGCTGAGCGACGCCTTGCCCGCGTCATAGCCGAACGCGCGCGCCAGCGCCTCGAGCCTTTGTCGCTTCTTCAGAAACTCCGGCGAGTCGACGATGTCGGCGCGGGCCGTGGGCGCCGGATCGGGCGCTTGCACGGGAGGCGTAGGAACTGACGCATGCCCGAACGGCTCTTCATGGGTGATGACCCAGTCGAATTCGGCATACGCGTCGGCGACATGCTCCCACCATCTCCGCCCGTCGCCCATGCGCGGCGAAAGATCATTGACCTTGACGCATCCCAGGACGCCGGGTCGCGCCTTGAGGCCATTCATCGCCGCCTCGACCATCGCTCGGCCCAGCCCCCGTCTGAGCGAATTTATTTGCTCGAAGACGAGCGCGGGCGGCTCGAATTTTCCGGCGAGCAGCAAGGCGACGCCCGAAGCCTGCACCCCATCCGGCGTGGTGATCAGCCTCGGCGAGGTCGATGCCCTGATTTCCCAGAAACTCGCGCCATATCGCTTCGACTCGACAAAAAGGCCGAGCGCGCCAAGATTGCGGCAAATCTCGCCGGCGATTTCCGCGATCGCCGGATCGCCCCTCTCCTTTTCGCCCGCTCCCCGCCAAAGCCGCGAAATGTTCCACCCGCCCATTCGGCGATCCCCCGCTTCCGGCGCGGGAAAATATCTGATCAGGCGCCGGTCGATAAGGGGCCATGCAGCGAATTGAAGCCGCGGGACCTTTCGGCTCGGAAGATTAATCAAGAAGAGCGACGCTAAATTGCTGCGGTTCAGCAAGGCTGCTAGACTTGCGGCTTACTGGTCCGCCGGCGCTCTAGGCGCGTCCCCATATTCCGACGAGCTTTTCTCGCGCGCCGGCTTGATTGTCGAATTGCGGATTTTGATATGGCGACCAAAGATAAACAGCAGGGCGGTTCAGTCGCCAGCGGCGGAATGATTGTAGCGATAATTGTGGCGGCGAGCGCTCTCCTGATTCAGAAGGAGGCGCCGCTGGAAGGCGCGCGTCCGAACGCTCAGGAGACGGCGTTCCACGGATACGCCTATCACGACATTTCCGCGCGTCTTTGGCAGGATCCCTTCGGCGCCGTGGAAAAAAATTTGCCTAGGGAAGCGACCGGCAACGCATGCGACACGCCCGACAAGCGGGCGCGGACCGATGTGCGGAAGGGAACGAAAGGCAAGGCCGCCGCGCCGTCTACGTTACCGGTCCAAACGCCCGCGTTCGAGCACGTCGAGCATATCAAGTTGGAGCGACGGTCTCGCGCGGACGAACAGTCGCTCGTTCTTCCCGTCATGGTCTCCGGCGCGCCCTACGCGGAGGACGTCGAATTCCGTCGCCGTCTGCGCTATGCCGTCGTGTCGGCCCTGGCGCACAAAGGATTCCAGCCGGCGGACGCTCAGCACATCGACTATTATCGGGTCTGCGTTACCGGCCCGGACGACAAGCCGATCAAAACGATCGTGCCATATGAATGGTTCGACCGGGAACCGTCGACGGAAGGTTCGACCGATCTGCGGAGCATTCTGATTCTCTGGATCAACGAACAATTCTTGACCGATACGATCGCCAAGGAAAAAACGCCGGTCAGAATTCTTGAAGATCTGATATCGCCCTTCTCTCGCTACGCCATGTCGGGCATACAAGTCTGTCCATCGGCCAGATTGCCTTTTCCCATCATCGGGCCTCATACGTCGGACGCGCTTCTGGCGATTGCCAACGAAAATCGTCCTTCCAGATTCAAATTTACGTCCTATGGGGCGACGATCGCGCTGAACGATGACCTCAAGCATCAGCACGACGGGAGGAGACAATGTTCGCTCAAGTTCGGACCGGCCACGATCGAGCAAACGATCACGCCTGATGACATTCTTGCCGGCAGTCTCGTCGATGAACTAGAAAAGCGCGACGTGAGCTACGCCAAAGCACACAGCATCGCGCTCGTTTCCGAGTGGGATACGACTTACGGGCAGGCGATCAGAGAGAACGTTAGATGCGCCTACCGCAAGAGCGAACCCTGCCCGCCAGTCGAGCCTTCTTCAAATAATCCCAGAATTATTCAGAAATCCTATTTGCGCGGCATCGACGGCGTCATGGCGCCAGATGACAAGAAAACGGAAAATCAGCGGGCCGGTAAGGACGCCGCCAAAACCGCCGACGACAAAGAGGCGGTATTGGACAGGAAGGCGGCGCGCGCCGGCGACCGGCCGCATGGGCCAGGCCAAAGCGATTATTTGCGCCGGCTGGCCGACAGCCTGATCGATGAGGACAAGAAGATTCGGTTCGAAGGCGGCGCGGGCATAAAGGCGATTGGCGTTCTTGGAAGCGACGTATTCGACAAGCTGCTCGTTCTGCGCGCGCTGAAGCCGAATTTTCCCAATGCGATCTTCTTTACGACCGATTACGACTCGATACTGACAATGCCGAGCGAATTGGCCTGGACGCGCAATCTGATCGTCGCGTCCAGCTTCGGTCCGACGCTGCATCAAGATTTACAGGGCGACATTCCTCCTTTCCGAAGCGTTTATCAGACGTCCGCCTTTCTCGCGATACAGCTTGCGATCGACGATCGGGGCGGCGCCGGTCGCGCGGAAAACATCCGAAAGGAGCTTTCGCGATCCGACCTCTTCGAGATCTCACGGACGGGCGCGCTTCAGTCGCTTCGACCGCGGCCGGTCAAGGATGCCGACGCCCGCCCGTCGTTCCCGCGTGTTCAACCCGATCCGCCAAAACCCTTTCCGGAACTCCCGAATAGAGAACGCGTTTTTATCGTTTCCATGTTGGCCGTTGGCGGATGTGCATTGCTGGCGCTTGCTTACGCCCTTAGACGGAAGAGCGACGGGTTTCAGCGCGCCGGCGCCTCGTCGGACACGTTCTTTCTTGGCCTGATCCTGCTGTGTGCGGCAATCGTCCTCGGCTATTGGGAGCAAGCGGCTCTTTGGCTCACCGAAACGGGCAGCGGCGAGCCGATTGCTTGGAGCGAAGGCGTCAGCGTTTGGCCGACAATCGCGATACAACTGCTGGTGATCATTCTGTGCGTGCGAATCGTCGCGCGCGCATCGAGCCGACTGGACGATAACCTCGGAGAGATCGCAACAAGATTGGGCCTCGACTGTCCTGACGAGGTGATTAAGCGCGCCTCCCGCGAAGGAAAGCTCGGCTTTATAAATTTCAGGCCATGGCTTGACATACTGACGCCCAAGAAAGCGACATTCGATCCTCCGGCGAGCGAGAATAAACCGTATGATGTCAGGACCGGCTGGCGCGGCTATGTATGCGCCGGCCGCCCCGGCGCGCGTCATTTGCGCACGGCGTGCGTCTCGCTCTTATTTCTTGTGATTTTCGGGATCATGTGGCGCGTATATGGAAACATCATCCCTCCAATTCGAGGCGACATAGCTCGAACATTCTTCGAAGTGACCACGCCGATAGAATTTTTAGCTGTTTGCTATGCAATTCTCTATGTATGGGACGCTACAATTCTATGTCTTTGTTTCGTAAATGATCTCGAATACCATTCTACTGTTTGGCCTTCGATTCGCGTCGATCGTTCGCTGGATCAAGCCTCCTCGAATTCCAGTCGGACGCAGATCGGCTTCATCCGCAATGACGCTCTGGATATCGAATTCATCGAGAAGCGCACCGCATGCATTCTCCCTTTGGCCTACTGGCCTTTCTTGCTGGTTGCGCTGACGATTATCGAGAGAAGCGGCATATTCGCCAATTATCCCAGTAGCGGCGCGCTCCTCTTCTTTATGGCGCTCGCGCTCGTCACGATTGTCGCCTGCGCGCTCGCGTTGAACAGGGCGGCGGAAACAGCGCGCGCGAAATCCAAGCAAAAAATCGAGGACGCGCTTTTCGGCAAAACCCACGGAAAGAGCGGGAATTCCAGCTTCGAACAAAAATTCAGCGCCGCCGATCGCGGCTATCTCGAAGCGCAGCTGGAAAAAATCACGAATCTTGACGGCGGCGCGTTCAGCCCCGTTTGGCGGCAGCCGCTGGTCAAGGGCCAGATTCTGCCCGTCGCCGGCTTCGCTTCGACGATCCTGTTCGAACGGAACTGGTTCGCGTGGTTCTGACCCCGCCGCATTGTGCCCTTCCCGCCGTTCCGTGCGATAAAGGGCCATGGCGACACCGATTCGCAACGCTTTCGACCCAGGCTTCGGCGTTTATGTCCACTGGCCGTTCTGCCTGTCGAAATGCCCCTATTGCGATTTCAACAGCCACGTCCGGCGCGGCGACGTCGACGAGGACCGCTTTGTCGAGGCCTTCAGCGCTGAGCTCGCGCATCGCGCCGCGCTGACGCCCGGGCGCGAGGTCCGCTCGATTTTCTTTGGCGGCGGCACGCCGTCGCTGATGGCGCCGTCGACGGCCCAGGCGATTCTGTCCCAGATTTCGCGCCATTGGAGCCTCGCCAAGGACTGCGAGATCACGCTCGAGGCCAATCCGACCAGCGTCGAGGCCTCGCGCTTCAGGGGGTTCAAGGCCGCCGGCGTCAATCGCGTCTCGCTCGGCGTGCAGGCCCTAAACGACATCGATCTTCGCGCGCTTGGGCGGCAGCATTCCGTCGCGGAGGCGCTGATGGCGCTCGATGTCGCCACTTCCGTCTTCGAGCGCGCGTCCTTCGATCTGATCTACGGCCGTTCCGGCCAGACCCCTGCCGCCTGGCGCAAGGAGCTGGAGCTGGCGCTCGCCCGCGCGCCCGAACATGTCTCGCTCTATCAGCTGACCATCGAGCCCGATACGATGTTCGAGCGGATGGTCAACGCCGGCAAAATGGCGCTGCCGAGCGCCGAGGTTCAGCGCGCGCTCTGGGACGTGACGCAGGAGGTCACCGCCCGCGCCGGCCTGCCCGCTTACGAAGTCTCCAACCACGCGCGGCCCGGCGCCGAATGCCGGCACAATCTGGTCTATTGGCGCTATGGCGAATATGTCGGGGTCGGTCCCGGCGCGCATGGGCGGGTGGTCACGCCGCGCGGACGGCGCGCCCAGGCCGCCGAGCGGCATCCCGAAATGTGGCTCACCTGCGTCGAGACCGAAGGCCACGGCCTCATCGATGACGAACTGCTTTCGTCCGAGCAGGAAGGCGACGAATTCCTGCTGATGGGGCTGCGGCTGCGCGAGGGCGTCGATCCGCAGCGCTATTTCCTGCTGACCGGCAAGCGCCTGTCGCAATCGCGGATCAGCGAACTGATCGGCGACGGCCTCGTCGAATTCACCCGCGAGAACCGGCTGCGCGTCAGCTCCGAAGGCTTCCCGGTGCTCGATGCGGTGGTCGCCGATCTCGCGGCGTAACGGCGCTTGGCGCAATGGTCTCGACAGTGACCTACATCGTTCGGGTCGCCGATCCTTCTGACGCAAGCGCGGTGAGCTGCCTTCTGGCGGCGAGCTACTCCGCTCTTTTGGAGTCGCATTATGAAAGGGTTCTGCTCGATCGAGCCTTGCCTTTCATGACAAAGGCGAATCCAACGCTTCTCGCGTCCGGCTCCTTCTACGTCGCGCAGAGCAGCCACGGCGAACTCATCGGGTGCGGTGGCTGGTCGCTTGAGCGTCCAGGAACTGCAAAGATCGTCCGAGGGGAAGCACACATCCGACATTTCGCCACGCATCCCGGCTGGACTCGCTTGGGCGTCGGGCGTTCCCTTATGAATCGGTGCTGCATGGACGCCAAGGCTCGAGACGTAAGCGAACTTCATTGTTGCTCAACGTTCGCCGCCGAAAATTTTTACAAGGCGTTAGGCTTCAAAACTGTAGCGGGGGCAGATATCCCTCTCGACTCGGAGGTCTCATTCCCGGCTGTTCTGATGCAGCATGCATTGCCCTGAGCGAGATGTCAGCCACATGGACGCGTCGGCCTCTGCACATGCGCCGAACCTGAGAATGCAACCGGCGCCGCTCCAAGGAGTCGGCGCCGGCTTCGCAATTGTGCGGCTAAACGCCGGGCGTTAACGTCGATAGAGCTGCTCTAGCGCATCCGCGCCGAGGAGTTCGCGAAGACGGCCAAGGATCAGCAGCACGACGCCGAATGTCGCAAGCGACATCCAGCCGAAAAAGACGAAGCCCCAGTGCAGCGGACCTGCAAAGCCTTCGTCCATCGACCAGAATGTATGGCCCCATTCATTGAATCCCACATTCGGGATGGTCATGAAGACGCCGACGACCAGCACCACGAAGGCGAGAGAATAGCCTTTCGCGAAAGTGGGCAGGCGCGTCTTCGCATAGAAGAACGCGCCCAGCCCGATGATCGAAAATAGCGGATAGGCAATATAGAAGGTGATGATATTGCTCGGCGTGAAATCCGTGTCGCGCACGGCGGTCATGTGCCAGACGGCCGTCTGCTCCGAAAAAAAGCTTAAGCCCCAATAGAGGGCGAGCGCAAAAACCAGCAACCACTGAACCAGATAAATGAGCCGGCGCATTTCAGTCGGGGCGGCCAGATTCGCCAGATCGCGGTCGCGCGTGCGCCACATAAAGCCGACGACGCCGACCGCGCCCAGGCACGACGCCAGAATCGCAAATTGCAACACGCTCATCCAATAGAGCTGATACTCGGGCGAGAATGAATCGAGGCCGTCGCTCCAGGCGAAAATCTGTTCGTAGAGGCGCAGGATGGCCACGAAGGCCATCAGCGCGCCGACGCCGATGAGAAGCGGCTTTATATCCAGGATTCGTTCGGCGCCCAGGGCGGCGGAACTGACTTCAGCTTTTGTCGTGCTCATGATTGTCTCCAAATGTCGGGCTGTAGGGGGCTTTAGCGCCCTCCTCGAAGGTCTGATGCGCGCGTCGTCCCGAGCCGCATTGACGCCAGCGGCCGAATAGGGCGGATAGATTTCGAGAATTTCGCGCGCGTATCTTTCGTCCGCGTCGCCAGCGAAATGGCGAGGGGAATGCGCGGTCGCGAGAAAAGCTTTAGCCCTGCCGAGGAGGAGCCCTTGGAGACTGGGGCGCGCGTCTGGGTTCGATCCGCGGCGCCTCGCCAGACGTCGTCAGTCGAAGCGATTTCGCTTCGGATGGGAAAGCGACGGCAAGCGCAACAACAGGTCTTAACGGAGGCGCGGCCAACGCCCCGTCATGCAGAATGCAGCAGAATCCCTGGCAATGGCGGTTGTGAGGGAGGAGCGGCGTCTCGCCGCCATTGGCTATGTCTTGCGGCGCGCAAACTGCGCCGAAGACGACGCCTTCAAGCGTCGCGAGATGCGCGGCCGCGATCGTCGTCTGCGCGAGGAACAGACAGGCGACCAGCGCCGCAAACATGCGCGCGCGCAAACGCATCCGCTGAAAGATTGGAGCCACCGCCGCCTCTCGGTTTCCAGAGCCGACGTTAGGTTTCGATTGTTCCAGGGGTCAAGCGAACCCTCGACGCGGCCATGCGGCGAAACGACGCTTCGCTATTGACGCAAGGCAAGAGCGCAAGCGACGAGCCTGTTTTCACATTCGATTTTCAAAGCTCGCTCTTGACCAAATCGCGCGGTGAGCGCTTGCGCCTCACCCCATTTGCCCGCGATGACGCAGGAAATGGTCGGCGAGCACGCAAGCCATCATCGCTTCGCCGACCGGAACGGCGCGAATGCCGACGCAGGGGTCGTGACGGCCCTTGGTGACGATGTCGGTCTCCTTGCCGAAGCGATCGATCGTGCGGCGCGGCGTGAGAATCGACGATGTGGGTTTCACCGCGAAACGCACGACCACCGGCTGGCCGGTGGATATGCCGCCGAGCACGCCGCCGGCGTTGTTGGACAGAAACCGCGGCCCGTTTTCGCCGGCGCGCATCTCATCGGCGTTGTCTTCGCCGGTGAGCGCGGCGGCGCCGAATCCCGCGCCGATCTCGACGCCCTTCACCGCGTTGATCGACATCATCGCCGCGGCGAGATCGGCGTCGAGCTTGCCGTAGATCGGCGCGCCCCAGCCGGCCGGAACGCCTTCGGCGACGATTTCGATCACCGCGCCGATGGACGATCCGTCCTTGCGCACGTCGTCGAGATAGTCCGCCCATAATTGCGCCGTGCGCGCGTCGGGGCAAAACAGCGGATTGCGATCTATCTCAGCCCAGTCGAAACGCGCGCGGTCGATTTTATGCGGACCGATCTGCACCAGCGCGCCGCGAATCGTCACGCCGGCGATCACCTTGCGCGCGACGGCGCCGGCGGCGACCCGCGCCGCGGTTTCGCGCGCCGAGGAGCGGCCGCCGCCGCGATGGTCGCGCACGCCATATTTGGCGTCGTAAACATAGTCGGCGTGGCCGGGCCGATATTTGTCGGCGATCTCGCCATAGTCCTTGGAGCGCTGGTCGGTATTTTCGATCACGAGCGCGATCGGGGTTCCGGTCGTCACCTGTCGGCCGGCGCCGTCAGGAAAAACGCCGGAGAGGATTTTCACCTCATCCGCTTCCCGCCGCTGCGTGGTGAAGCGCGACTGTCCCGGCTTGCGCTTGTCGAGAAAGACCTGAATGTCTCCCGCTTCGAGCGGGATTTTCGGCGGACAGCCGTCGACGATCGCGCCGAGCGCCGGCCCATGGCTTTCGCCAAAGGTCGTGACCCGGAAGAGATGGCCGAAACTGTTGTGGGACATGCCGGTCTTCTAGGCTGCACGCCGGCGCCGGTCAAACCGCCGCCTTCCAGCGGTTCAAGCAGCCAAGCCATGACGCGGCCTTCCAAGACCGTTAAGATAGTTACATGACCCTTGCCCATAAGCCCGTCGGCCCCGGCAGCCATGTCTTTCTCGTCGACGGCTCCTCCTTCGTCTTTCGCGCCTATTTCCAGTCGATCCGGCAGGATGCGAAATATAACTATCGCTCCGACCGGCTGCCGACCGGCGCCGTGCGGCTGTTCTGCACGAAGCTGTTGCAGTTCGTGCGCGAGGGCGCCGCCGGCGCGAAGCCGACGCATCTCGCGATCATTTTCGACAAGAGCGAACATTCATTCCGCAAGGAAATTTATCCCGACTACAAGGCGCATCGCAGCGAACCGCCGGAAGACCTCATTCCGCAATTCCCGCTGATGCGCGCCGCCGTGCGGGCCTTCGGCCTCACCCCGATCGAGCAGGACATCTACGAAGCCGACGATCTCATCGCCACCTATGCGACGCAGGCACAGGCCAAGGGCGCGGATGTGCTGATCGTCTCGGCCGACAAGGATCTGATGCAGCTCGTCGGGCCGGGCGTGACGATGTACGATCCCGCCTCCGGAACGGCCGGCGCGAAAGGCGCGCGCGAGGAACGAATCATCGGCGAAGCGGAGGTCGTCGACTATTTCGGGGTCACGCCGGACAAGGTGGTCGACGTGCAGGCGCTCGCCGGCGATTCGACCGACAATGTGCCGGGCGCGAAAGGCATCGGCGTCAAGACCGCCGCCCAGCTGATCAACGAATATGGCGATCTCGACACGCTGCTCGCCAGGGCGCTAGAGATCAAGCAGCCCAAGCGGCGCGAGGCCTTGACCGAGCCGGACGCGGTCGCGCGCATCCACCTCTCCAAAAAGCTCGTGACGCTGGTGTGCGACGCGCCTGTCGTGACGCCGCTCGAAGATTTGGGCCTGCACGAACCGAACGCCAATACCCTCGTCGCCTTTCTGCAGGCGATGGAGTTCACCACGATCACGAGGCGAGTCGCCGAGCTTTACGGCGTCGATATTCATGACGTCGCGCCTGATCCAAATTTCGTCGGCCCCGCCGGCTGGCGCGCGCGCGACGGCGAAGTGCGGGAAGACGCGCCGGTCGCGCCGCAAGCCTCCGAACCGGCGGAGTCCGCGTCGAAGCCCGGCGGCGCGAGCATGAGGGAAGGTTTCACGTCCGCAAGCCTCGTCGCCGCGCGCCGCGCCGAGGCGCAGGCGACGAAGATCGACCGCGCCGCTTACGAATGCGTGACCTCGCTCGAACGCCTCGATCAATGGATCGCGGATGCGACGGAGGCCGGCATCGTCGCGCTCGACACGGAAACGACCTCGCTCGATCCGATGAGCTGCGAACTCGTCGGCGTCTCGCTTGCCGTCGCGCCGGGACGCGCCTGCTACATTCCGCTCGGGCATCGCGAGCACGGCTCGGGCGATCTCTTTGGCGGCGCCGAACTCCTGCCCGGCCAGATACCGCTCGACGCGGCGATCGCGAAACTGAAGCCCCTGTTTGAAAATCCGGCAATCCTCAAGATCGCGCATAATATGAAATATGATCTGCTCGTTCTCGCGCGTTACGGAATCGACGTGGCGCCGATCGAAGATACGATGCTGATCTCCTATGCGCTCGACTCAGGGCTGAACAATCACGGCCTCGACGAACTGGCGCTCAAACATCTTCAACATCAAAACATCAAATTCGCCGAGGTCGCGGGCTCGGGACGCAATTTCATCGGCTTCGCCCGCGTCGCGCTCGACAGAGCGACCGAATATGCCGCCGAGGACGCGGACGTGTCGATGCGGCTGTGGCGCGCGCTGAAACCGCGACTTTCCGCCGAGCATATGACCAATGTCTATGAGACATTGGAGCGGCCGATGGTGGCGACGCTCGCACGTATGGAGCGACGCGGCGTCAGCGTCGACCGCGCCATTCTCTCGCGCCTCTCCGGCGAATTCGCGCAGGACATGGCGCGGCTCGAGGCCGAAATCTTCGAACTCGCCGGCGAGAGCTTCAACCTCGGCTCACCCAAGCAATTGGGCGACATATTATTCGGCAAGATGGGATTGCCGGGCGCGAAAAAAACCGCGACGGGCGCCTGGTCGACATCCGCCAGCGTGCTTGAAGACCTCGCCAGCGACGGCAATAATTTCGCGCGACGGATTCTCGACTGGCGCCAGGTCTCCAAACTCAGGAGCACTTACGCCGACGCCCTGCCCGGCTATATCAACCCTGAGACCGGCCGCGTACACACGAGCTATGCGCTCGCCGCGACGACCACGGCGCGGCTCTCGTCGTCCGAGCCGAATCTGCAGAACATTCCCGTACGCAACGAGGCGGGGCGCAAAATCCGAAAGGCCTTCGTCGCCGCGCCCGGCCATGTGCTGATTTCGGCGGATTATTCGCAGATCGAATTGCGGCTGCTCGCCCATATCGCCGACATTCCGCAATTGAAGAAAGCCTTCGCCGAAGACCTCGACATTCACGCGATGACGGCGAGCGAAATGTTCAATGTGCCGATCAAAGACATGCCGCCCGAAACGCGCCGCCGCGCCAAGGCGATCAACTTCGGCATCATCTATGGCATTTCCGCCTTCGGACTCGCCAATCAGCTCGGCATTCCGCGCGAAGAGGCCGGCGCCTATATCAAGCGCTATTTCGAGCGCTTTCCCGGCATTCGCGATTATATGGATTCGACGCGCAAGACCGTGCGCGAGAAGAGCGAAGTCTCGACCATCTTCGGCCGAGTCTATCACTTCCCCGCCATGGCCTCGGCCAACGCCTCTGACCGCGCCTTTTATGAGCGCGCCGCGATCAATGCGCCGATCCAGGGCGCCGCCGCCGACATCATCCGGCGGGCGATGGTGCGAATGGATGATGCGCTCACGCGCGCCGGACTCTCGGCGCAAATGCTCCTGCAGGTGCACGACGAGCTCGTGTTTGAAGCGCCGGCCCAGGAAGCCGAGGCGACGATCGAATTGGCGCGCCGCGTGATGGAACAGGCGCCGGCGCCGGCGATCCATCTTTCCGTGCCGCTGAAAGTCGACGCGCGCGCCGCCGCCAATTGGGACGAAGCGCACTGACGGCGCATATGATTTCCGTCTAAACCAGTTGGGGGTCATTCCCGACGCGCGAAGCGCGATCGGGAATCCAGAGCAAGACCAACATTCTTGGATTGGCTCTGGATTCCCGGTCAGGCCTTCGGCCTGCCGGGAATGACAGTCCCACCAAACCGGTCAATCGCAATTCTTATCACAGGCCCGGATCATCTCCGCCGCGCGCTTCTTCTGTCGCAAGTCCGAAGTTCAATCGCGACCAGAGCCGCTCGTGCAAATAATAGAGCGTGAAGACCGCCAGCAATTCGGCGCCGGTGATTTCGGCGGCGAGTTCTACGCTTTGGATGAAGGCGTAAACGATCAGGAAGGTCGAAACGCTCGCCGGAACAAGCCAGGAAAGCGCTTTCACCAAACTGCGCGTCGGCGTCGGCTTGAACGACTCCCGCGCCGGCGGCAGGCCTTCCATCGAAGCGTAGCTGAGTTCGGTCAGCGGCGGCGCCGCACGGCCGTTCGAAGCGGCGACCGCTTTCACCATGCCGACCCCGACCGTTTCATTGCTGATGCGGTCGATGAGAATGAATCCGCCTGTTTCGCGATTTTCGAGATAAGGGTCGCAGGCGATCATTGTTTCGAGAGACAGGCGCACGTCGCCGATCTCGTTGAACGCGAGCGTCGCGCCCTCTAGCAGCGGTTGCGACTGGCCGGTTTCGATATCGATGCGCGTGTCGACGACAGTCACGGCGGCGGGCGCGGTTTTTGTCCCGATCTTCAACAGATAGCTCTTGCCGGCGACAAGCGGCTCGCGCACCAGCCATAGGAGCTTGGCGTCGAGACGATCGCCGATTTTCGCGGGCGAGACCGGCGAGCACAAAAGATCGCCGCGCGAAACGTCGATCTCTTCGGCGAGCGTCAGCGTCGTCGACTGACCCGAGACGGCGCTGTCGAGATCGCCGTCGAAGGTGACGATCCTGGCGACGCGCGTATCGCGGCCTGACGGCAGAATGCGCACGATATCGCCGGGCCGGATGTTGCCGCCGCTGATGAAGCCGGAGAATCCGCGGAAGTCGAGATTGGGTCGATTGACCCATTGCACCGGCATGCGGAAGGGCGCGATCCGCGTCGTGTCTTCCACCGCGACGCCTTCGAGATAGGACAGAAGCGGCGGTCCGTCGTGCCAGGGCATATTGGCGCTGGCGTGGACAAGATTGTCGCCGTCCTTGGCGACAAGCGGCGCGACATAGATCGACGCAAAGCGTAGACTCTCGGCGAATGCGTGAAAATCCGCCTCGATCTTGCGGAAGATCTCTTCGCTGTAGCCGACGAGGTCCATTTTGTTGACCGCGACCACGACATGGCGCACGCCGAACATCGAGGTGATGACGCTGTGCCGGCGGGTTTGCGGCAGAATGCCCTTGCGCGCGTCGACCAGCAGAATGGCGAGATCGGCGGTGGAGGCGCCGACCGCCATGTTGCGGGTGTACTGCTCATGGCCCGGCGTGTCGGCGACGATGAATTTGCGCCGGTCGGTCGCGAAATAGCGATAGGCGACGTCGATGGTGATGCCCTGTTCGCGCTCGGCCGCGAGGCCGTCGACGAGCAGCGCGAAATCCAGCGCCTCGCCCTGCGTGCCGTGCTTCTTTGAGTCGCTTTCCAGCGCCGCGATAATGTCGTCGGGCGCAAGATCGGCGTCATAAAGCAGGCGCCCGATCAGGGTCGATTTGCCGTCGTCGACCGAGCCGCAGGTGATGAACCGCAAGAGCGGCTTTTCGCCGAACTGTCGCGCCGGCGCGCGCGACGGCAATGCGGTGGCTACGGCGCCGTGCATGTTAGAAATACCCTTCCTGCTTCTTTTGCTCCATCGAGCTGGAGCCGTCGTGGTCGATGAGCCGCCCCTGGCGCTCCGAAGAGCGGCTCTCGCGCATTTCAGTAATGATCTCGTCGAGACCGGCCGCGCCGCTTTCGATGGCGCCGGTCAGCGGATAGCAGCCGAGCGTGCGAAACCGCACCATTTTATGTTCGATTGCTTCGCCGGGCGCGAGCTGCATGCGATCGTCATCGACCATGATCAGCGTGCCGCCGCGGCGCACGACCGGCCGCTCCTTGGCAAAATAGAGCGGAACGACCGGAATGTTTTCGCGCGCGACATAGTCCCAGATATCCGCCTCGGTCCAATTCGACATGGGAAACACGCGCAGGCTTTCGCCTGGCGCCTTGCGCGTGTTGTAGAGACGCCAGAATTCCGGCCGCTGATTTTTCGGGTCCCAGCGGTGCTGCGCCGTACGAAACGAGAGCACGCGCTCCTTGGCGCGCGATTTCTCTTCATCGCGGCGCGCGCCGCCAAAGGCGGCGTCGAACCCATATTTGTCCAGCGCCTGCTTCAGCGCCTCGGTCTTCATGATCTCGGTATGGAGCTTCGAGCCATGGACAAAAGGGCTGATGTTCATCTCAATCCCTTTGGGATTGATATATTCGATCAGCTCGACGCCAAGCTCCTTCACCCGACGGTCGCGAAATTCGATCATCTCGCGAAATTTCCATGTCGTATTGACATGGAGCAGCGGAAACGGCGGCTTCGACGGATAAAAGGCCTTCATGGCGACGTGCAGCATCGCCGCCGAATCCTTGCCGATCGAATAGAGCATCACCGGCCGTTCGCATTCGGCGACGGTCTCGCGCATGATATGGATGCTCTCGGCTTCCAGCCGATCGAGATAGCCGAGCGGGCGCACGGCGAGCGCGGTCATTGGTTCGCCTCCTGCGGCGCCCCGCGGCGCAACACGCCGTCTTCGCCGATATGAAGGCCGCATTCCTTCTTGCCGTCGTCTTCCCACCACCAGCGGCCGGCGCGCTCGCTCTCGCCCGGCAGCACGGCGCGCGTGCATGGCGCGCAGCCGATCGACAGAAAGCCCTTGGCGTGGAGATCGTTGATCGGCACGGAAAACTCCTCGACCGCCGCGACGACGGCGTCGCGCGTATAGTCTGCGAGCGGATTGAGCTTGAGCAGCCTGTGCGTCTCGTCAAAGGCGATGACCGGCGCGTCGGCGCGCGCCTGCGACTGATCGGCGCGCAGTCCCGTCACCCAGACCGAAACGCCGGCAAGCAGCCGCGACAGCGGCTCGACCTTGCGCACATGGCAGCAGGCCTTGCGCGCTTCGACGGAATTGTAGAAGCCGTTGATTCCCTGCTCCTCGATCAGCGCTTCAAGCGGCGCGGCTTGCGGATAGACCGCGCGAATGCGCCGCGCATAACGCGCTTCGGTGCGCTCCCACAGCTCGTAGGTTTCTGGAAACAGCCGGCCCGTATCGATCGTCGCGACGTCGATGTCTAAACCCTGCGTGAAGATCGAATGGGCGATGAGCTGATCCTCTATCCCGAAACTCGTGGTGAAGACGATCCGGCCGGGAATGAATTCGCGCAGCAGCAGCAGACGATGGTCGAGATCGAGCGGCGCGAGGCGCGGCGCGAGCGTTTCGGCGATTGAAGCCTTCATGGCCGGGCCGCCCTCCGGCGCGCCTCGAGAATCGAACCGCGCCCGGAATAGCCGCGCTGGTAGCTCATCGCATAGACATTGAGCGCGGCGCGCCATTGTTCTTCGTCCTGGCGCTCGGCAAGATCGTCCGGAATCTCGATCGTGTCGAAGCCGCAGCCGACCGCATGGGCATATTGATCGGCGACGAGACGCCCGCTGGCGCGAAGCTCGCCCTTGAATCCCGCGCGCCGCAGCAGGCGCGCCAAAGAGAAGCCGCGGCCGTCGGAAAAGGCGGGGAAGGAAATCGAGACAAGACCCAGTCGCGGCAACGCGTCGATCAGCGCCGAAGGTTCGGTGGTGTTCATAACGATCACGCCAAGCGACGCCTCCGGCCCAAGGACGTCGAGGGCATGTTGGAGGCGGGGCAGTGACACGATGACCTTTCCAGCTTTCGGCAGCGCTTCTTCGTCAGCGAGGCGGCGCCAGGCGTCCTCGATGAAACCGCCGTCAGATATCAGCGCCATCTTCGCCCTCCCGACGCAAAACGTCTTTGAAGCGCGCATGACCGATGCGGCGCCAGGTGTCGATGAAGGCTTCGCCCTCCTCGCGCTCCGCGAGGTAGAAATCGACGAGATGTTCGATCACGTCGGGCACCTGCTCGGCGGTGACCCCAGGTCCCAGAATTTCGCCGATCGACGCGGAGAAGGTCGGGTCGCCGCCGAGCGTGATCTGGTAGGATTCCTGGCCCTTTTTCTCCAGGCCGAGAATGCCGATCGCGCCGACATGATGATGGCCGCAGGCGTTGATACAGCCGGAAATCTTGATGCCGAGCTTGCCGATGCGCCGCTGCCGCGACATGTCCGCAAAACGCTTCGAGATCGCCTGCGCGATCGGGATCGAGCGCGCGGTGGCGAGCGAGCAGTAATCCATTCCCGGGCAGGAGATGATGTCGGAGACGAGCCCGGCGTTCGCCGTCGCCAATCCAGCGGCGTCGAGCATCCGCCACAGCGCGAAGAGATCGTCCTGCTTCACATGCGGCAGGATGATGTTCTGCTCATGGCTGACCCGCAGCTCGCCGAAGCCGAAGCGCTCGCTGGCGTCGGCCAGCGCCCGCATCTGATCGGACGTGGCGTCGCCGGGAACGCCGCCGATCGGCTTCAATGAAACGGTGACGATGGCGTAGCCGGGGATTTTGTGCGCGCTGACGTTGACGTCGGCGAAATTGGCGAACGCCGGCGTCTCCAGTTTCGCGGCGCGCAGCATTTGAGAGTCGCGCGCCAGCGACTCATAAGGCGGCGGCGCCAAGAAACCGGCAATGCGCTCGAATTCTTCTGGATCATGTGCGAAAACCGAGCGGTCCATCGCGGCGAATTCGGCTTCGACCTCAGCGCGGATGTCGTCGATGCCCTTCTCATGAACGAGAATTTTGATGCGCGCCTTGTATTTGTTGTCGCGCCTGCCAAAGCGGTTGTAGACGCGCATGATCGCTTCGAGAAAGGCGAGCAGATCATGTCGCGGCACGAAGTCGCCAACCACCTTGCCGACAAAGGGCGAACGGCCGAGACCGCCGCCGGCGACGACCTGATAGCCGATCTCGCCACTATCGTTCCTGACGATGCGCAGACCGACGTCATGCACCATGATCGCGGCGCGGTCGTGCTCGGCGCCCGTCACCGCGATCTTGAATTTGCGCGGCAGAAACGAAAACTCGGGGTGCAGGCTCGACCATTGGCGGAGAAATTCCGCGGTCGGGCGCGGATCTTCGATTTCATCCTGGGCGACGCCGGCGAAATGATCCGCCGTCACATTGCGGATGCAATTGCCGGAAGTCTGGATGGCGTGCATCTCGACGTCGGCGAGCGCTTCGAGAATGTCCGGCGTATCGACGAGCTTCGGCCAATTGTACTGCAGGTTCTGGCGCGTGGTGAAATGGCCGTAGCCCTTGTCCCATTTGTCGGCGATGTCGGCGAGCCGGCGCATCTGGCGCGCGGTCAGCGTCCCATAGGGAATGGCGACGCGCAGCATATAGGCGTGAAGCTGGAGATAGAGTCCGTTCATCAACCGGAACGGACGGAACTCCTCTTCGGTCAGCGCGCCGGAAAGCCGGCGGCGCACCTGTTCGCGAAACTCGGCGACGCGTTCGCGCACAAAAGCGGCGTCATAGTCATCGTAGAGATAGGTGGTCGTCGGCGCATTGGGCCGGCGCATCGCCTCGGGATCGTGAGCGGTCACGGCGCTCCTCCCGCCGCCTGTTTGCCGAGATCGAGGCGCACGCTCGGCCCCTTCACGCGCATCCGTTCCCGATAATGCATGGGCGTAGGCGCGCCGTCCCCGCCGATCTCGACGTCGGCGAGATAGACGTCCACCACGCGATTGGCGCAAATGTCGCGCTTGCCCGAGGCTTCGAGCGCCGCCGCCTCTTCGGCGCTGCGCGCCACGCGGGCGCGGCGATGGTCGCGCTCCCAGCCCGACGCGCCGAGAAACACCACTTCGCCGTCGGTCAGATTCGAGGCGATGAGGATCTGCGGATGTTTGAACTGAGCCATCACGTTTCCTGCGCCAGCTTCAGGCGAAGCCCGCTCATATCGTCCGACCAGATGATCTGGCAGGACAGGCGCGAATGTTCGTAAAGCATCGGCAATTCATCGAGCTTTTCGATTTCCTCTTCGCTCGGCGGCGGCACGCGCCGCGCCGATTCCGCATCGAGGATGACATGGCATTCGGCGCAGGCGAGCGCACCACCGCAGGTATTGTCCATGCCGACGCCATGATCGCGCAAAATCTCCATCAGCCGCCAACCTTCGACCGCCTCCAGCTCATGGACCGCGCCGTGACGGTCCTCCACTTGAAGGGTCGGCAGATTTTGCTGCGGCGACTGGGCGGGCCGTTGCGCCACCATGTTCTCGATGTTGCTCATGTGTTTAACGCGTCGACTGGTCCGCTCCGGCGCGCCGCCGCGGACGTTCTGTATTTCGAACGCATAAACCTCCAAACCGCACGAATGTCAATTCACGATCTAATTGTGGAGCTTGTTATAAAATAACATATTTTGTTTGTTGTTATAGATTGTCACAATTTGGAGCGCCATCCTTGGTTAGCTGAATCAGGGCTGACACTTGGAAACCATGTTTGCTAAGCTCTTGTCCCTCATGAACAGCGGCGCCAGCGCGAGATCCGATAGGAGCACTCATGGCTAAGAAGCCGGTCAAAATCGCCAGGACGGCGCCAGCCAAGCGGGAGCCAACGCGCCCGGCTCGGACGGTCGAGGCCAAGGTCCCCGCTTCGAACGGCCCCGGCCCTGTTCGCCCGGCGGTCATTCTCGTCGGCGCGGACAAGGGCGGCGTCGGCAAGACGACGATCGCCAGGGCGATCCTGGATTTTCTGTCGCTCAACGACATCCATGCGCGCGCCTTCGACACCGAGACGCCGCGCGGGACGCTTCACCGCTTTCACCCCGACGAGACGATGATCGTCGATCTGACCGAGCCCGCCGATCAGATGAAAATCATCGACACGCTGAATACGTCACAGGCCAAGGTCAGCGTGATCGACGTGCGCGCCGGCGGTCTGAGCCCGGCGCTTCGCGCGCTCGACGAGATCGGCTTTTTCGACGCGGTGAAGGGCGGCGAATTCCGCTTCGTCCTGCTCCATGTGATCGGCCCCTCCATTTCTTCGCTGGAGGAAATCGCCGAAATCGCGCCCTATGTCGCGGACGCCAATTATTTCATGGTGAAGAACCACCTCAACGACACGACCTTCTTCGAATGGGATCCGCAAACCCACGCGAAATATTTCGAGCATGTCGTCACCTCGGGGGAGATCACCATCCCCAGGCTCAGCGAACTCGCCTATGAGCAGGTCGAACTGTCCGGCGCGCCCTTCTCGACATTCATCGCCAATCAGGATGCGCAGGGCCAGCCGGCCGAACATTCCTTTGTATTGCGCGGCTACGTCCGGACCTGGCTGGCGCGCGTCGCCGACGAGCTGGAAAGAGTCGGCCTTCTCGAACTCGTCAGCGAAAAGAAACGGTAGGAATCGCCGGCGCGCGCGATTCTCAGCTACGACCGAAAATCGGCGACGTCCGGCGTCGGTCCGATGAGCGCCTGGTTGCGGCCTCGTTAGGGATCTCTTCGTGGAATACCGGAAACTCGGACATAGCGGCCTCTCGGTTTCCGCGATCTGTCTCGGCTCGATGATGTGGGGAGAGCAGAACAGCGAGGCGGAAGGCCATGCGCAGCTGGACTATGCGTTCGATCGCGGCGTCAATTTCATCGATACGGCGGAAATTTATTCGATTCCGCCGCGGCGAGAGACGCAAGGCTCGACCGAACGGATCATCGGAAGCTGGCTCGCCGCGCGCAAGAACCGCGATCAGGCGATCATCGCCACCAAGGTCGCCGGGCGCGGCGGCGCCGATTGGCTGCGTCCCGAGCGCGCCGGAACCGTTCTCGACGCCAAGAATATCGATCATGCGATCGAGGGCTCGCTCAAGCGGCTGCAGACCGACTACATCGACCTTTACCAATTGCATTGGCCGGATCGTTCGCTGCCGCTTTGGGGCGCCGGCGGCACGACCTACCGGCGGCCGACAAAGCGGGAGGAAATTCCGATCGAAGAGACGCTCGACGCGCTAAGCCGTCTCGTCAAGGCCGGCAAGGTCCGTCACATCGGCCTCTCTAACGAAACGCCCTGGGGCGTGGCGCGTTTCCTGCGCGCCGCCGAACTCGGTGATGGGCCGCGCGTCGTTTCGATCCAGAACGCCTATAATCTTATCAACCGCACCTTCGAGATCGGCCTTGCCGAATTCGCCGAGCGCGAGCGCGTCGGATTGCTCGCCTATTCGCCGCTCGCGCAAGGCTATCTTACCGGCAAATATCAGGGCGGCGCGCGGCCGCCCGGCGCGCGCACCACGCTGTTCGAGCGCGCGCAACGTTATGAAAAGCCGGAAGTCGAACAAGCGGTCGCCGCCTATCTGGCGCTGGCGCATGATATCGGCGCCGATCCGGCGCAACTCGCGATCGCCTTCGTCACGTCGCGGCCCTTCGTCACGTCGAATATCATCGGCGCGACGACGATGGCGCAGCTCAAAACCGACCTCGCGTCGATCGACTTCACGATCACGCCGGAAATCGAGCGGCGCATCGACGCCATCCACCATCTCTACAGCAACCCCGCGCCATGAGCGGCATCGTGGTTTTTCGCGAGGAAACGCCCGAAGATCATCCGGCCATACGCGAACTGCTCTCAGCGGCGTTCAAGCGGTCGGGCGAGGCCGATCTCGTCGAGGCGCTGCGCAAGGACGGCGACTTGGTTTTCGGCTGCGTCGCCGCCGTCGATGAACGCGTCGTCGGTTACGCCGCCCTGTCCAGGATGAGCGCTCCTTTTCCGGCGCTTGGGCTCGGTCCTGTCGCCGTCTCCGCGGCGCATCGCAGCAAGGGCGTCGCCAGCGCTCTGTTGCGCTGGAGCCTGGCGCGTGCGCGGGACGACCAGTGGCGCGCGATTTTTGTGTTGGGCGACGGCGCGTTTTACGGCCGGTTCGGCTTTCGACCAGAGCTTGCGGCGGGCTTCGGTTCGCCCTATGCGGGGCCTCATTTCATGGCGCTGGCGCTCAACGGCGCGCTCCCAGCCAAGGAAGGAAGGGTCGATTATGCGCCAGGCTTCGGACAGCTCCGGCCCTGACGCTCAGGCGTGTCCGGCGTTCGGCGACAGCCGTTCGGGATCGACGCCGATCGAGCGCATGGCGCGCGCATATTTCGTCTCGAGATCACGGTCGAACAGCAAAGCGGGATCGGAGGGACAATTCAGCCAGCCGTTGCGCTGAATCTCTTCTTCGAGCTGACCCGCATCCCAGCCCGCATAGCCGAGCGCGAGCAGCGCCCGGTCGGGGCCATGTCCCGCCGCAATGGCGCGCAGAATATCGATGGTCGCGGTGAGCGACACGCCGTCGTCGATCGGCAGCGTCGAATTGTCGAGGAAGAAATCCGGCGAATGCAGCACGAAGCCGCGGTCGGTCTGCACCGGCCCGCCGGAGAGCACCTGAATGTCTTCGGCGCGGCGCGGCAGGCTGATGCGTTCTTGCGGCGCAATCACCTGAAGCTGCACCAAGAGATCGGGAAAATTGCGCACGCGCGCCGGCTGATTGACCACGATGCCCATCGCGCCATCTTCGGAATGGGCGCAAAGATAAATTACCGACCTTGCAAAACGCTGATCCAGCATGCTCGGCATCGCGACCAGCAATTGGCCATCAAGGAAGCGGCGCTCGGCGGGATGACCGCCGCGGCGCTCGCTTACCCTTGCCGCCAAATCTTGCTTCTTGCCTGCTGGCCTCATAGGGTCATGCTACGCTCGCCGCGTCTCAAGAACAAGCGGCGCAAGCAACGTAACCGACTGCCTTGACTGAAAGACGGACCGCCGCAAACCAATGACGCGCTCCAGATTCCTGTTACTCGCGCCGCTCGCCGCAATGCTCACGCAAGGCGCACCGACGGCGTCGCTCGCCAAGAACGCGAGCTTCGCTTCCGCGGCTGTAAAAAGCGCGACGTCCAACGCTCGGCTTCTGTCGGCCGGCCCGCCCCAGGGCGGCGCCTACCGCGCCGCCGTCGAGATCGCGCTCGATCCGGCGACGATCACCTATTGGCGTCAGCCGGGCGAGGCCGGCTCGGCGCCGGCGTTCGACTTTTCGAAGTCCGTCAATGTCGCCGCGGTCGAACCGTCATTTCCGGCGCCCAAACATATCGACGAGGCAGGCGCCGTCGTCGCCGGCTATGAATCGCGCGTCGTCCTGCCTTTGAAGGTGACGCCGCGCGATCCGAACGCGCCGGTAACGCTCAATCTCGTGCTGGATTACGCGTCCTGCGGAAAAATCTGCCTGCCGGCGCGCGCCGATCTGTCTCTGGAGCTGCCGCGCGAGGGCGCCTCGCCGCATGCGGCGGTGATCGCTGACGCGGAACGGCTGGTGCCGAAAAAGCTCACCGCCGAGGAAGCGAAACAGCGCTTCGCGCTGTCGCGCGGCGGCGCGGATGGATCATGGCGGCTTCGCTATCTTGGACCCGGCAAGGCGAAGGACGTCTTCGCGGAAGCGAAGGAGCCGTTCTTCATCGAGAGCACGCGCGCCGGAGAAGACTTCGAGCTTAAGCTTTTTTCCGGCGACGCTCCGGCCAAGGCCGCCGATGCGACGCTGACGATCGTTACCGACGGCGGCGCATTCGAGGCGCCGGCCCGACTTGAGTGAAGGCGCGCGACGCGCCTCTCCCTACTCCACTTTCGCGTCGATCGGCGCCGCAGCCTCGTGGTCGAGCTTTGGCGTGCGCTTGAAGGTCGATTTGCGACCGCGCAGGGTCTGCAGAATTTTCGCGCCATTGGCGAAGGCCAGATAGATCATCAGCGGCGGAATTGACGCGACCGTCTTCAGATAATCGACGATGGTCCCGCGCCTGAGCGCAAGATAGGGCGGCAGCGTGATGCCGAGCGCCACCAAGGCCGTCATGATTCCGATGATCTCCAACACGTCCGCGTAAGGCGCGAGAGAACCATGCAACAGGCCGCCAAGAACAAAGGCGATGAATCCGATGGCGGCCGTGGGGAAGAAAATCTGATGGGCGATCAGCGAGATCGCCATCACGCGGCGCGTCAGGCTCCAAGGCGAACGCCAGATCGGCAGAACGGTCCTCTGCGCGACCTGCACGAAGCCGTTCGACCAGCGCCTTTGCTGGCGGCGGAAGTCGCGAATTCCCTCCGGCACCTGGCCGGGGATCGGCGGCTCGGACACGAACAGCCCATGCCAGCCATTGAGCGCCGCGCGCACGGTGAGATCGAGGTCCTCGCACAGCGAATAGTCCGACCAGCCGCCGGCGTCGTCGATCGTCGCGCGCCGCCATATGCCGCCGGTGCCGTTGAACTGAAAGAGCCAGCCCGCATGCGCGCGCGAGCGCTGCTCGACGAGATAATGTCCGTCCTGCACGAGACCCTGCGCGCGCGTCAGCCAGTTCTTTTCGTAATTCTGGAACTCGCAGCGCGACTGCACGAAGCCGACGCGATCGTCGGTCAGAAACAGCGGCACCGTTCTCCTGAGCCAATTGGGCGGCGGACGGAAGTCGGCGTCGAGCATCGCGACGAAGGGTTCGTCGGTGATGGTGAGGCCGTGCGCGCAGGCGCCGGCCTTGAATCCCGAGCGGTCGGCGCGCCGCACATGGTCGATCACCGCGCCGTCGGCGCGAAGCTCCGCCGCCACCGCGTCGGCGCGCGCGCTGGTTTCGTCGGTTGAATCGTCGAGAAGCTGAATGCGCAGCCTGTCCTTGGGCCAGTCCAGAAGCGCGACGCAGCGCAGCGATTGCTCGGTGACGAGCGGTTCGTTGAACACCGGGATTTGCAACAGCACCCGCGGCAAATCACGGTCGGGCGTCGCGGGCGCTTCCGAATCGCGCACGCGCCGCAGCTGGTCATAGAAGAAGCGGCCGATGACGGCGAGATAGCCGATCCCGATCGCCGCCAGTATCGAAGCGCAGACAATCACGACCGCGTCGACAAGGAATTGAAAAAGCCCCAGCACCAAGCGGCCTACCCTTCTTCATGCGGAACTGGCGCAGGCCTCGCCCCTGCACGCGCGTTCACGCTGTTCGTCGCCCAGACTACGCGGTCAGTGACCCAGGCGTTCAACCAGACCGCCAGCATCGCCGCTTCGCGAACCACAAATACCGCCGGCGCGACCCAGGATAATTGCCATCCTTTGGCCATATAAAGCAATGTCTCCACCGCAAACCACAGGAAAAGCGTCGCGAACGCCGCCGGGGCGGGGTCGAGGCGAACCAGCGGCGCCGCCAGCGCCGCAGCGATAACCGCTGGAAGAGCTTGGCATATTGGCTCGGCCAGGAAGGAAATGATTTCGTCGTTGCGGCGGATGACCATCCAACGCAATTGCCGGTGATAGACGTCCGCGAAGTTGCGAGCGCCAAGCTCCTGCCGGACGGGTCTATGGGAGAAAACCGGCCGCTTCCCGATCCGTCGCATCGCCTTGGCCAAGGCGTTGTCTTCGCCGACCGTGTGCGAGATGGCGTCGAAGCCCCCCGCGCGCAGGAAGTCGGAGCGCCGGAACAGCATGATTTTTCCGATGCCGTGTCCCTGCCCCAACGCCGAGGCGAGAAACAATATGCGGGCATGCGGGCCGTTGATGATCGCGGCTTCGACATGGGCGGCGAAATTCTCGAGCCGCGCGCAATAGGGAATGGCGCAGACCAGCCCGACGTCGTCGGCGAGGTTCCGCATGTGCTGCGCCAGCGCATCCGGCTCGAGCAGCACATTCGCGTCCTTCATGAAAATGACGTCATGGGTCGCCTGCATGAAGGGCGCGTAAAGATTATCCACTTTCGGGCTAACGGCGAATTTCGCCGTCGAAAGAAGAATGCGCGACGGGACGGCGGGATGACGCGCGAAAATGGCGCGCATGCGCTGGACGGCGGGCGCGTCGAGGTCGGTTGCGGACACTGTCACGTCGAAATCACGATAATGCTGAGTCAGCGCAGACTCTTGCGTGCGGTCGAACTCCTCTTCGAGCAGCTTGACCGGAAGAACGATCGAGACCGCCGGCTGATCTGGCCGCGTGGCGCGGCGGGCGGCGATCCACGGCTGTACGATGGTTGCCGCGACCGATATAAGCAGCAAGGCGATGGCGATGAGCCAATAGATCGCCGCCGCCCATGTGATGACGTCGATGATCACTTTTCCCCGCGCTCCGACGTCTCCGGCACTTCGGCGGGAAACTGGCGCATGACGCGGTCAACGAGCGCCGCCGGCAGGAAGGCGAAAAGGCGCATCGCCCAATACATGTAACGCGGAAAGGCGATGACGCCGCGGCGGCGTTCGAGCCCGTTCTTGATGATGCGCGCGGCGTCTTCGTCGGACAGGGCGCCGGGTTGCCAGGATTTGACGCTCGCCGACGCCGACGGCTTTGCGGCGGCGCGCGCCGAGAAGGGCGTCTTCACGATGGTGCGCGCCGACATCGGCGTCTTCACATAGCCCGGCACGATCAGCGCGACATGCACGCCATGAGCCGCGAGCTGGGCGCGCAGGCTGTCCGCCCACATGTGAACGCAGGCCTTCGCCGCGCAATAGGCCGGCGAATGGGGGAGCGCGCGCACGCCGGCCATCGAGCCGACGATGGCGATCCTGCCGCTTCCGCGCGCGCACATCGGCGATATGGCCGGCTCGACGGTGTTGAAGACGCCGGCGACGTTGATCGCGAGCATGGCGCGCACCGCTTCGGGCGTTTCGACCAGCTGGCCGGGCGACAGCCCCGTCGAGACGCCGGCGTTGGCGATGAGAATGTCGATCGGGCGTTTGTCATGAGCGGACTGAATGATCCGCGCCATGACGTCGCGATCGCGCACGTCGGCGACGTAAGTCTCGGCCTCTTCCGCGCCAGCGGCGAGACAGTCGCGCGCGGCCGCCTCAAGCCGTTCGGCGTCGCGGCCAAGCAGCGCCAAGCTTGCGCCATCGCGCGCATAGGCACGCGCCAAGGCGCGCCCGATGCCGCTCGACGCCCCGGTGATGAGGAGGCGCATCCCGCCTCTCTCTTGTGGGGCGGGGACAGGCGCCGAAGTCGACCCGACGGCGATGTTGTTCTCGACGCCCATCCCTTACCCCGCCACGGACGGCTTCGCCGCCCGACCCTCGCCTGCAAGGGAAGGATGAACACGCAAAGTCGCCTCGGCGATAATTCCAGGCGCACGCGCCGCGCCATAGGCGATCAGTCGGACGAAAATCTCGCTTTCGGTCGCGCGCAGAACGCGCCCCGACAGTCTGACGGTGTCGCCGCGCAGGATTGGCTGCACGAATTTTCCGGCAAGCGAAGAAATGACGAGATCGCCGCGCCATGCTCTCAACATCGGCTCAAAAAAAGCGAGGAGCTTCATGCCATGCACCGGCGGCGCGGAGAATCCGATCGCCGCCGCCACCGCATCGTCGAGATGCAAGGGATTGGCGTCGCCCGAAACCTCGGCGTAGCGCGCCAGCGACGGCGCGTCGAAGGGACCGATGATCGTTTCAGGCAGCGTGTCGCCGACTTTGACGCCGCCGCTCATGACGCGCTCCCTAATCCGGCGCGCGGCACCAGCCGCAGCAAAGTTTCGAATCGCGCGCAGCTTTCGCCGCCGGGCGTCGCGACGGTCGCCGCCATGATCAGCCGCGGCGGGGTTGCCTCGCGGCTCATGGTGACGCGCAAATCATAGCTCTCTCCGGCGACGAGCGGCATATCATAGGAGAAGCTCTGCGACTCATGCACGGGCACGACGTCGAGTTCGGCGCAGAGGTCGCTCACCACCGAGAAAAGCGAGGGCTCGGCGAGCCAGACGGCGGGATAGGCGAGCGGCACGCTGGCGCCGTCGCCGCCCGTTTCTCGCGCATAGGCCGCGGCGCGCGCCGGATCGACGCGCAGGCGGAAAGGCCCGAGGGCGAGCGGCGGCTCAAGAGGCATGACGAACGATCAGCACGGCGTTGATCCCTCCGAAAGCGAAAGAATTCGACATTGCCGCATCGATCTTATGCTTGCGCGCGGCGTTGGGGACAACGTCGAGCGGACATTTGGGATCTCGTTCCAGGAAATTGATGGTCGGCGGCGCGATCTGTTCGCGCAGCGCCTTGATGGTGACGACCAGCTCCAGGCCGCCGCTGGCGCCGAGCGCATGTCCGTGAATGGGCTTGGTCGACGACACCGGCACCGCGCGCCCATAGTCGCCAAAGACGCGCAAAATCGCTTCGGCCTCGGTGATGTCATTGGCGTGAGTGGCGGTGCCATGCGCGTTCACATAGTGAATGTCCTGCGGCGCCATTTCCGCGTCTTCGAGCGCCAAAGCGATCGAACTCGCCGCGCCTTCGAGATCGGGACGCACCGGGTCCTTGGCGTCGCTCGTCGTGCCATAACCCGCGAGTTCGCATAAGGGTTCGTGGCCCCGCGCCCGCGCCGAGTCCTCGGTTTCGAGAATGAAGACCGCGGCGCCTTCGCCCAGCGACATGCCGTTGCGGCCCTTCGAGAAGGGGCGACACAGGCTCGGCGTCAACACGCGCAGGCCCTCCCAGGCGCGGATCGTCGCATTGATCACGCAGGCTTCGGCGCCGCCGACGATCGCCTTGTCGACGAGGCCTTGTCGGATCATCTGCATGCCGAGACCGATCGACTGCGTCGCCGACGAGCAGGCGCTGCCGATCGCAAACGTCGGGCCGAGGCAGGAGAAGCGCATCCCGATCGTCGCGGGCGCCGCGCTCGGAATGAGCTTGGGGACGCTCAACATTTCGGGACGGGTCCCCTCGACATAATAGCGATAGATGCCGTCCTCGATCGTCGTCATCCCGCCGATGCCGGACCCGATGATGACGGCCGTTCCGGGCCCCGCGATGTCCTTGCGCTTAAACCCCGCCTGCGCCATCGCTTCGTCGGCCGCAACGATGCAGAACTGCGTAAAAGGATCGCAGAAGGGAAGGACATTGGCTTCGATGTGTTCGGCCGGATCGAAATTGGGCACCTGCGCGGCCATTTTGATGCGGCCGTCGTAAGGGCGTTCGGTTTTGAGCGGACGAATCTGGCCGGCGCCGTCGCGCGCCGCTTCCCAGAGTTTTTGAGCGCCGACGCCCGAGGCGCAGACCGCGCCCATGCCGGAAATAACGACGCGGCGCCCCGCGGGGCGCGCTCGCGAGAACGCCATTTACTGCTTCTCGCGCTCTTTCTGAATATGGTCGGCGATCGCCTCGATCAAACTCTTCACGTCCTTGGCTTCCTGCAGCGACCCGTCCATTGGGATATAAACGTTGAACTTCTCTTCGAGCGCCGTGAGAATCATGACGATGTCCACGGATTTGAGATCGAGACTCTCGATCGACGCGTCGGGAGTGATCTTGCTTCGATCGACCATGCCTTCCGCCGCGATCACCTCGATGATCTCGTCGACGAGCTGGCTCTTGTCCTGCACATTGTCTGTCACGAGTCCCTCCGTTTCAGGCTTCTTCGCCGCCTCGGCGACAATTGACGCGCACGCGGCGCCTTGACGCGGCGCGCCGATCCGACGCCTCTTGATCGGGCCGAGCGGCCGGACCGCCCGCCTAGACTCCCGGCTTTCCGCCCCGCCCCCACGCGCCGCATATCCGGCCGAAGCGCGATCGGCACTGGTTAAGGCGTTTGGCCCCGAAAATAAAGCCCGCTCCGCCGTCGGCGGATTTGCAGTGGCCCGCCGCACGGGTTCATGCGAAAACGCCGCCCGAAACAACCGAGGGCGACAGGGAAAATGACGGGACAGGAGACGGCTTTGACGGGCGCCTTTCCACAGGGCACGGACGCCCAATGGCGCGCCCTCGTCGAGCGCGCGCTCAAAGGCGCGTCCTTTGAAACGCTGGTCTCCAAGACCTATGACGGTCTGACCATCGCGCCGCTCTACGGCCACGCCGCAGAATCGCCCGTCCCGGCTCTGCGCAAGAATCCCGGGCGCTGGGCGATTCTCGCGCGCCTCGACCTCGCCGACGCCGACGCCGCCAATCGCCTGGCGCTGCAGGATCTTGATGGCGGCGCCGACGGGCTGCATCTCGTCTTCGCCGGGTCGATCGGCGCCTATGGCGGGGGGCTCGTCGGCGACGATGATGACGCGGTCGCCCATCTGCTCGCCAATGTTCGGCTCGACTACGGCATTCCGGTCACGCTCGACTATTCGCCGCGCGCGCCGGGCGCCGCCGAGGCGCTCAGACGTTTCATCGACCGCCAGCATATCGAACCCTCGATCACCCGGGTGTCGATGGGCTTCGACCCGCTCGGGGCGCAGGCGCGGCACGGATTCGCCGCGCAGCCCTGGGCACAGGCCGCGAGGAGCTTCGCGCGAGACGTGAAGGCCGCCGCCGACGCCGGTTTCGTCTACGCGACCGCGGTGGCGGACGCCCGCGTCGTGCATTCGGCCGGCGGGACCGAGTCGCAGGAACTTGCCTTCGCGCTGTCCTCGGCGCTCGCCTATCTGCGGGCGTTGGCGGAGGCCGGAGTCGACCTCGACGCGGCGCGCGGCCTGATCGCCTTCCGTTTCAGCGCCGACGCCGACGAATTACTAGGCGTCGCCAAGTTTCGGGCGGCGCGGCGCCTCTGGGCGCGGGTCGAAGCGGCCTGCGGCCTCAATCCCAAGCCGACATTGGTTTTCGCGGAAACAGCCTGGCGGATGATGTCGCGGCGCGACCCGTGGAACAATATTCTGCGCGGGACGCTGGCGGCCTTCTCGGCGGCGGTCGGCGGCGCCGACGCCATCTCGGTTCTCCCCTTCACCCAGGCGTTGGGCGCCCCCGATGAATTCGCGCGACGCCTCGCCCGCGACACCCAGCTCGTGTTGCAGGACGAATCCCATATCGACGCCGTCGACGATCCGACCAATGGCGCCGGCGGCTTCGAGGCGCTGACCGACGAATTGTGCCAGCGGGCGTGGACTCTGTTTCAGCAGGTCGAGGCCGAGGGCGGGCTTCCGAAGGCGCTGGAGACCGGCGCCTTCCAGGCGCGCGTCGCCGAGGCCGCGGAACTGCGGGCGAAGAATGTGGCCCGCGCCAAGGACAAGCTGATCGGCGCGAACCAGTTTCCCGACATTCACGAGAGCGCGCTCGAGGTTCTCGCGCCCTATGACGCCTCTGCCGAAGCCGTCGAATCGCCGGCCGGCGCCTCAGAGAGCGCCGCCCTCGCGCCGCATCGGCTCGCGGAACCGTTCGAACGGCTGCGCGAAGAGTCCGACGCTCATTTGGCCGCAGCGGGCCATCGACCCAGGATTTTCCTGGCGAATCTCGGCTCGGTCGCCGCCTTCACGGCGCGGGCGAATTTCGCCAAGAATTTTTTCGAGGCCGGCGGCGTCGAGGCCGTGTTCGGCTCGGAAGCCGAATCGGCGACCGAAATCGTCGACGCCTACCGGAAATCCGGCGCCAAACTCGCTTGCATCTGTTCATCCGACAGGGTCTATGGAGACGCTGCGGAGACGGCGGCGCTCGCGCTCAGGGGCGCGGGCGCCAAGCTCTACCTCGCCGGCCGGCCGGGGGAACTCGAGGAGCGTCTGCGCCATGCCGGCGTGACCGCGTTCATCTATGCCGGCTGCGACATGTATGGCGCGCTGCGAGGCGCGCTTTCGGAGGCCAAATGAGGATTCTAGCGTTGGCGCTTGCCGCCTGCGTGACGGCCGGGGGGGCATACGCCAAACAGCCGCACGCCCAAAAGGCCAAGCCGGAGAACGAGCAGACGCTGTCAGGGCCGGTCGGCGACACAAGCGGCAGATGGAGCGTCGAAGCCGCAACGACGGTCGGCGAGTGCCAGCTCCTGATCCCGCCGTCCTTCGACATCGTCGACGGTAAGATCGCCGCCGCGCCCGGCCCTGCCGGCTCCGCCTGGGGCTATGTCGACGAAGAAGGAACCATCGTCGCGAGGTTCACAGGCGCAGGCGAACGCGTCGTGCGCTTCCATGGCACGCTGCGCAACGGCAAGGGCTCCGGCGCATGGTCGTCGTCGACCGACCTTTGCGGCGGCACCTGGCGCGCGACGCGCGGCGACGCCGCGGGGCAATAGGCGCCGCCGCTAGCGCCGCGGACGCTCCTCGAAATAGCTGTCGTCGTCGCCCTGGTACAAACCGTCGGCGGGGATCGGGCGCGCCGCCTGAACGACGGTCGGCGCGGCAGAATCGGCGCCTGCGGCGCGCAGGCCGAGCCCATCGCGCTGATAGATGTCGTCGCGGAACTGGGTGATTCCGTCCGGCGCCGCCCACGCCGTGACATAGACCCAATAGACCGGAACGGCCGGCGTGATCTTGACGTCCACGCGCTCGCCCGAGGCGATGACCTGATCGATATGGTCGCGGTCCCAGCCCGGCGTCTCCTTCAACAGCCAGGCGACATAATCGCGCACATTCTGAAGCCGGATGCAGCCCGAGGAGACGAAGCGGAAATCGTCGCCGAACACGCCTTTCGCGGGCGTATCATGCATATAGACCCCATAGGGGTTGGCGATGTCGATGCGCACCACGCCGAGCGAGTTGAAATCGCCGCCGATGTCCTGGCGGAACCTGAAATTGAGCGCGTCGAGCGAGCGCCAGTTGATCTGCTCGGGCTGCAGCTCCTGATTGTCCTTGTTGTAGACGCGGATGTGATTGGCGTTGAGGTAGTTAGGGTCGGCCTGCATCTTGGGGATGAGATCCTTGCGGATCACCGAGGCCGGCACCGTCCAGAACGGATTGAAATTGACCTGGATGGCCTTGGTCTGCATCACCGGCGACTGGCGGTCGATCTTGCCGACGCCGGCGACATGGTGGGTGACGACCTCGCCATTCTCCACCGTCTCCACCGTCGCGGCGGGAATATTGGCGGTGACGTAGCGGGCGCCGAGGTCGCGGGAGAAGCTGCGCAGACGCACAAGATTGGTCTCGAGCTGCTGCAGCCTCGTCTCGGCCGGGACATTCATCGCCTGAATCGTCTGCTGATTGACGATTCCGGTCGCGGTGATCCCGTGACGGGCCTGGAAGCGGCGAACCGCCGCCTCGACATAGGAATCGAACACCGGGCTGCCGCCCGTTTCGGGCCCGATGTCGCCGGAGGCGATCAGCCGGCGGCGCAGGGCCGAGACGGTCGGACCGTTCGAGCCGAGGCGCAACTGCTGGCCCGACGGCACCTGGGGCCAGCCGCCATTGGCGACGATCTCGCGGAAGCGCTCGATCGCCGCTTCGGTGGCGGCCACCGTCTGAGTCGAAAGTATCGGAGTCGTCGAGCGGGACACGGTGAGACGGGCGTCGGCGTCGTAGCGCTGCGCCCATTCGGCCTGTCCGTCCTGTTCCAGGGCGGCGCAGGCCGGCGCGAGGGCGACTGCGCCGACGATCAGCGCGGCGCCGCGGACAAGCTGCAAAAATGCGGATTCTCGCACAGATCGCTCCAATCGCATCGCCGGGAGGCCCCGGCGGTCAAGCCGAAAGACGACGCGTCTAGAGGATCGCGCCGACCGTTTCGATCGAGTTGTGCATCTTCGGGCTTAACAAGGACCGAATAGTCCGGCGAATTTGTGGCCTGTGCCGCTCGGCGCGGCGCGGAGGGGGCTTCGGGCTCAGCCCACCCGGACCCATCCGCTCATGCCCAGGCGCTCCTGGGGCAGGAAGCGGGACTTATATTCCATCTTGCGCGAACCTTCGACCCAATAGCCGAGATAGACATGCGGCAGGCCGAAGCCGCGGCCGCGCTCGGCATGATCGAGAATCATGAACGCCCCCAGCGAGCGATGCTCCAGTTCAGGTTCGTAGAAGGAATAGACCATCGACAGCCCATCCGAGAGCCGGTCGGTCAGGCAGCAGGCGACGAGCGGCCCGATCTCGCCATTCGCGCGCGCGAGACGATATTCGATGAGCCTCGTGTCGACATGGCTGTCTTCGATCATCATCTGATAATCGACCATGCTCATGTCGGCCATGCCCCCGTCGGAATGGCGGGCGCCGACATAGCGGCGAAACAGCGCGTATTGCTCATGCGTCGCGCGCGCCGGACGGGTTTCGGCGACAAGATCGGCATTCCGCCGGCGGATGCGCCGCATGCCGCGGGAGGGCGCGAACGCGTCGAGCTTGACCCGCACCGAAACGCAGGCTCGGCATTGCTCGCATGCCGGGCGATAGGCGATGGTCTGCGAGCGGCGAAAGCCCGATTGCGTGAGCGTGTCATTGAGCGCCGGCGCCCGGAGGCCGATCAGATGCGTGAAGACCTTCCGCTCCTCGCGGCCCGGCAAATAGGGGCACGGCGCAGGAGAGGTCAGGTAGAATTGCGGCGCGTCGCGCGGCTCTTTCGTCACGCTCTGTGATCCCGGATACGAAATTAATCTAGAGCGCGCGGGCGGCGCGCGCCAAGGCCAGATTTGCGGCGTCGAATTTGCAGATTTCAAGACGAGCGGCGCAAAACGATCACATCGGCGAGGATGTCGTGAAGGCAGCGCTTGTCGCTCGTAAACAGCGACACGAGCAGCAGCGGCGGAAACAGCCAGGTGACGTAAAATAGCACAGCGTGAACGGCCGCCTGCAGAAACGGCACGGGATTTCCCTCCATGGTCCACATCTCCAGGTCCATGAACGCCATTCCGGGCGTCGCCATTCTCGGTCCCGAGACGGTCAGGCCATTGTAAAAAAAGGCGACGATCGGAAACAGCGGCGGCAGGATGAAAGCCGACAGTCCAGCGCTCAAAACCAGGAGCGCGACGAACAGCGCCGCCGACAGGCCGGAAACGAGGATCAAATCCAGCATGACCGCCATGATGCGGCGGCTGCGCACGCCTTCGAGCGCCTGCGGCGGAATATACGGCGCGGCGCGCGCGCCGGCCCGGCTCATCGGCGGTTCGCGGCTGGAAAAGGGATCGCGCTCGGTCATCGACTTGCCGCCTTTCAACTGGCCCGCCAAAGATCGGCGACCCGGACGGCGGTTTCAAGTGCGCCGCTGGCGGTGGATTTCGCGCCAAACCGGCATAACGCGCTTGCCTCTCGTCCCGCTGTGAGCGTACCCTTTTAGTTTAAAGCGCCAAATTCTTGGAGTGGAAAATGTTTAAGACGATCGTCCTTTTTTCGGACGGGACGGGCAATAGTTCGGCCTCGCCATTCAAGACCAACGTATTCCGTCTCTACGCCGCGCTCGACATGACGCCGGACAAGGGCCAGATCGCCTATTACGATGATGGCGTCGGCTCTTCGCAGCATCGCTGGCTCGCGGCTGTCACGGGAGCCTTCGGCTTCGGTCTCAAGCGCAATGTGCTGGACCTTTATAAATTTCTCACCCGCCATTACCGCGATACTTTGGAGACGCAGCATATCGCACCCAGCGAAACGACCGACGGAAAGACTTATCCTCCGAAGATCGCATGTTTTGGCTTCAGCCGGGGCGCCTTCACCATCCGCGTACTTATCGGCCTTGTGGCCTCGGAAGGCCTGCCGCTCGGCGCCGATTCCGAAGCAGAGCTCAACAGGCTGGCCGAGCGCGCCTATCAGAAGTTCCGGGCGGATCATTTTCATACCCTGCTTAGAATCGAAGACATCTGGCGCTGGCTGCGCGACGAGGTCGTGATTCCTGTGCTCGATCGCGGTTCGACGCCTTACGATCGAGACAGGAACACCCATGTCGACGCGATCGACTTCCTGGGCTTGTGGGACACGGTCGGCGCCTATGGCATGCCGGTGGAGGAGCTGAGGGTCTTTATCGACAAATTCGTCTTTCCGCTGACCTTCAGCAGCTATGACCTGCTGCCGATCGTCCACGTCACGCGTCATGCCCTTTCGATCGACGACGAGCGCGACGCTTTCACGCCGATCCCTTTCGACGATGCGGAGACGCGCTATGAAGCATCGTGCAAGCGCGATGCGATCATCGAGAGTCTCGTCGCCGAAGGAATGAGTCGCGAGAACGCGGACGACAGAGCGCATCAAGAAGTCTGCGAGCGCAGCCAGCAGATCTGGTTCGCCGGCGTGCATGCGAATGTCGGCGGCGGCTATCCCGACGACAGCGAAGCGATGCTGCCCCTGCGCTGGATCATGCAGGAGGCGGCGAAACACGGCGTCGTCTTTATCGATTCGATCAAGAAAGACATCGAGGCGAAAGCCACCGCCTTCGGACAGATATACGATTCCCGCAGCGGATTGAACGCGCTTTATCGATACAAGCCGCGCGATATCGCCGGAATTCTGACGAGCGCGCGTCAGCTCACATTGGCGCAGGGCAAAATGAGCCCGACCGCACGCGCCGCGCCGCCGCCGACGCCGCTGATCCATGAAAGCGTCATCTATCGAATGGCGCTGCGCTTCGAGGGTTATGCGCCGATCGCTTTGCCTCGGCAGTTCCAGGTCGTGGACAATACCGGCCGGTCGAAGCTGTTCGTCGATTTCGCCTCCGACGCGCGGATGCGCGAAGGCCGATTCGCCGACGGCGTCGGCGCTTCGCAAAGCAAGATATCGGGCTTGGCGCAATTGGTCGCCAAACTCCAAGCGCCAAGCGAAAGAAATCTCGATCTCGTCGACGCCGCCGTCTTTTGGCGGCGCGTCTCCTACCAGCTCACGCTCTGGTCGCTCATCGTGCTCTTGTTGATGCCCTTGCTGGAGCGTCAGGATGGCGACTCGAATTGGCCCGCGGCGCAGCTATTCAATTCGATCATCGGTTTCGTCGCCGGCTACCTTCCCGGATTTCTGTCTCCCTGGCTCAGCGCTTTTGAGCAATATCCGATCTGCGCGGGCGTCTTGCTTGCGATTTTCGGCGTCACCTTCTGGTGGGGCGGGCATTTGAGGCGCATCATCGCCGACCGCTCGCGCTTTGCATGGGGCATGACCGAGCGACCGTCGCAGAGCCTGCAGGGCCGCCTGTTTTGGGACCCGATCGCCATATTCCTGTTGGATTGCAAGCTTGCCAATCGGATCTGGCGTTTCGTCTCCGAAACAGCGATGCCAAGTTTCCTGTTTGTTGTCGCCGTTTTCGCGGCCTTCTTCTTTTTCGATCGGCTCTATTTTCACTACCGCGCCTATCAGGGCGAAATATGTAAAAGCTCCCCTATGGCCGAAAGCCTGTCACGCGAAGAGAGCTTCGAATTCTCCATCGCAAGTCCTTGCATGGCGACCGGCCGCATATTGGAAAAGGGCCGCTTCTACGCCGTGACATTCAAAATCGATAAGGAATGGACGGACGGCGGCCTGGCGGCCAACCTCGGCGGCCTGAAGCGCAACGAAGTTTCGCTCGGCCAAAAAATTGAGTTTTTCCTTGCGGGGCTCACCATCAAACGGGTGCTCGGCGAGCCGTGGGTGGAGCCAATCCTGCAAATTGGCCGAGAGGGCTTCGCAATCGTGCCGGGACAACCTTTCGTCCCCTTCCCGAAAGGATCGCTCAAGGAGGAAATGACCGTGCGGTTCAAAGCTCCCGTCGCCGGCGAACTCTTCCTTTACGTCAACGACGCCTATTCCGGGTTCCTTCCACTCACGACGCTCTTTGGGCAGGATCCAAATCCCGACAGGGATCCGCGCCATACCTATGGCAATAATCAAGGGACGGCGAAGATTACCATCGAACCCCTGTCTGCGGAATTCGGGGATTAGTCGATTCCCGCCTTGACGGGGCCGGCTGGTTTGTCGCAAGGCTCCGGCAGCCGGCGCGCATCCTCGCCCGTCCGGAAGCAGCCTCGGGACATGCACATGGTCAGCAACGCCGTCGACGGCGGACATTTGCGCGCCTTTATCGAGCGAGTCGAGAAGCTCGAAGAGGAGAAGCGCGCCATCGCCGACGACATCAAGGACGTCTACGCGGAAGCGAAGGGAACGGGGTTCGACCCCAGGGTGATGCGCAAAATCGTGTCGCTGCGCCGGCTGGATAAGCACAAGCGCCAGGAGGAGGAGGAAATCCTCGACCTTTATCTTTCCGCGCTGGGCATGGAATAAGCCTGATCCGGACGCCGGAAGGCTCGGACGTTGGGCGGCAGGCCTTTAGCGGGGCGAAGTCGAGGCGCAAAATGGATTTTGGCGCCCAGGATGCGGTCGTGCGCTTTCTCGCCTCGCTGGACGGCGGCGCGGAACGGATCGCCACGACTCACATTTCCGTCGTCGCGCTGTGCCGAACGCGCGCCTTTAAGCTGAAGAAGGCGGTGCGATTCTCCTATCTCGACTTCTCGACGCCGGGCCGCCGATTGGAAATGTGCGAACGCGAAGCGGCGCTCAACATGCGCTTTGCGCCCGAACTTTATCTCGGCGCGCATCGCGTGACCCGCGAGGCGGACGGCAGTCTGGCGCTCGATGGCGCAGGCGAGGCGATCGACGCGGTGGTCGTCATGCGGCGCTTCGCCGACGACGATCTCCTGGAACAGATCGCCAAGGACGGCCGCCTGACGCGCGACATGGTGGAGTCGCTCGCGCGTCGCATCGCCAAGACTCATGACGAAGCGCTGCCGGACGAGGCGAGAGGCGGCGCGGCGGCGATGCGCCGAACGCTGGACGACACGGCTCAGAGCCTGCGCCATGCGGGGGCCGCAAGCGCGGAAGAGATCGACGCGCTCGTCGCGCGGCTCGGCGATGCGCTGGATGCGCAATCAGCGCTACTTGACCGGCGCAAGGCGCAGGGCAAGGTGCGCCGCTGCCACGGCGATCTGACGCTGCGCAACATCTGTCTGTTCGACGGCGCGCCGACGCTCTTCGACTGTCTCGAGTTCGACGATGAGATGGCGACCATCGACGTGCTCTACGACATCGGCTTCCTGCTGATGGATTTTTGGCGGGCGGGCTGGCCAGCCTTCGCAAACCTTGCCTTCAACCGCTATCTCGACGCGCGCGACGAGACCGACGGCCTGCCGCTGCTCCCCTTTTTCATGTCGCTGCGCGCCGCGATACGCGCCCATGTCGAAGCCTCGCAGGGAAACGCCGAACGCGCGCGCCTCTACTTCGGTCTCGCGATGACGCTGCTCGCGCCGGCCAAAGGCGCCGTTATCGCGATCGGCGGCCTCAGCGGTTCGGGCAAGTCGAGCGTCGCCGCAGCGCTCGCGCCATTGATCGGATGCGCGCCCGGCGCGCGCGTCGTCAACAGCGACCGAATCCGCAAGCGGCTCTTTGGCGTTCCGCCGACCGCGCGTCTGCCGCAGGAAGCCTATGCGAGCGAAGTGTCGGCGAAGGTCTATGGCGAAATATTCGATTCGGCGGCGCGAACGGCCGCGCTCGGCTGGCCGGTCATCGTCGACGCCGTCTTCGATCGTCCTGAAGACCGTGAAGCGATCAGAACCGCGGCCGAACGTGCGCACGCGCCGTTCCTTGGCGTGTGGCTCGATCTCGATCTGGCGCGGCGCGCGGCGCGCGTCGACGCGCGCGTCAATGACGTGTCCGACGCCACGCGCGACGTGCTCGAGGCGCAAATGGAGAAAGCGACCGGCGCGATCGAATGGCGGAAGGTCGACGCCTCGAAAGATTCCGGGACAGTCGCCGCCGAGATCAAGAAGGCTTTTGAGTCCCGCCGCGCCTTGGCCATACCGGAATGACGGGCTGTGTGCGTCGTCATTGCGAGCCGTAGGCGAAGCAATCCAGAATCGCGCAACAGAATGGATTGCTTCGCGCTTGTGCGCCTCGCAATGACGGCCATAGGTCGAGCTATGGAATCAGCACGGCCGCGCCCTGCAGCCGGCCCTCGCGCAGATCGGCGAGCGCCGCATTGGCCTGCGCCAGCGGATAGCGCGTCACATGCATGTTCAGCGGCAGCGTCGGCGCCAGCGCGAGAAATTCGCGCGCGTCTTCGCGCGTGAGATTGGCCACCGAAAGCAGCCGCCGCTCCTCCCAGAGCAGCGCGTAGGGAAAGCTCGGAATGTCGCTCATGTGAATGCCGCCGCAGACGACGGCGCCGCCCTTCTTCGTGGCGGCGAGCGCGCGCGGAATCAGCGCGCCGACCGGCGCGAAGATCAGCGCGGCGTCGAGCGGCTCCGGCGACGGCGCGTCCGAATCCTGCGCCGACGCCGCGCCAAGCGACAGCGCGAAACCGGCGGCGGCGCGATCGCCCGGCCGAACGAAGGCGTGAACGCGCTTGCCCTGAGCGATCGCGACCTGGGCGACGATATGGGCTGCGGCGCCGAAGCCATAGATGCCGATCGCTTCCGCCGGCCCCGCCATCTTCAATGTGCGCCAGCCGATGAGACCGGCGCACAGCAGCGGCGCCAGCGTCGCCGGATCGCCGCTTTCCGGCAAGGGGAAGCAGTAGGATGCGTCGGCGACGACGTGGGTCGCATAGCCGCCGTCGCGCGTATAGCCGGTAAAGAGCGGCTCGTCGCACAGGTTTTCGCGCGCGCTCATGCAATAGGGGCAACGTCCACAGGTGTGGCCGAGCCAGGGAACGCCGACCCGCCGCCCGAGCAGCGCGCCGGTCACGCCGGCGCCGATCGCATCGACGCGCCCGACGATTTCATGGCCCGGAATGAGGGGCAGCTTCGGCTGCGTCAGTTCGCCGTCAACGACATGAAGATCGGTCCGGCAAACGCCGCAAGCCTCGACCATGAGCCGCACTTCGCCGGGCTCCGGCGACGGCGCGGGCCGCTCCTCCAGGACCAGCGGCGCATGGGGCGCCGGCAGAACCATCGCCGACATCATCCCCGTCATTGCAGCGGCCTTCTGAAGAAAAGCCGCGCATGGCCGGGCGGAAAATCCGCGATCTCGCCCACGCGGGCAAAGCCGAGCGTTTCGTAAAAGGCGGCCGCCTGCGGATCGAATGTGTCGACATAGAGCCCGACGCAGCCGCGCTCCCTGGCGATCCGCTCGGCTTCCGCCATCAGCCGGCGCCCCAGGCCACGCCCGCGCTGAGATTGCTCGACCCACAGGTGGCGAACATAGAACCAACGCCAATGCGACACGCCGTTCAGGCCGGCGACGAGAGTCCCATGCGCATCATGCGCGGCAATCGAAACAGGCGTATCATCGCGCGGCCCGAACCGGACCGCGATGTCTTCGCCGAGCCTCGCCGCAAGCTCGGCCGACTCCATGGGTTCGAGCGTAAGAACGATCTTCTCAATCTCTTCGTTTTTGATCATCATCGCGTCGTGAGACCCGTCCTCGTCCTGCTAGTGTGGGCCTGCGTCGCCTGCGCCGCAACGGCCCGCGGCGAAGATGAGTCCTGCGCGCCCGTCGCCATCGCGCCAGGGCCTGCGCCGACCGGCGCGCGGGTGCGCGATTATGCGCCGATCTTCGAACTCTGCGCTAACGGCGGCGGCGAGTCGCGACTCGCCATCCGGCGGATGAGCGTCGACGATACGCCGCTGATTCTCACCGTCGATCCGCAATCGTTGCAGACCTCGCTGGAGCGCGCTTCATGCTGGCGCTGCGAAGAGACGAGCGACGCCGAACAGGCCGAGACGCGCTATCTCCAGGCGCTGCATCCGCCGCAGGACCCCTCGCGTCCGCCGGCGCTCGTCAACGCCGGCCTCATTCACGGCGCCGGCGGCGGCGCCTTTGTCACCGGCGACCTCTGCCCGAGCCGCAAGCCGCTGGACCGCGCCTTTTTCGAAGAACTCGCCGCGCAGGGGCCGCGCACGCCCGTGATGCTCGCCGTCTCCGGCGGCTGGATCGCCCGCCACGGCGCCGACTTCGCCTGGCTGCGCGAGAAGGAGCGGATCGGCGCGCTCGCCATCACATGGGCCAATCATTCCTACAGCCATCCCTATGTTCGCCGCCTTCCGGACGGGCGGAATTACTTCCTGCGGCCGGGCGTGGACGTCGATCGCGAGATTTTCGAGACCGAGCGGCTCATCATCGCCGAGGGAGAAACGCCGTCGGTGTTTTTTCGCTTTCCGGGTCTCGTCGCCGACGCCGCGCTGCTGGAGCATGTGCGGAGCCGCCATCTCATCGCGCTCGGCGCCGACTCCTGGCTGGCGCTCGGCCCTCCGCCGCGGCCCGGCTCGATCATGCTGGTCCACCCCAACGGCAATGAGCCGGGCGGCCTGAAAATTTTCTCCAGGCTGGTGAAAAGCGGGCGGATGCCGACGCCATTCAGGTCGATAAACGAGGCGCCGTAACCGCCGGCTTACGCCCAGCGCCGCACGCGCGCGCGATAAGCTTCGTAGGTCTTCCCGAATTTCGCCGCGAGATAGGCCTCTTCGGGTAGGATCGCGAGACGACAGAGCGCGCTTCCGAGCGGCGCGGCGAGCAGCAGCGTCCACCAGGAGTTGGCCAGGAAAGCCACGCCGACGAACAGCATCACCATCGAGAGGTAGGTCGGGTTACGGCTCACGGCGTAGGCGCCGGTCGTGACCAGCGCCGTCGACGATTTGCGCACGTCGAACGCGGTGCCGGCCCGCCGTAGTTCGAAAAGAGCGGACAGGACAAGCGCGACCGAACAGGTCACCGCCAAAGCGCCAAGAATTATGGCGGCGCCCCTGTCAAGGATCGGCGCGGGCGCGAACCAGCCGATCCCAAGGCCCGCCGCCAGAGTTGAGGCAAGCACAATCGGGGGCAAAATTCTCACCTTGGCCGAATCTTCCACGACGGCGTCCTCCGGCGGCCCCCGCATGATGGCTCAAGGACGCGGCAGGGGCAACGGGACCGGGACGCCGCGCCGCCAAATCCCTTACATTGACAAGGTTTCCGGGGGCTCCTATCTCTCCGGCGGAAACGCCGCGTCGGTCTCGGCGCCCCGCCATTGGGGCGATGTCGCAGGCGTATGTTATTCATGCATTAAGCGACGCTCCGCCGGCCGCCGTCACCCGGCGCGCCGAGAAGGCGGCAGACGCTGCGCGGGGAGAAAGGTTCGCAAGGATGATCGGCGCACTCGCCAAGAAGATTTTCGGCTCGGCCAATGACCGCCGGCTCAAGACCTATGCGCCGAAGGTCAACGCGATCAACGCGCTGGAGCCGCAAGTCGAGGCGCTGACCGACGACGAGCTGAAGGACCGCACCCGCCAGTTCCGCGAAGAGCTCGCCGCCGGCAAGACCCTCGACGATCTGCTCGTCCCCGCCTTCGCCACGGTGCGCGAGGCGGCCAAGCGGACGCTGGGCCAGCGCCATTTCGACGTCCAGCTCATCGGCGGCATGGTGCTGCATGAGGGCGCCATCGCGGAGATGCGCACCGGCGAAGGCAAGACCCTCGTCGCCACCCTCGCCGTCTATCTCAACGCGCTCGCCGGCAAGGGCGTCCATGTCGTCACGGTGAACGACTATCTGGCCAAGCGCGACGCCGAATGGATGGGCCAGATCTATAAATTCCTCGGCATGACCGTCGGCGTCGTGGTGCATGATTTGATGGACGAGGATCGGGCGGCCGCCTACGCCTGCGACATCACCTACGGCACCAACAACGAATACGGCTTCGACTATCTGCGCGACAATATGAAATATGAGTTCGCGCAGATGGTGCAGCGCGGACATAATTTCGCGATCGTCGACGAAGTGGATTCGATCCTGATCGACGAGGCGCGCACGCCGCTGATCATTTCGGGCGCGATCGACGACAAATCCGATCTCTATAATACGATCGACAAGCTGATCCCCAGGCTCAACGCCGACGACTTCGAACTCGACGAGAAGCAGCGCACGGTTCATCTCACCGACGCCGGCAATGAACATATGGAAGAGCTGCTGATCGAAGCCGGCGCGCTGACCGACGGCGCGCTGTACGAGGCGCACAACGTCACGCTGGTGCATCACGTCAATCAGGCGCTGCGGGCGCATAAGCTGTTCCAGAAGGACAAGGATTATATCGTCCGCAAGGGCGAAGTGGTGATCATCGACGAATTCACCGGCCGCATGATGCCGGGTCGCCGCTATTCGGAAGGCCTGCATCAGGCGCTCGAGGCGAAGGAGCGCGTCCAGGTTCAGCCCGAGAACGTCACCCTCGCGTCGATCACCTTCCAGAATTACTTCCGCCTCTACGACAAGCTCGCCGGCATGACCGGCACGGCGGCGACGGAGGCGAATGAATTCGCCGAAATCTACAGGCTCGACGTCGTCGAAATCCCGACCAACCGGGATGTCTGCCGCCTCGACCAGGACGACGAAGTCTATCGCACCGCCAAGGAGAAACTTTCCTCCATCGCCGACGAGATCAAGGACGCGAACGGGCGCATGCAGCCGCTGCTCGTCGGCACCACGTCGATCGAGAAGTCGGAGCAATTGGCGGAGTTCCTGCTGTCGCAGGGCTACACGATGATCGACTTCGCGGATCCCAAGGGGCTGACGGGACTCTACGCAGCGGCGCGCTCCGGCAAGCCGTCAAAACTCTTCGCGGTGCTCAACGCGCGCTTCCACGAACAGGAAGCCTATATCGTCGCGGAAGCCGGCGTGCCCGGCGCGATCACCATCGCCACCAATATGGCCGGCCGCGGCACCGACATTCAGCTCGGCGGCAATGTCGAGATGCGCGTCGCGCAGGAATGCGCCGGCCTCGAAGGCGACGCGCGCGCCAAGAAGGAGGCGGAAATTCGCGAGGAAGTCGCCGACTTCAAGGAGAAGGCGATCGCCGCCGGCGGCCTTTACATCATCGGCACCGAGCGCCACGAGAGCCGACGCATCGACAATCAGCTGCGCGGCCGCTCCGGACGTCAGGGCGACCCTGGCCGCTCGAAATTTTTCCTGTCGCTGCAGGACGATCTCATGCGCATCTTCGGCTCCGAGCGCATGGACTCGATGCTGGTGAAGCTCGGCCTGCAGGAGGGCGAAGCCATCGTCCATACGTGGATCAACAAGGCGATCGAGAAGGCGCAGCATAAGGTCGAGGCGCGCAACTTCGACATCCGCAAGAATATCCTCAAGTTCGACAACGTCATGAACGACCAGCGCAAGGTGATCTTCGAGCGCCGGCGCGAAATCATGAATGAGGAAAGCGTCGAGGAGCAGGTCGCCGACATGCGCGAGGACGTCGTCGACGCGATGGTGTCGCAGCACATTCGGCATGACGCCTACGCCGAGGCCTGGGACGTCAAGGGCCTCGCCGAAGAAGTGACGGCGAAGCTCAATCTCGATCTGCCGGTCGTCGACTGGGCCAAGGAAGAGGGCATCGCCGACGAGGAGATCAAGGAGCGCCTGATGGAGGCGGCCGACGCCGCCTATGGCGAGCGCGTCGAGAAGAACACCGAGCCGCTGATGCGCATGATCGAGAAGCAGGTCGTGCTGCAGTCTCTCGATACGCTCTGGCGCGAACATCTCGTCGCGCTCGATCATCTTCGGCAGGTGATCGGCTGGCGCGGCATGGCGCAGCGCGATCCGCTCAACGAATACAAGTCCGAGGCGCTCGAACTGTTCAAGAGCCTGATGACGCGCTGGGACGAAGCCGTGACCACGCAGCTGATGCGCGTCGAAGTGTCCTTCGAGGCGCCGCCTTCGGCGCCGCCGGAACTGCCGCCGATGGAAATGTCGCATCCCAATCCCGAAGCGCTGATCGGCGGCGGACCGCAAGGCGCGCTCGACGAACTCAACACGCGTCTCGCGGCGGCCGATTTCTCGGCGCGCGGGCTTGCGGTCAGCGACGCGCCGGCGGCGGCGCGCGACCCGGGCAATCCGGCGACCTGGGGCAAGGTCGGCCGCAACGAGTCCTGCCCCTGCGGCTCGGGCAAGAAATACAAGCATTGCCACGGCGCGCTGGTCTAAATCGAAGATGAGGACAGCCATGTGGAAGATCGGCGTGTCGGCTCTGATGTCGACGCTGGCGTCTTCCGCTTCGGCCCGCGTCGATTGGGCGCCGGTTTCCAGCGACGGTTTTTCGACCGTCTATATGGACCTCGCCTCCCGCCGCACGTCGCCCAACGGAATCGTCACGGTCGACGCGCTCACCGATTACAACGCCGCCTCGCCGCAAGCCGCCGCCTTCGGCCTTGCCGACAAGGGCCTGTCGGAAATCGAGACGGCGTCGTTCGACTGCGTCAATCGCAAATACCGGTCCGAGGGCGGTGCCTGGCGGCAAGGCCAGATGGGCGAAGGCAAGATCGTCAAGCCCTATCCGGCGAAAGACGGATGGTCGCCGGTTCCGCCCTATTACGACGGGCTCTTCGCCAAAGTCTGCGCGAGCAAATCCTTGGAATAACCGTCGGATCGATTTGAACCGCCCCGCGCCCGAGAATATAAGCGCGGCGCGATTGAAGCGCCGCCGTCCTGCGATCGTGGGAAAGCGCCGCAGGTTCCCAGGAGCTGTCGTGACCGCCATAGATTATTCCAAAGTGCTCGTCGCCCAGGGCGGCGGCCCCACCGCCGTCATCAACCAGTCGCTCGTCGGCGCCGTGCTGGAGTCGCGCAAATTTCGCGAGGTCGAGCGGGTCTATGGCGCGTTCCACGGGGTGCGCGGCATCGTCAATGAGGATTTCGTCGACCTCACTCAGGAGACGACCCACAATCTCGAACTCGTCGCCTGCACCCCGTCTTCGGCGCTCGGCTCGACCCGCGACAAGCCGGACCTCAAATATTGCCAGGATATTTTTCGCGTCCTGCGCGCGCATGGAATCGGCTGCTTCTTCTATATCGGCGGCAATGATTCGTCCGATACGGTGCGCATCGTCTCGCAGGAGGCGATGAAGGCCAATTATCCGCTGCGGACTATCCACATTCCGAAAACCATCGACAATGACCTGGTGGTCAACGACCACACGCCGGGATTTCCCTCGGCGGCGCGCTGGGTGGCGCAGGCCTTCGCCGGCGCCAATCTCGACAACTGGGCCCTGCCCGGCGTCTATATCGCCGTCGTCATGGGCCGCCACGCCGGATTTCTGACCGCCGCCTCGGCGCTCGGCAAGAAGTTTCCCGACGACGGCCCGCACCTCATCTATATTCCCGAGCGCGCCTTCATCGTCGATAAATTCCTGGCCGACGTGAAGGCGACGATGACGAAATACGGCCGCTGCGTGGTCGCGGTGTCCGAGGGCGTCTGCGACGAGAACCATACGCCGATCGCCGAGAAACTCGCCAAAATGGTCGAGCGGGACGATCACGGCAATGTCCATCTCGGCGGCGGCGCGCTCGCCGACGAACTCACCCGGCTGGTGAAGGACCGGCTCGGGTTCAAGCGGGTGCGCGCCGACACTTTCGGCTATGTGCAGAGGAGCTTCGTCGGCTGCGTCTCCGACGTTGACCAGCGCGAGGCGCGCGAAGTCGGCGAGAAGGCCGTGCAATACGCCATCTGGGGCGATCGCGACGGCTCGGTGACGATCCACCGGACCGGCTTTTATTCCGTCGACTATCGGCTGACGCCGCTTGAAGAGATCGCCGCGAAGACAAAAGTGATGGCGGACGAATACATTAGCCCCTGCGGCACGGACGTCACCGACGCCTTCCGGCTCTATCTGCGCCCCTTGCTCGGCAGCGGCATGCCGGACGCCTATCGGTTGCGGCTCAACCGGGTTCCCAAAATCCTCTCGGCCTAGCCGGCGGACCGGGCGCCATTTTTGCTTTGACCGAATTTCCGGCGAAGGTTGCAATTTGACCGTCGTCTAAAATACACTAACCAGTCATGGTTCTCGGGCGCTCGTCGCTGACGACCGAAACGATGGATTGGGAGCCGGAAAGGATGAGGAGCGGGAACGCCAACCGCTTCCACCTTTTGTTAGTTTGCCGCCGGTATCACAGATGTTCGGGCCGATTCGCCCGGCAGGCCGGCCCGATAGGAGAATAAGATGAGCAAGGTCGGCGGCGGCGATTCCAAGAACACGCTTTACTGCTCCTTCTGCGGCAAGAGCCAGCATGAGGTGCGTAAGCTCATCGCCGGCCCGACGGTGTTCATCTGCGACGAATGCGTCGAACTGTGCATGGACATCATTCGCGAGGAGAACAAATCCTCGCTGGTCAAGCAGCGCGACGGCATTCCGACCCCGCGAGAGATTTGCAAGGTGCTGGACGACTATGTGATCGGCCAGGCCCAGGCGAAGCGGGTTCTCTCGGTCGCCGTCCACAACCATTACAAGCGCCTCAACCACGCGACCAAACACGGCGACGTGGAGCTCGCGAAGTCCAATATTCTGCTGGTCGGACCGACCGGCGTCGGCAAGACCATGCTGGCGCAGACTCTCGCCCGCATTCTCGACGTGCCCTTCACCATGGCCGACGCCACCACCCTGACCGAGGCGGGCTATGTCGGCGAGGATGTCGAGAACATCATCCTCAAGCTTCTTCAGGCGTCGGACTATAATGTCGAACGCGCCCAGCGCGGCATCGTCTATGTCGACGAAATCGACAAGATTTCCCGCAAGTCCGACAACCCGTCGATCACCCGCGACGTCTCGGGCGAAGGCGTGCAGCAGGCGCTCCTGAAAATCATGGAGGGCACCATCGCCTCCGTGCCGCCGCAGGGCGGACGCAAGCATCCTCAGCAGGAGTTCCTGCAGGTCGACACGACGAACATCCTCTTCATCTGCGGCGGCGCTTTCGCAGGGCTCGAAAAGATCATTTCCGCCCGCGGCCGCAACACGTCGATCGGCTTCGCGGCGACCGTGCAGGCGCCCGACGAACGACGCACCGGCGACATTTTCAGGCAGGTGCAGCCCGAAGACCTGCTGAAGTTTGGACTTATTCCTGAATTCGTCGGCCGCCTTCCGGTCATCGCGACGCTCGAAGACCTCGACGAGGAGGCGCTGAAGCGCATTCTCACCGAGCCCAAGAACGCGCTGGTCAAGCAGTATCAGCGGCTCTTCGAGATGGAAAACGTCGAACTCACCTTCCAGGACGACGCGCTGTCGTCCGTCGCCCGCAAGGCGATCGAACGCCACACCGGCGCGCGCGGCCTGCGCTCGATCATGGAAGGAATCTTGCTAGACACAATGTTCGATCTGCCAGGGTTGGAGGGCGTAGAACAGGTTGTGATCGGACCGGAAGTGGTTGAGGGCAAGGCCCGGCCTCTCTACATTTACGCCGAGCGCAGCGAAAAAAGCGGCGCGAGCGCCTGAAGCGCCGCGATCAGGGGAGCGACGCTCCCGGGATTGTGCTTCGGCGCCGCAGCGCCTTGAATCAATTGTTTGCGTATACCATTTGCGTTAGCGGGGCCGTCTGGCGCGATCGCGGGCGGTCTTTGATGGCGCGGCATCGGCGGGCGACCGTATCGCGGCCTTAAACCCAAATCGCCCGCGGTCTCGCGTCGCCGCCTGAGCGGGGCGTGGTCAAGGACAGGACAAGAAAATGTCGAACGAAAAGCGAGACGCCGTCACGCCCGGAGCCGTCGAAAGCTATCCGGTGCTGCCGCTGCGCGACATTGTCGTCTTTCCGCACATGATCGTCCCGCTTTTCGTCGCGCGGGAGAAATCCATCCGCGCGCTCGAAGAGGTGACGAAATCCGATCGACTCATTCTACTGGCGACCCAGAAGAACGCCGGCGACGACGATCCCGCGACGGACGCGATCTATCCGATCGGGACGCTCGCCTCGGTGTTGCAGCTTCTGAAGCTGCCCGACGGCACCGTCAAGGTGCTGGTCGAGGGCGTGGCGCGCGCCAGCGTGCGCACATACACCCGCGCGGACGAGTATTATGAGGCGGACGCCGAAGTTCTCGCCGACGATCTCGGCTCCCCGGTCGAGGTCGAAGCGCTCGGACGCTCGGTGATCGCCGAATTCGAAAGCTATGTGAAGCTCAACAAGCGGGTCTCGTCCGAGGTCGTCGGCGCGGTCACGCAGATCGACGACTTTTCGAAACTCGCCGACACGGTGGCGTCTCACCTTTCGGTCAAGATCGCCGAGAAGCAGGACGTGCTCGAGACGCTGAGCGTCGCGCGTCGCCTCGAAAAATGCCTGTCGCTGATGGAGAGCGAAATCTCGGTCCTGCAGGTCGAGAAGCGCATTCGCACGCGCGTCAAGCGCCAGATGGAGAAGACGCAGCGCGAATATTATCTCAACGAGCAGATGAAGGCGATCCAGAAGGAGCTCGGCGACGAGGAAGGCAAGGACGACCTCGCCGAACTCGAAGAGCGCATCAAGAACACCAAGCTCTCCAAGGAAGCGCGCGACAAGGCCCTCGCCGAGTTCAAAAAGCTGCGGCAGATGTCGCCGATGTCGGCGGAAGCCACCGTCGTGCGCAACTATCTCGACTGGATCCTGTCGATCCCATGGGGCAAGCGCTCCAAGGTGAAGCGCGATCTCGGGCAGGCGGAGGAAGTGCTCGACGCCGAGCATTTCGGCCTCGACAAGGTCAAGGAGCGCATCCTCGAATATCTCGCCGTGCAGAGCCGCGCCAACAAGCTGACCGGCCCGATCCTCTGCCTCGTCGGACCGCCCGGCGTCGGCAAGACCTCGCTCGGCAAGTCGATCGCCAAGGCCACGGGCCGCGAATTCGTGCGCATGTCGCTTGGCGGCGTGCGCGACGAAGCGGAAATCCGCGGACATCGGCGCACCTATATCGGCTCGATGCCCGGCAAGATCATCCAGTCGATGCGCAAGGCGAAGACCTCCAATCCGCTCTTCCTGCTCGACGAAATCGACAAGATGGGCATGGACTTCCGCGGCGATCCGTCATCGGCCCTGCTCGAAGTGCTGGACCCTGAGCAGAACGCCACGTTCAACGACCATTACCTCGAGGTCGACTACGACCTTTCGAACGTGATGTTCGTCACGACGGCGAATACGCTCAACATTCCGCCGCCGCTGATGGATCGTATGGAAATCATCCGCATCGCCGGCTACACGGAAAACGAGAAGGTCGAGATCGCGCGCCGGCACCTCATCCCCAACGCGGTGCATAAGCATGGCCTTGCGCCTGAAGAATGGATGATCGCCGACGACGGTCTGCTCACGCTCATCCGCCGCTACACGCGCGAAGCGGGCGTGCGCAATCTCGAGCGCGAAATCTCCAATCTGACGCGCAAGGCGGTGAAGGAAATTCTCCTCAAGAAGAAGGAGAAGGTCGTCGTCGACAACGAGAACATCGCGGACTATCTCGGCGTGCCGAAATTCCGCTATGGCGAGGCCGAACTCGAGGATCAGGTCGGCGTCGTGACCGGACTTGCCTGGACCGAGGTCGGCGGGGAACTGCTGACGATCGAAGGCGTCATGATGCCCGGCAAGGGCAAGATGACGGTCACCGGCAATCTGCGCGACGTGATGAAGGAGTCGATTTCGGCGGCGGCGTCCTATGTGCGCTCGCGCGCGGTCGACTTCGGCGTCGAGCCGCCGATCTTCGATCGCCGCGACTTCCATGTGCATGTGCCGGAAGGCGCGACGCCCAAGGATGGGCCGTCGGCGGGCGTGGCGATGGCGACCGCCATCGTCTCGATCATCACCGGCATTCCGGTGAAGCGCGAGATCGCCATGACCGGCGAGATCACCCTGCGCGGCCGGGTGCTGCCGATCGGCGGCTTGAAGGAGAAGCTGCTGGCGGCCTTGCGCGGCGGCTTGAAGAAGGTGCTGATCCCCGAGGAGAACGCCAAGGATCTGGCGGAAATCCCCGACGCGGTGAAGAACGGCCTCGAGATTGTCCCGGTCGCGCGCATGGAGGAAGTGCTGCGGCATGCGCTGGTCTCCCAGCCGACGCCGATCGAATGGCGGGAAGACGCCGCCGCCATCGCCAAGCATGGCGCCGCGATCAGCGACGACG
>JAKFXD010000099.1 GCA_021731565.1 Methylocystis sp. | reverse complement strand
GCACCGCCCCCCGCCGCCGAGAAACCCATGCCGCTGCCGCCGCTGCGGCCGGCCGATCTCGCCGAACTGGCGATCCGCTTCGCCGAGGCCGCCGCGGCGGCGCCCGCCGAGCCGCCACAGGCGGAAGCTGCGCCGGCGGCCGCGACTGCGCCCCCGGCCGGGCCGCAGCAAGCGTCGGCGAGCGCCGCGCTCGAGGCGACGCCGGCGGGACCGGCCGATCCGGCGCATCCGACCCAAGTGGCGCGGGCCGTCGAGCCGACCTTGCGGGCGGCGCCGGAGGAAGCCTTTCAGCAGGAGGCGCCGGTCCGTTACGGCATGGGCGACCAGGTCTTCGTTCGGATTTTCAAGCAGGAAGGCCAGCTCGAGCTATGGCTGAGAAAGAGCAACGCCCGCTTCCAGCTCTATAGGACCTATCCGATCTGCAAATGGTCGGGCAGGCTCGGCCCCAAGGTCAAGGAAGCCGACTACCAGTCGCCGGAAGGCTTCTACAGCGTTTCGGCGAAACAGCTCCATCCCAATTCCAACTATCATCGGGCCTTCAACGTCGGCTATCCCAACGCCTTCGACCGTCAGAACGGCCGGACCGGCGGCCTCGTCATGGTCCATGGCGCCTGCAAATCAGTCGGCTGTTTCGCCATGACCGACCGCGGCATCGAGGAAATCTACGCCTTCGTCGAGGCGGCGCTGCGCGCCGGGCAGAAGGAAGTGCAGCTGCACATCTTTCCCTTCCGGATGACCGAGCAGGCGCTCGCCCGCGAGACCGGCGGCGGCTGGCTCGCCTTCGTCGGCGCGAGCGGCAATAACGAGCATTGGACCGCCTTCTGGAAAAACCTGAAGGAAGGCTACGACCTTTTCGAGCAGTCGGGCGAGCCGCCAGTCGCCTTCGCCTGCGGCGACCATTACGCCTTCGGCGCGGGCGACGCCTCCTGCAAACGCATCGCCGGCTGGTGAATTCAGACGGTCGAGCCGCCGCCGTTCAGCTTGGCTTAAGCGGCGTCCCGGCAATATGGCGGACAATCAGCGGCCATCAGCGCCTTGTGGGGCGCATTCAAGGACGCGCCGACATGCGCCTCGTCACCTGGACCTTTATCGGCGCCGCCTGCGCGGCGGCGATATTCGCGTCGCCGGCCGCCAGATCGGCCAATGTGCCGCTCTGCCTCGCCATCGCGCAGAACTACAATAATTGCGTTCGCCAAAACCAGTTCGCCTATCGGCGCGGGTACGGCCACGCCTACCCGGGCGGCCCCTATGGGGATTATGGCGATTACGGGGGCTACGACGGCGACGACGGTCCAGCCTATGGCCCCGGCTATGGCGGCTATGGTCCCGGCTATGGCGGTTATCGGCGACGCGGCCATGAGCGCGCCAAGGCGGCCTGCGCCGTCTGGTTCGCCCAGATGCAGGCCAGCGGCTGCTTCAAATAGCCGAAGAAATCGCGCGGCCCGCGATGCGCCATGCTTTCCTTTTCGCAGCCGCCGACAATTTGACAGGCGCCGCCTTTCGAGAGTAGATGAACTTCGCTTCGGCGCGGCGGTTTCGCCGCGTTTTTCATTTGCGCCTGCGCGCGAAAGCGAAGCGGAATAAAACCAACTGCCAAAAAGCCGGCCGGCGGTAACGCCAGAGCCGGGACGAACACAGGACAACAAGATGTTCGCAGTCATCAAAACAGGCGGCAAGCAATATAGCGTCGCCGCCGGGGACGTGATCACCGTCATGGCGCTCGACGGCGCGCCGGGCGACGCCGTCACCTTCGACGAAGTGCTGATGCTGGGCGGCGACAGCCCCAGGATTGGCGCGCCGACCGTCGCGGGCGCGAAAGTCTCTGGCGAGATCGCCGAGCAGACCCGCAGCCCCAAGTCGATCGCCTTCAAAAAGCGTCGCCGGCAGAATTCAAAGCGCAAGCGCGGTCATCGTCAGGACCTGACGCTGGTGAAGATCACCGCGATCGAGGGCTAAGCTCCTCTCGCGACACAGGCACAAAGCGGCGCAGCCGCAACGGACAATCGGAGCGAAACAATGGCTCACAAGAAGGCAGGCGGCTCGTCGCGCAACGGCCGCGATTCGGACGGCCGGCGCCTCGGCGTCAAGAAATTCGGCGGCGAATCGGTCGTCGGCGGCAATATCATCGTGCGCCAGCGCGGCACCAAATGGCATCCTGGCCGCAATGTCGGCATGGGCACGGACCATACGCTGTTCGCCCTGGTCGACGGCGTCGTCGAATTCAAGTCAAGCGGCGGACGCTCCAGCGTCTCGGTAACGCCGGCGCAGGCCGCGGAGTAAGGCGGTAGGGACGACCCGCCGCCGATCTTCCGGCGGATTACGGTCGTCTCGACCCGCTTGCTGGCGAGCCAGGCGGGAAACGTTCCAGGCGAGATGTCCGGAAAAGCCGTAGCGGGCCATTAGGGAGAACGCTCTCTTTAATGGCTTTTAGGCCAAAATTTCCGAATATCGCTTGGAGCGTTGGATGTTTCCCGAAATCACCCACGACGACGTTTTCCGGCTCGAAACCGAGCGGCTGTGGCTGCGCTGGCCGCGCGCGGCGGACGCCGAGGAGATTCGCCGGCATGTCGGCGATCCCGACGTCGCGCTGATGACCGCGAGCATTCCCCACCCCTATGAAGCGCATGACGCCGACGCCTTCATCAAATCAGCGCGACTGGAGAACGCCGCCGGCGGCGGCCTGCATCTCGTCGTCACGCCGAAGAACCGACCGGACGAGCCGATCGGCCTCGTCAGCCTGCACGGCGCCGACCGCCGCGGCGCGGCCACCCTCGGCTTTTGGCTGGGGAAGACCTATTGGGGACAGGGCTACACGACCGAAGCGGCGCGGGCGCTGATCGACCTCGCCTTCGGACTCACCTCGCTCGACCGGATCGTATCCTCGTCGCGGCCGGATAATGCGCTTTCCTTGCACATCCATGAGAAGCTCGGATTTCGGCGCATCGGGCGCGGCATATTGGCGGCGCCGGCGCGCGGCGGCGACATCGACGTGGAGCTCTTCGAATTGAAGCGCGGCGAGGCGCATACCCTGTTCGGCGCGCGCCGGCCGCGCTTTCCTTCGACCTGAGCGGAAGATGAAATTCCTCGATCAAGCCCGCGTTTACGTGCGGTCCGGCGACGGCGGCGCCGGATGCGTCTCGTTCAGGCGCGAGAAATTCATCGAATTCGGCGGGCCGGATGGCGGCGACGGCGGGCGCGGCGGAGATGTCGTCGCTCTCTGCGTCGAGGGGCTGAACACGCTGATCGATTACCGCTATCAGCAGCATTTCAAGGCTAAGACCGGCACCCATGGTATGGGCAAGAACCGCGCCGGCGGACGCGGCGCCGACGCGGTTCTGAAACTGCCGGTCGGCGCCCAAATCTTCGAAGAGGACGAAGAGACGCTCATCGCCGATATGACCGAGGTCGGCCAGCGCGTCGTCATCTGCAAGGGCGGCAACGGCGGCTTCGGCAACGCCCATTTCACCACATCGACCAATCGGGCGCCGCGGCGCGCCAATCCCGGCCAGGTGGGCGAGGAGCGCACCATCGTCCTGCGGCTGAAGCTGATCGCCGACGCCGGACTCATCGGCCTGCCGAACGCCGGCAAATCGACATTTCTCGCTGCGGTGACGGCGGCGAAACCCAAAATCGCCGACTATCCCTTCACCACGCTTCATCCGGGCCTCGGAGTCGTGCGCAGCGGCGACAGGGAGTTCGTGCTCGCCGATATTCCCGGACTGATCGAGGGCGCGCATGAGGGTCACGGGCTCGGCGACCGGTTTCTCGGCCATATCGAGCGCTGCCGGGCGCTGCTGCATCTTATCGACGCGACCGGCGAACACGCCGGCAAGGATTACAAAATCGTCCGGGCCGAACTCGCCGCCTATGGCGCCGGCCTCGCAGAGAAACCTGAAATTATTGCGCTTTCAAAAATTGACGCAGTCGACGCGGATCATCTCAAGAAGCAGCGGGAGCGGCTGAAGCGGGCGATCGCCTCGTCAGGGCCGCAAACCGACGCCGGGCGGCAGGCGGCGCCCTTGATGCTTTCATCGGCGAGCGGCGCCGGCGTCAAGGAGGCGTTAGGCGCTCTTTTCAACGCCATCGAGGCGCAAAAGGCCCTGGAGCGCGCGCCGCAAGACGCCCGGCCCTGGAGCCCCTGACGGCGGCGCGACCGGCGCCGCCATTGACCTTAACGGAATCAGTGAATAGCTTTGATCCGTTATGAGCGGTCGCAGCGAAGTCAAAACTTGGCAGTGCGGATCGACGGCAGTCACGCTGCTCGTCGCCTATCTGCTTGCTTTGCAAGGCTTCGCAATTGGCGTGTCGTTCAGCGGGCGCAATTCCGGCCTTTTCGCCAGCGCCATCTGCTTCAATAAATCGTCCGGACCGCTGTCCGGCGATCCGGCGACGCCGGCGCGTCCGGCGCGGCAAGGCGGCGACGTCTGCTGCGTGGTGCATTGCGCGTCGTTTGGCGGCGCGACGGCGGCGTCAGCCTTCGTGGGCGAACCGCGACCGCCGGCGTCCTACTCGACGATCAACCTCGCCTTTGACGAGACCTCCCTCTCCCCCGAGGCGTCGACGCCGCCTCTCGGCTCCCGCGCGCCGCCGATCCTGATCTGACGCTTGCCGCGTCCGCGGCCTCACGCCCGATGCGCCGGCAAGCCGGCGGCGGGGAGTCAGAAAAGCGTTTCCCTCGTTTGTCGGCATGCGTCGTCTAGCGCGCATGCGCCGCTCAGTTTTCAGACTGGCGGCGGCGACGAGCATCGGACCGCCCAGCGATTTGGGATCATGGAACAGAAAACTCATATGTCGACGCGCCTCGTTAAGACGACGCGCCGCGCCGGTTCGGGAGAGCTGCGCTGCTCCCAGAACGGGAAGCTCACCGCCGCAAGCGACGGCGACATCCGCGTCGCGCCCGAAGCCATCGCCGGCCCGGCGCCGACGCGCGGACGGATGGAGGTGGTCGAGACCTATTTCGACCATGACGGGCGCCCGATGAAGCGCAAGAGCCTGGGCGCCGCCCGGGTGGCGCGCTTCTATGACGACAAGGGCAATCAGGTCGAAGAGGCCTATTTCAACGCCGAGGGCAAGCCGACCGTCCGCAAGGACCTTGGCGCGGCCAGGATCTCCTGGCGCTATGACGACCTCGGCAACCAGGTCGAGGCCGCCCTGTTCGGCGCCGACGGCGCGCCTCTGCGCCGCAAACGGCGCGGCGCGAAAAGGGCGTTCGAAAGCGTCTGAAGCGCCCCGCGAAATCGGCTATTTGACGCGCGCGATCAGAAAGCCGTCCCATCCCTTGGCGCCGACGGTCTGCACCGCCGTCGCCTCGACCCGCCGCTCGGCGGCGACGGCCTCAAACAGCGCGCGCGCCCCGAGCGCGCCGCCGTCCGTCGCGGAAGCGTCGGCGACGGCGCCCTCCCGCACGACATTGTCGACGACGATCAGCGCGCCGGGCCGAGAGAGCTTCAGCGCATAGGCGAAATAGGCGGCGTTGCTCGGCTTGTCGGCGTCGATGAAGGCGAGATCGAAGGGCTCCGGGCGCTCCGCTTCAAGCAGCGGCAACATGTCGAGCGCGGGACCGACGCGCAGATCGACGCGCGCGCTCATGCCTTCACGCGTGATATTGTCGCGGGCGACCTCGGCATGCCGCGGATCCACTTCGAAGGTGACGACCTTGCCGCCGTCGCCCGCCGCCCGCGCCAGCCAGATCGTCGAATAGGCCCCGAGCGTTCCGATTTCGAGAATGCGTCTCGCGCCGATGGCGCGGGCGAGCAAATACAGCAATTTGCCCTGCGGCGGGGACACGTCGATCGCCGGAAGACGTTCGCGCGCATTGGCGGCGAGCGTTTCTTCCTGTGCTTCGTCCTTCGAGATCAACGCCGCGGCGATGTAGTCGTCCACGCGACGCCAGTTTTCTTCGGTCATTCGACTTCCCTTAACGCCCCGCGCTTGACGCTGGTCCGGGCGAAATTAATTGACTTCCTGTGGCATATCACGTGAGGTGCCGCCGTCGTTCGCGCGTCTTAACGCACGGACGCAAAAAAAGGCTTGATAGCCGCATTTCACAAGCCCCAGTTGGCGCTGCGGCCGATATGCTGCTCATCACAACACTCTATGGGAGCACAAAAAATGATCAAGCTTGCTTTGACGACGGCCCTTGCCGCCGTCGCCTTTAGCGCATCGGCCTATGCCGCGCAGTGGAATGTGACCGAAGCGAATAAGGCAGGCATCAAGCGCGCGCAGGGCACCTGGACCGTCGCGACGGAAGGCGACAAGGTTTCCGGCAAGGGCGAATTGCAACTCGATAACGGCTCCGTGCTCACCTACAAGCTTGAGGGCGAACTCACAGGCGGCGTTTACACGCTCAAACTCATGGACCGCACCGATTCCAAGAAGAATTGCGTATGGACCGGCAAGCCCGTCGAGGGCGCCCACAACGTATATATTGGCGAAGCTGCCTGCGACGGCGAAAAAATCGTGATCAGAGGCGGCCAGAATTAAGCGCCTGACACAGCTTCTTCCAACAACAAACGCCGGCTCAACGCCGGCGTTTTTGTTTGGCGCGCGTCGTATCGCGCCGATTAGAGCATTTTCCGCCGAAGTGGATGCCGGTTCGGCGTAGAAAATGCGTCAATTCAAGAAACTAGATCACGCTGCGTTTAGGCGGAATCGCCTAAACGCAGACAACGTGATCGATTTCAAAAGTTTAGAGCGCGCTCTATACGAAAAACCGGTTCCCACTTTTTCGCAACGCGCTCTAGATCGCATTCATGAATCGAAGATTCGTGAATGCGATCTACGCGTCCTCCATCGCCTCGAGTTCGGCAATCAGACCCTCGATCATTTCAAGGCCGATGTTCCAGAACGCCGGATCCCGCGCGTCCAATCCGAAGGGCTTGAGAAGCTCGGCATATGGCTTGGCGCCGCCCGCTTCGAGCAACGCAAAATAGCGCTCGGCGAATCCTTCATGCGCCTTCTGATAGACGCCATAGAGCGAATTCACCAGACAATCGCCGAACGCGTAGGCATAGACGTAGAACGGCGAATGGATGAAATGCGGAATATAGGCCCAGAAGGTTTCATAGCCGGGGCCCAGCCGGATCGAAGGGCCGAGGCTTTCGCCCTGCACGCTCATCCATAAATCGCAGATCTGGTCCGCGGTCAGTTCGCCCTCGCGCCGTTCTTTATGCACCTTTCGCTCGAAGGCGTAGAACGCCATCTGCCGCACCACCGTGTTGAGCATGTCCTCGACTTTCGACGCGAGCAGCGCGCGCTTTTGCGCCTTGTCCGACGCCTGGGCGATGAGGGCGCGGAAGGTCAGCATTTCGCCGAAGACGGACGCCGTCTCCGCGAGCGTGAGCGGCGTCGGCGCCATCAAGGCGCCCTGCCGCGCCGCAAGCACCTGATGCACGCCATGGCCGAGTTCATGCGCGAGCGTCATCACGTCGCGGGTCTTGCCCTGAAAATTCAGCAGCACATAGGGATGGGCGGAGGGGACGGTCGGATGCGAGAAGGCGCCCGGCGCCTTGCCGGGACGCACCGGCGCGTCGATCCAATTTTGATCGAAGAAGCGGCCGGCGATCTCCGCCATGCGCGGCGCAAAACCGTTGTAGGCGTCAAGCACGATTTCGCGCGCCTCGGGCCAGGAATAGCGCTTGGCCGGCGTCGCCGGCAGCGGCGCGCCGCGGTCCCAATAGTCGAGCGCCTCCTTGCCGAACCATTTCGCCTTGAGCCTGTAATAGCGATGCGACAGGCGTGGATGGGCGGTCTCCACCGCCTGGGCGAGCGCTTCGACGACCTCTCGTTCGACGCGATTGGAGAGATGGCGCGAGTCGGCTACGTCCTCGAAGCCGCGCCAGCGATCGGAGATTTCCTTGTCTTTCGCCAAAGTGTTGGTGATAAGCGAGAAGGTCCGCAGATTGTTTTTCAGCGTCTTGCCGATCGCTTCGGCCGCTTCTCGCCGCGTCTCTTCGCGCGGATCCTGCATGAGATTGAGCACGGGTTCGATCGCGAGTTCCTTGTCCCCAACCTTGAAGCGCAATGACGCGATCGTTTCGTCGAAGAGACGGTTCCAGGCGGCGGCGCCTGAAATATATTTTTCATGGAACAGCTCTTCGAGCCTGTCTTCGAGTTCGTGAGGCTTCTCCTTGCGGATGTCTTCCAGCCAGGGTTTCCAGCGCGAGAGCGGCGCATTGCTCGCCGCCGCCATCAGCGTGGCGTCGTCCAGGCGATTGAGTTCGAGCTGAAAGAAGAGCAGCTGCGCCGAGGCATTGGTGACTTTCTCCTGCACGTCGCCATAGAATTTGGCCCGCGCCGGGTCGGTCGTGTCGCCGCTGTAGAGAAGGCCGGCGAAGGACATCAGCCGCCCGAGCAAATCCTGCAGCGCCTCATAACGCTCAACCGCCGCGCCAAGCTCGGCGCTGGCGTCGGCGCCTTGCGCAAGCGACTGGAGCCGCCCGCGATATTCCTTGCCGAATTGCGCAACCTCTCGCGCGGCCCTGGCGAGATCGGCCGCGACCTGCGGCGAATCGGTCGCGGGATAAAGATCGGCGAGATTCCATTCCGGCAGCGTTTCCGCCGTTCGGGCGGGCGCGCCGGCTTCGGCGATCGAGCGAGGCGTCGGAGAGGCGCTGAACATGTCGGGACACCTTACGGGGTCGGCGACTCCTCAAGAAACGGAGGCGCGAGGATCGGAAGGCCTAAATATGGCCAAGAGGCCGAACCGGATCAACCTGCGGCCAAGGGGCGGCCAACGGGCGGCGACGGGGCGGCAATGGGTCGGCGCCGGCGCGCGTTGCCGCTATAACAATAGCGGAACGAGCAATTCAGCTTAGGTGCGCGCAATGGCGGGAGAGCCCGATTTTCTCACTTCGATCACGGCGCATTACGCCAAGGCGCGCGGCCTCTTCACGTGGATTTCCGCCTTCCTCAGCAAGGCGACCTTCAAGATCAAGCGCGGTACGCCAAACCAGACGATCGACGAAATCGCCAAGCGCTTCAAGACCGACGACTATGACCGTCTGGTGCTCAAAGAACGCGCCGAGACCAAGGCCGGCGCGGCCTTCACCGACGAGAAGACGCAGGACATCAACCGCGCGAGCTATCATCGCTCGGCTTTCGCGCTGAACGCCTTCACGCATCTGTTTTTCGTCGACCTCGCTGCGCAGCTCTCCTTCTCCTTCGTCCAGCTCAAAATCGCCTTCACGCTCGCCAATATCGTCCTCGCCTTGCTTGCGCATGCCTCAGTGCGTCAGAGCTATCGCGCGCTGCTCGCGGGACCCAATGCGCTTCCCCCCAAACGGCGGTTCGGGGGCCTGTTTTCAAATCCCGCCTACAACCGCGCGGTGAAGAAGAACTCGCGAAGCTATGCGCAAAGCGCGTGGGAGGAGAAATCGCTGTTTCGGCCGGCCTATTTCATCAACGCCGCGCTCATCTTTCTTGGCGGGCAATTCATTCTTGCGCCGGATCGGCTGATCTTTCCCTTCAGCTTCATTATCGGAAAACTGTCCGGCCTGTTCACGACGCTGGTGATGGCTTTCGACGTCTGGCGCGGCATTCGCGCCGGCGACGCGGCGCGAACCGCGCGCGAAAGGGAAGTCTCCGTCTACCGCGATCTCGACATCTGAACCGACGCAGAGTTAACGCCCGCGCAGCCGCGCCAGAACCTCCTTGGTCGCAAAGCCGTCGGCGGGCTGAATCCCCGCGCTCAATTGAAAGGCGTGGACGGCGTTGCGGCTCGCGCGGCCGAGCTTGCCGTCGAAGGTTCCCTGATAGAGTCCGCGCGCGCTCAGGAGCTGCTGCATCGCCTTGACGTCGGCGGTCGGCAGCGGCGCGACCTTCGGCCAGGGCGCGCGCGGAATCTCGCGCCCGGCGATGCGGTCGGCGAGCAGCGCGACCGACATCGCATAGGCGTCGGACGTGTTGTATTGGCGGATGACTTCGAAATTGTCGGTAATCAGAAAGGCGGGGCCGCCCGCGCCGGTCGGCAGATAGAGGCTCGCCGCGCCGTTCGCCGGCAACGCGCCGCCGTCGGCGCGGGTGACGCCGAGCGCCCGCCAGCGGGCGAAATCGAGATCGAACGCCGCATAGTCGAAACCGTCCGGCAGCCGAACTTCGATGACCGCGGGCAATCCCGCGACCCAGCCGGATTTCGCCAGGAAATTGGCGATGGACGAGACAGAGTCGGCGCGCGAGCGCCAGATGTCCGGCGCGCCGCCACCTTCATCGCTTTCCGCGAATTTGAGATAGGCGGAGGGCATGAATTGCGGCTGGCCCATCGCGCCGGCCCAGGAGCCGCGCAATTGCGCGCGCGTCGCGTAGCCCTTTTCGAGCATGACGAGCGCCGCGACGAATTCGTCGATGAAAGTCTCGGCGCGATGGCCCTGCCAGGCAAGCGTCGCCAGGACGCGCAGCGCGTCGGCCCCGCCCGCCGCAGTTCCGAAATTGCTTTCGACGCCCAGAATGGCGACGACGATTTCGCTTGGAACGCCGTGGCGGGCCTGGGCTCGACCCAAGGGACCGGCGAGCTCCGCGGCGACGGCGCGGCCGCGCGAGACGCGGCCATTCGTCACAGCGCCGGCGAGATAGGCGGGAATCGAGACGATGAATTCGGCCTGCGCGCGCGGCTTCGTCGAAATCGACGGGTCAGGCGCAAGTCCGGCGATCGCCGCCTCGAAGGTTTCGCGCGAGACGCCGGCGGCCTGCGCCGACGGCCACAGGCCCTGCAAAAACGCCTCGAACGTGTCGGCTTTGGCGCGGCCGCCGGCCAGCCAGAAAGCGCCGACCGCATGAATCGACGCGCCGAGCAATCGGCGTCGATCGATGCTTGCACAGAGTATTGGCTCAAGGCGCCGCGTCATTAGCCGGTCCTTTGCTGCTTCTTTGGAAATATTACACCTTCCGCCATTTCGTTTGACAGGGGACGGGCGCTGCCCTCTACTAAAAAAAGCTTAATGTAGGAATAGGGAGCGAGTGATGCTCGCCTGTCACGAAGAATGACTCATCAACCTTCGACTACAAGTTTTGGCCGCTCGATCAAACTGCGCGATCAATCTCCCGATAGCGCGACCAAGGTCTCGGACCTGAAAACGCGGCTGCGCGCCGCCGGTCTGCGTCCAACCGTTCAGCGGCTCTCCCTGAGCCGGCTGCTGTTCGGCAACGGCGACCGGCATGTCAGCGCCGAAGCCTTGCACGCCGAGGCGCGCGAAGCCGGTCTGACCATGTCGCTCTCCACGGTCTACAACACGCTCAACCAATTCGCGGAAGCCGGATTGTTGCGCGAGATCGCCGTGCAGGGGCCGCGCACCTACTTCCACACCCGCATCTCGCCGCATCATCATTTCATGGATGAAGGGTCGGGCCGCATGTTCGACGCCGCCGACGGCTCGGTCGAATTCGCGCGACTGCCGGCGCCGCCCGAGGGGATGGAAATCGTCGGCTGCGACGTGATCATCCGCATTCGCCCGAAGAAGGGGTGAGCGGCGGCCCGCCGCAAGACGGGCGAGAACGGTTGCTGCGCGTCGCATGGCTGGCCTATGCGATCGCGACCGTCGCGCTCTCGATCGCCGTCCTGGCGATCTATGCTACAGCTTACGACGATTACGATCTCTCGGAACGCTTGCGCGCCACCGGGCGATTCGCGCGTCAGGCGATGCGGGCGCTCTCCTTTCCGCTCGGCGCGCCAATCGGATGGCTGCTCGATCCCGCGCTCGAAACAAGCTTCGGCTGCGGCGACGAGAACGAGCCCTGCGCGATCTTCGTCAACTGGAACACGCATTTCGCGGCGCTGCTGGCGCAGGTCGTTCTGTTGCGCTGGCTGATTCGCCGCCGTTGATCGCAGGACGCGGTCTCACTTGCTCTGCGAATCGCGCCAATGCTTCAGGACCGCAAGCGCGTTCCGAATATGCGCCGTCGCGCCCGAGTCCTCGACGACCGAGAGAATCTTCCCTTCGGGCGCGATGACGTAGGAGATGCGGTTGGCGAACATCGCGCCCGCGATCGGAACCTTGAAGGCCGCATCATAGGCGTTGATGACCGTAAAGCCGGGATCGGCGCCGACCGGGAATTTGTCCCGGCACTCCTTCGACGAGAATTCGCGCTGAACGGCGATCTTGTCGCTCGACACGCCGATGACGCTGGCGCCCATGGCGGCGAATTCATCCATGGCTTCGGCGAATTCATGCGCCTCAATGGTGCAGACGCTCGTGAACGACTTTGGATAGAAATAGAGCACGACCGGACCCTTCGCGAGCGCCTGCCGCAGCGAGAAGGAGAACGCCTTGCCGCCCTGCGCGGCCTCCAGATTGAAGTCGGGCGCAGCGTCTCCAGGCTTGAGAGCGGCGAGCGCGGCGCTTGAGACGAGAGTCAATAAGGCGGCTGCGGCGATGGCTCTCATAGGGGTCTCCTAAGCGGTCGGCATTCCTTCACAAGGACATGGTAGCGCTCGCCTCCCGGCCAAGCCCGCGAAACACAATGTTTGCGGCGCAGCATCGGCCGAAATAGAATCAGAATCCAGTCGAGCGCCTCCGCTTAAAGGACGTTGATGACAGAGCACCCCAATGCTGCGCAGACGAACCCTGCGCGCGCAGAGCAGGCATCTTCCAGCCTTCGCCACTCCTCCCCTGTCCATGACTTTCCGCGCCTCGCATCGAAAGCCTTCGTCGAAGCATGGCCAAGCGCCTTTCTGGCCGCAGAACGCGCCAGCGACAGCGAATCATACGGCTACGCCGCGTTGAGCGACGTCATCGACCGCTCGCTTCACGCAAGCGTCGCGCATCTGACCGGCGGACTCTCGCCCGCCGCCATGGCGGGCGCCTATTGGGATTGGGCGGCGCATCTCGCGACCGCGCCAGGAAAGCAGATGCAGCTTGCCGAAAAGGCGATGCGCAAAAGCTGGCGATTCGCCAATTACGCCTCGCGCTGCGCGTTGCAGCCGAACGCCGCGCCCTGCATCGAGCCGCTGCCGCAGGATAAAAGATTTGCCGGCGAAGCGTGGCGGACTTGGCCCTATGCGCTGCTCTACCAGGGTTTTCTGCTCAATCAGCAGTGGTGGCACAACGCCACGACGGGCATCGGCGGCGTCACCAAGCAGCATGAAAACGTCGTCGAATTCGCCTCGCGGCAATTGCTCGACATGTTCTCGCCGTCGAATTTCCTGCTGACGAATCCCGAGGCGCTGCAACGAACGTTCGAGACCGGCGGCGTCAATCTCGTCTATGGCCTGCAGAATCTCCTCGAAGACATGGAGCGCCGCGCCGGCGGCGAACGGCCTGTCGGCGCCGACGCTTTCGTTCCAGGCAAGAATGTCGCGGTGACGCCCGGCAAGGTGATCTATCGCAACCGGTTGATCGAACTCATCCAATATGCGCCGTCGAGCGAGACGGTGCGGCCCGAGCCGGTGCTCATCACGCCCGCCTGGATCATGAAATATTACATTCTCGATCTGTCGCCGCATAATTCGCTCGTTCGCTATCTCATCGAGCAAGGCTTCACCGTATTCATGATTTCCTGGCGCAATCCGAGCGCCGAGGATCGTGACCTCGACATGGAGGCCTATCGCCGGCTCGGCGTCATGGCGGCGCTCGACACGATTTTGCAACTCATGCCGGACCGAAAGATTCATGCGGCCGGCTATTGCCTGGGCGGAACGCTGCTCGCCATCGCCGCCGCCGCCATGGCGCGGGACAATGACGATCGTCTCAAGAGCGTGACCCTGCTCGCGGCGCAAACCGATTTCTCTGAAGCCGGCGAACTGACGCTCTTCGTCAATGAGAGCCAGCTCGCTTTCCTCGAGGATTTGATGTGGGAGCACGGCTTTCTCGATTCCAAGGAAATGGCCGGCGCCTTTCAGCTGCTGCGCTCCAACGATCTCGTCTGGTCCTATGCGCTCAAGTCCTATCTGATGGGCGAACGCGAGCCGATGACCGACATGATGGCCTGGAACGCCGACGCGACGCGCATGCCCTACAAGATGCATTCGGAATATCTACGGCGGCTCTTCCTCAACAATGATCTCGCCGAGGGCCGGCTCCGCGCCAATGGCGGCGCCGTCGCGCTCAGCGAAATTTCCGCGCCGATCTTCGCTGTCGGCACGGAGCGCGATCATGTCGCCCCCTGGCGCTCGGTTTACAAGATTCACCTGCTCGCCGACGCCGAAATCACCTTCCTGCTGACAAGCGGCGGGCATAACGCCGGCATCGTTTCCGAGCCTGAAAGGAAGCGCGGCGGCTACCGCTTTACAAGCAGAGTGGACGGCGAGCATTACGCCGCCCCCGACGAGTGGACGAAAATCGCGACCGTTGGGGAAGGCTCGTGGTGGCCGGAATGGAGCGCCTGGCTCGCCGCGCGTTCCGGCCCGCCGGTTGCGCCGCCTGCGACGGGCGTAGCGCTTTGCGATGCGCCGGGAACCTATGTGCTGCAGAGCTGACGGGCTAAGGCCCGACGCTCGCACGTCGTAGCAATTTGCCTCCGCTTGTCATCCCCGACGCGCGAAGCGCGATCGGGGATCCAGAGCAAAATCCACTGTCTTAAGTTCTGGATTCCCGGTCGGGCCTGCGGCCCGGCGGGAATGACATACGCATTCGCCTTACACGTGAATCGCGCGACCGAAGGCGGCGAGCACGCTTTCATGCATGGTTTCCGACAGCGTCGGATGCGGGAAGATCGTGCGCATCAGCTCTTCTTCGGTCGTCTCGAGATTCATGGCGATGACGAAGCCCTGGATCAGCTCCGTCGCTTCGACGCCGAAGAGATGCGCGCCGAGCAGCCGTCCGCTCTTCGCGTCAAAGACCGTCTTGACAAGGCCTTCGAGTTCGCCAAGAGCGATCGCCTTGCCATTGGCGAGATAGGGGAAGCGGCCGATCTTCACTTCAAACCCCTGCTCCTTCGCCTTCGCTTCGGTCAGGCCGACGGAAGCGACTTGCGGGTGACAATAGGTGCAGCCCGGCACGCGCGATCTGTCGAGCGGATGAGCGTCCAATCCGGCGATCGCCTCGACGCAGGAGACGCCCTCATGCTCCGCCTTATGGGCGAGCATCGGACCGCCGGCGACATCGCCGATCGCGTAAACGCCTTCGACATTGGTGCGGCCTAAGCCGTCGATCTTGACGACGCCGCGCTCGAGCGCGACGCCCAGCGTCTCCATACCGAGGTTCTCGACATTGGCGACGACGCCGATCGCCGACAGCGCGCGCTCGACGTCGAGCGTCTGAATTTCGCCGTCGGGCCCTTTCAGCGTCACGGCGAGGCTGTCGGCTTTTTTCTCGACGCCCGTCACCGTCGTCGCGACGCGAATGTCGATTCCCTGCTTCTTGAACGAACGATGCGCCAAAGCGGCGATTTCTTCGTCTTCGCTCGGGAGAATATGCGGCAGCGCTTCGACGAGAATAGTTTCGACGCCGAACGTCCGGTAGAAGGAGGCGAATTCGACGCCGATGGCGCCGGCGCCGACGATGAGCAGCGATTTTGGAAAGCGCTCCGGCTTCATCGCCTCGAAATAGGTCCAGATGAGTTTCCCGTCGGGCTCGAGGCCCGGCAGGACGCGCGGGCGCGCGCCGGTCGCGATGATGATGTGTTTCGCCTGATAGACGCCGTGGTCGAGCCTCGTTTTCGGCGCGGGCGCCTGCGGCGGCATGGTCGGTTTGGTCGGCGCGGCGACGCGCACCTCTCCCTTTCCGGCAAGCGTCGCCTCGCCCCAAATGACGTCGATCTGGTTCTTCTTGAGCAGAAACGCCACGCCGCCATTGAGCCGCGTCGCCGCCTCGCGCGAATGCGCGACGATGCGCGCGACGTCGGCGCTCAAGGCGCCTGGCGAAACGCCGAATCGCTCGCCTTCCTTGGCGAGGCGATAGACTTCGGCCGAACGCAGCAGCGCCTTCGTCGGAATACAGCCCCAGTTCAGGCAAATGCCGCCGAGATGTTCGCGCTCGACGACCGCGGTCTTCAGCCCCAATTGCGCGGCGCGGATCGCGGCGACATAGCCGCCGGGTCCGCCGCCGATGACGATGAGATCATATGTGTCGCTCATTGCACGTCCTCGTCGCGGTCGCCGGCGCGCCGCTCTTTCGTTTCATGCGCCTTCGCCCGCTTCGCGACGACAAACGCCATGACATCGTCGGCGACCGGCGCGAGAAAATGCAAGAGCGGCGAAAATGCGCCGACGATCTCGCGATGCGCGACGCCGGGATAATATAGGGCGCGCGCCTCGCCGCCGGCCGCATCGATCGCCGCGGCGAGCGCACGGGTGTTTCGCGGCCGCACGGTGAGATCGGCCTCGCCGGCGAGAAGCAGCGCCGGCGGGGCCTCTCGCGTGACATAGCGCAAGGGCTGGGTGGCGGCGGCGTTGGCGGGCGGACCGAAGACTCCGCGCAGCACATCGCTGTCGATCGCGAAATCATAGGCGCCGGCCAGTCCGATGAAGCCGGCGAGATCGCGTGACGGCGAAAGGTCGACGGCTGCGAGCCAGCGCTTGTCGAAGGCGAGCATCGCGGCGATGTGCCCGCCGGCCGAATGGCCCATCAGGAAAATGCGCGAGCGATCGGCCCCAAGCCTTTCGGCATTGTCGGTCGCCCAGCGCAGCGCGCGCGACGCGTCCTCCAGAAAAACCGGAAAGCTGGACGGCGGATAAAGGCTGTAGTCGGGGATGACGGCGATCGCGCCGCGCGCGGCGAGCGCGGCGCCGACGAAGCGATACTGCGCTTTTTCGCCCGACGCCCATCGTCCCCCGTAAAAGAAAACGACGAGCGGGCCGGGCGCGCCCATATGCTCGGGAAGATAGACGTCGAGTTTCGCCCTTGGTCCGTCGCCATAGGCGAGGTCGCCGAGCAGGCGATAGGATTGCGCGCGCGCCAGGAGATTGAGCGCGGCGCCGGGGTCGACGGCGGCGGCGGCGGTGAGAATGACAAGCATCGCGACGAGCGCGCGCGAGCCGGTTGCATATCGCAGGAATCGTCGCATCCGTCGGGACGATAGCCGAAGCTGGCGCCCTCCGCGACCGCGGCGGAAAACGAAAAGCGCCCGCGGGCCGCAGGCGCTTTGCGTTCACTTCAATGCAGCGGTCTTCAGGCCGCCTGCGGCGCCGCCGATTTCGCCTGCGCCACGATCGCGGCGAAGGCTTCCGGCTGATGGATGGCGAGTTCCGACAGGACCTTGCGGTCCACCGTCACGCCCGCCTTGGCGAGCCCGTCGATGAAGCGCGAATAGGTCAGGCCGTGTTCGCGCACGGCGGCGTTGAGCCGCTGAATCCACAGCGCGCGGTAGGTGCGCTTCTTCGCCTTGCGATCGCGCGTCGCATATTGCATCGAGCGGTCGACGGCGGCCTTGGCGGCGCGGATCGTGTTCTTGCGGCGGCCATAGAAACCCTTGGCGGCCTTGAATGTCTTCTTGTGTTTGGCGTGGGCGGTGACGCCGCGCTTGACGCGAGCCATGACGAATCTCCTTCGGGGAAAGCGTTTAAGAGGCGGATCAGCCGTTCGGCAGGAAGTATTTCTTGACGTTGTCGCCGTCCGTCTTGAACAGCACGCTCGTCCCGCGCAGGTTTCTGATCTGCTTGTTCGTCCGCTTGATCATGCCGTGGCGCTTGCCCTGCTGGGCGTAGACCACCTTGCCTGTGCCGGTGATCTTGAAGCGCTTCTTGGCGCCCGATTTCGTCTTCAGCTTGGGCATTTTGCTCTCCTGGGCCTGCGCCCGTTGTTTTTAAGCGCCAGCCTGATCGGCGAGCGCCTGTTCGCGCGAGCGAAAAGAACCGCCACGGCAGCCCTTACTGGCCGGGCGGTTCAAGGAAGCGCGGTTTATTGCCCAAGGCGCAAGAAAACGCAAGTCGCCGCAGCGTTAAGTCGCCGCAGGATCAAGCGACGCCTCGGAGTGGACCGCGCCCGCGATCGGCGACATAGTCTGGCCGCCAATAGGGCTTCAAAACGAGAACAAAACGAGTAGGACTTCAGCCGGCGCATCGATAAACTCAAGAAATCGGACGCTTTTTCCCACGACTTGAAGATCAGCTCAAAAGCGCTAGAAGTCTCTCGCTGGAAACGATTCCGGGGCGCATTATGAATATCCATGCATCTATGGGGTCCGCGATTGCCGCGGAATGTCCGGTCAATTCTCATAACGAATGGGATCCGTTGGAGGAGATCATCGTCGGACGCCTCGAAGGCTCGACCATTCCCTCCGATCATCCGGTCGTTACCTGCAACATTCCCGGCATGGCCGCGCGCGCCCAGTCGCTCGCCGCCGGGTTCCGCTTTCCGAAATTCATGATCGAGCCGGCGCAGCAGGAGCTCGACGGCTTTATCGCTCTGCTCGAGTCGCTCGGCGTCACGGTGACTCGGCCGGACGCGGTCAATCACAAGGCGAAATTCTCGACGCCGCACTGGTCGTCGCGCGGCTTCTGCAATTCCTGTCCGCGCGACTCCATGCTGGTGTTCGGCGACGAGATTCTGGAAACGCCGATGGCCTGGCCCTGCCGCTATTTCGAGACGCACAGCTATCGCGAAATCCTCAAGGACTATTTTCGTCGCGGCGCGCGCTGGACGTCGGCGCCGAAGCCGCAACTGACCGACGAACTCTTCGACCCGGATTTCAAACTGCCGGAGAAGGGCGAGCCGCTGCGCTACATCCTCACCGAATTCGAGCCGGTCTTCGACGCCGCTGATTTCTTCCGTTGCGGCCGGGATATTTTCGTCACGCGCTCCAATGTGACGAACGCCATGGGAATCGACTGGCTGCGCCGCCATCTTGGCGAGGGCTATCGCATCCACGAGATCAAGAGCCGCTGCCCGAACCCGATGCATATCGACACGACGATCCTGCCGCTGGGGCCGGGCCGGCTGCTCATCAATCCCGAATATATCAATCCCGACGAACTGCCCGACATTTTGAAGAAATGGGACGTTCTCGTCGCGCCGGAGCCCGATCCGATCAACGACCGCATTCTCGCGATCACCTCGATGTGCGGCAAATGGCTCAGCATGAACATTCTGATGATCGACGAGAAGCGCGTCATCGTCGATCCGCATCACGTCAATATGATGCGGCAGATGGAGAAGTGGGGCTACGAGCCGATCCCGACGCCTTTCCTGCACTATGCGGCGTTCGGCGGCGCGTTCCATTGCGCGACGCTCGACGTGCGCCGGCGCGGAACGCTTGAGAGCTATTTCTGACGACTTGTCTGTCCCGACGCTCCTGTTCCCACTTTTTCGCGAGCCGCGCTCTCAGCGAACGTCGGGGCGGCATCTATTTCATGTCGACGCCGCCGAGCCGCAGGCCGATGATGCCCAGAACGATCAGCGCGATCGACCCCAGCCGCAGCACGGTGGTCTGTTCGTTGAACAGATAGACGCCGACAAGCGTCGCCGCGGCGATGCTCGTGCCGGTCCATGCGGCATAGGCAGTGCCGGCGGGAATCGTCTTTACCGCAAGACCGAGACATCCGACGCTCGCCGCCATGAAAAACACCATGATGACCGAAGGCCAAAGCCGCGTAAATCCTTCCGCATATTTCATGCCGACAAGCCAGCCGACCTCGCAGAGGCTGCCAATAAAGAGGATGATCCAGTCCATCTAACCGTCCTTGGTCTGCCGTTGTCGTCGGTGTGATTCGCCATCGGGCGGACTTGTCGGTTTTGTGGCCGCCTGCGTCAAGGACCGCGCCTGCGGCCCATGCGCATAATTGCATTTCGCTCATCGCCGCCCACATAGGCCGCAAGGAGCTTTTGTCATGCGAAAAATCATCGGCGTTTACCCCGCCCCCGATTCCCTGCACTGGGTCGGCGACGGCTTTCCCGTCCGTTCGCTGTTTTCGCATCACGAGCATGGCGCTCGGGTCAGCCCCTTTCTGTTGTTCGACTATGCCGGACCATTCGACTTTCCGCCAACCGCCGAGCGCCGCGGCGTCGGGGCCCATCCGCACCGCGGCTTCGAGACCGTGACGATCGTCCTCGACGGCGAAGTCGCGCATCGCGACTCGACCGGCGCCGGCGGACTCATCGGCCCCGGCGACGTGCAGTGGATGCGCGCCGCCTCGGGAATCGTTCACGAGGAATATCATTCCGAAAGCTTCGCCAAGTCGGGCGGACGCTTCGAGGTCGTGCAGCTCTGGGTCAATCTGCCGGCGCGCGACAAGATGAGTCCGCCGCGCTACCAAACCCTCCTCGACAAGGATATTCCACGCGTCGATCTGCCCGACGACGCCGGCCTCGTTCGCGTCATCGCCGGCGAATTCGACGGGCGTCGCGGACCGGCGCAAACGGCGACGCCGATCGATCTTTGGGACATGCGCGTCGACGCCGGAAAAAGCGCGCGATTTACGCTGCCGCAGGGCCGCACGGCGCTGGCCGCGATTCTCGAAGGGAAAGTCGGCGTCAATGGCGAGAAAATCGCGCACGCCATGGATGTCGTCGTCTTCGACGAGAAAGGCGGCGACATCGCCTTTGACGCCAAACAGGATGCGAAGCTCATCCTCATGAGCGGCGAACCGATCGACGAGCCGGTGGCGCAGCAAGGGCCCTTCGTGATGAACTCGCAGGATGAACTGCGGCAGGCGTTCGTTGATTACCAGTCGGGACGCTTCGGCGCGATCGCGCGGCCGGGCGTCTGAGGGATGCGCCGCGCGCCTATGTTCGGCGCGACGCCAATCTCAGTTCCTGGATCGTCGCCGCGAGCGAAGAGAACTCCACCGGCTTGGTGAGAAAGGCGTCGACGCCCGCGGCGCGTGCGGCGCGTTCGTCCTCCTCGCGCCCGCTGGCGGTCAGCACCAAGATCGGCGTGCGCGGGGCGCCCGCGCGCGCTTCGGCCTCGCGAATGCGCAGACTCGCCTCGCGCCCGTCGAAATCCGGCATGAACAGATCCATGACGATCACGTCATAGGGCGCGCCGGCGCCTTCGATCGCTTCGCGGGCGCGGGCGAGCGCGAGCGCGCCGCTTGCCGCCCTCGTCACTTTCGCGCCGAGCTTCGCGAGGTGCCGCATCAGGATGAGGGCGTTGATCTCATTGTCTTCAGCGACGAGCGCGTTGACCCCCGCGAGCGCTTGCGACTGCGCGCCTTCCTCCTGCGCCGGCGCCTTGGCGCTTTCCTGCGAAAGGCGGGCGATGAGCGAGGCGATCCGCACCGGCTTCACCAGCCAGCCGTCGAAGTCGGACAAAGCCTCTTCGCCGAACGCGCGGCGCTCGAGCGGCGAGAAGAGAAGGAAAAGCCGTCGCGCCTGCGCCGCGCGCGCGGACTTCGCCAGTTCGGCGGTCATATGCGGCCCGAGCGCGCAGTCGACGATGACGGCGTCGAAGAGGCGTTCGCGGCGGCTTTGCAACGTGTCCGCCGCGTCTTCCGCCGCGACGATCTGCGCCTCGGCGCCGGCGTAACGCAGGCTTTCCGCGAGATAGGGCGCTTCAAAAACGCCCTGCGCGACGATGAGCGCCTCAAGTCCGGCAAGGGGGGTCGAAGCGACGTCTTCCGCGATCGGCGGCGCCGGGAGCGTGAAGGCGAACACCGAACCCTTGTCGGATGATTCGACCAGCGCGAGCGCGCCGCCCATTCGCGCAACCAGTCGGCGGGAAATGGCGAGGCCGAGGCCCGTGCCGGCGCGCGGGTGGTTCTCGGACGGATCCGCCTGTTCGAATTCTTCGAAAATCACTTCGCGCGCCTCGATCGGCACGCCGGGTCCGGTGTCGCACACCGCGAAACGCAGCCGCGCGCCGTCGCGCATGACGCGCAGACCGACGCCGCCGCGCTCGGTGAATTTCACGGCGTTGCCAATGAGGTTGAGCAGCACCTGCCGCAGCCGGGCCGGATCGCTCACGATCTCGCTAGGCGCATCGGGCGAGATCACGCTGGCGAGTTCCAGACCCTTCGTCAGCGCGCGGGGCGCCAAAAGCTCGACGACGCTTTCGACAAAAGGGGCGAGCGCAAAGCTCTCGCGGCGCAGTTCGAACTTGCCCGCTTCAATCTTGGAAAAATCGAGAATGTCGTCGATGAGCTGCGAGAGCGAACGGCTCGAATCGCCGATCGCTTCGACGTAGCTCGCCTGTTCGTCGGTCAGCCTCGTCATGGCGAGCAGCTGCGCCAGCCCCATGACGCCGTTCAGCGGCGTTCGGAACTCATGGCTGACCGCGGCCAAAAAGCGAGACTTCGCAAGGCTTGCCGCCTCGGCGCGGTCGCGGGCGGCGGCGGCGGCGCGCAGCTCCCAGATTTCATCGCGCAGCGATTCGAGTTCGGCTTCGACTTGTTGGCGGCTGCTTTTGAGCAAGGCGACGCAAATCGCCGCCGCCAGCGCCGCCAGGATAAGCTGCGCCGCGACAAAAATCCCGATATCGGTTAAGGACATGCGCTCATCATCAGGCCGCAAGCCGCCCCAATGCAAGCCCCGCGCGATAGGAAAGCGCCTCGGCGAGATGGGGTCTGCCGATGGAGTCGGCGCCGTCGAGATCGGCGATCGTGCGGGCCAGCTTCAAGACCCTGTGAAAGCCGCGCGCCGTGAGGCCGAAGCGCTCGGAAGCGTCGCGAATGAGCGCGGTGCCCGGCGCGTCGAGGCTCGCCACACGCTCGATCACCCCCGCGGGCGCGGCGGCGTTGGCGGCGACCCAGGGCAGGGAGAGACCGTCATAGCGGGCGCGCTGAATCTCTCTCGCGCGCGCGACGCGCGCCGCGACCTGACGCGAGCCCTCGCTCGGCGGCGGCAGCACGAGATCGGCGGCGGTCACCGCAGGGACTTCGATCTGCACGTCGAAACGGTCGAGCAGCGGTCCCGACAGCCGCGCCTGATATTGCGCGACGCAACGCTCGTTGGGCTGGCGCCTGCAGGCGAAGCCCGGGTCATTCGCATGGCCGCATCGACAGGGATTCATCGCCGCGACAAGCTGAAAGCGCGCCGGATAGACGGCGCGGTGATTGGCCCGCGACACCGCGACCTCGCCGGTCTCGAGCGGCTGGCGCAGGCTGTCGAGGACCTGGGGTTGAAATTCCGGCAGTTCGTCGAGAAACAGCACCCCGTTATGGGCGAGCGAAATCTCGCCCGGCCGCGCATGCGTCCCCCCGCCGACCAGCGCCGGCATCGAGGCGGAATGATGCGGGGCGCGAAAGGGGCGCCGGTCGGTCAATTCGCCGCCGGCGATCTGCCCCGCCACCGAATGAATCATCGAGACTTCGAGCAATTCGCGCGGCGTCAGCGGCGGCAGGATCGACGGCAGCCGCGCGGCGAGCATCGACTTGCCCGCGCCCGGCGGGCCGCTCATGAGAAGATTATGGCCGCCGGCCGCGGCGATTTCGAGCGCCCGCTTGGCGCTCTCCTGCCCCTTGATCTCCGAAAGATCGGGCTGGTCGACGGCGAGTTTGCGCACGGCCGGCTGCGGCCGGGCGAGGACCTGGGCGCCTTTGACATGGTTGACCAGCTGGATGAGCGAGCGCGGCGCGATCACCTCCATGTCGCTCGACGCCCAAGCGGCTTCCGGGCCGCATTCGCTGGGACAGATCAGCCCCAGTCCCCGCGCGTTCGCCGCCACCGCCGCCGGCAGGACGCCGGCCGTCGGGGTGAGCTTGCCGTCGAGCGCGAGTTCGCCGAGCACGACGAAACCTTCGAGCGCATCGGAGGGAATGGCGCCGATCGCCGCCATGACGCCAAGCGCGATCGGCAGATCATAGTGACTGCCCTCCTTCGGCATGTCGGCGGGGGCGAGATTGACCGTGATGCGCTTGGCCGGCAGCGCGAGGCCGGAGGCGATCAAGGCGGCCCGCACGCGTTCGCGCGATTCGGCGACGGCCTTGTCGGCGAGACCGACGACATTGAAAACCACCGCGCCGCTCGAAATTTGCACCTGAACGTCGACTGGACGGGCCTCGACGCCTTCGAAGGCGACCGTCGCAACCCTCACCGCCATCGCGCGCCCCCAAAAGTTCTTTGCGGAAATTGCGCTGCGAGCTTAGCCGGCGCGCAATCGTTGTGCAAGAACAATATGTGAACATCGGCGCGGCGGATACCAAAATCTCAAATGGCAATTGCCAAGACTTCGTTTGCGCGCAGATATTCGGCGGGCGCCGGCGGACGCGAAACGCCGCCCCGCGCCAGTCCGGGCAAATCCGGGTAACGAAGGAGATTGGAGATGCGATTGAGAACGGGTCTCGCGCTAATATTTGCCGCCGCTTTGGCCGCGCCCGCCCATGCGGCCATGCCGGTCGCGCCCTCTGAGACGGCGGGCGCGCCGATCGTGCAGGTTTACGGCGGCTGCGGCCCCTATGGCCATCGCGGTCCCTATGGCGGCTGTCGCTGGGGCGGACAATGGGGCGGCTATCGTTACGGCCGCCCCTGCCCGCCCGGCTTCCATCTCGGGCCCTATGGCCGCCGCTGCTGGCCGAACTGAAACGCAAAAAAAGCCGGGACGGCGCACCGTCCCGGCGGTCGCCGGCCTGGCTGTCAGAAGACCCCGGCGTTCAAGGCTGCGACATGGCTGAATTCGCCAAGAGCCATGGCGATGTTGAGCGTCTCGGCGGCCAATGCAATGGCGACGATTCCGAAAATTCCTGTCGCGATCACCGTTTTCATGGGCTTCTCCTCTCCGCGATGATCCAAACTTAAAGGAGAGGCGCGCTTTGGCGCTGTGCGCCGACGCACGCGCTTGTCCGCCGGTCGATCGAGCGCGACATGTTTCGATTGCGGGCGCATGATGCGGACGGGCGCTCATCGCGCGCAGCCCACGGACCGGCGCCGATGGCCTATCGCGTGCATTCGATCCTGAGACTTCTGACGCTGATCGCGCCGACAGCGGCCGCGTCGGCCGCCGCGCAAGAAACGCAGCTTCCTCGGCTCTACACCAATGAGACGTCGATCGAGGACGCGAACCGGCGGACATCGCTCGCCATTGACGATCCGCTGGCCGTGTTCGCCTTCGTATTCGGAGCGCTACCGGCCCACGTCCGGGTCTATCCGACGGAGAATTATTACTATTTCAGCTTCGTCCTGAACGGGACTCGCTATCTGGGCAATATCCGGCTGCCGGCGGCGGAGCGCGACGGCGGCAAGTTACGCTTCGAATTTTATCAGGAAACGAGCGCGGGACTGGGCCAAGGCAGAGGCTTTCACACGATCCTCGACTCTTCGCAGGGCGTCGCGGTCGAAAGAGTCGCGCCGCTGGTCTATCGCGTCACGCAAGCAGCAAAGAGCGTCATCTTCGCGCTCGAAGATTTATCGGACGTGCAACCGCCCGCGAGCGCCATCGGCCCGCAAGAAGAATTTCTTGGGCCGATCATCGATGAATCGGCGATGCGATTTTATCTCGTCTACAATTCGGGACTGAAGCTCTTTCATTATGTTCTCGACGAAAGCTCGGCGGGCGCCGATGAACTGATCGCCTCGAAACGAACGGACCGGCTCTTCATCGGCCGACGAACCGGCTTTGCCTTCCATCGCGATCGACGGCTTGATCGACGCATTCTGATCGGCGTGCGGGAAAGTGATTCGCGGCTCAACACTTATTTCGACGGGCCATTCGATCAATTGCCGGAAAACTTCATCAAGGGCGAGAGCCTGCGCCGCGCGATCATCGACTTTGATCCTGCGGTCAAAGGCGAGATCGATCGCTTCGGCAATTTCCGAGACGGCAGCGGCCGCTACCTCATCCATCCCTATATTCGCTATCGAACGCTCAACGATCTTTATGCCGTGCAAAGATGCGCGCGCCGCAGCACGCGCGCGGCGGCCTATGATAAGTGCCTGGCGAGCAATGACGACGGACGGGGCGGCGTTATCGGCCGTCCCATCCGCCGGAAACGCGCGATCCGCCTAAGCAGCGAGCCGGAAATCCGATCCTACCCGCACCGACGCCAAACGCGGCAGCGACGGCCGCTGTAATCGCCGTGCCAGCAGCGTCGCCACATACGGCATCCCGCCTCCTGAACGATCGGAGATGAGGCCGTCGCGTCGCGAATCGCTAAGCCGCCAGCCGGCGCTGCGATCGTTGGCGATGCGCCGAGGAACAAACAGATGAGCCCGGCTGCCGCGAACGCCAAAGGAATAGTTCGCATTGCCATCTCCTCGATCAATGTTGCGCGTATTCGATGCGCGGGCTTCGGCCGAGCGCGCTGATTAAAGTAGACCGCTCCCACGCGATGAAAACCCCGCGGCCGCCAGTTTTGCGCGTTCGACGAATGCGCGGGCGAACGACCGAAGCTTGCTTCGCGCTTCCCTCTTGGCGCTTGTCGCAGACCCGCGCTGAACCAACTGTAGGCTTGGATTAGGCCTTGGCCGCGTCGCCGAAAGGCGAAACGCGCTGATGGGAAGCGGAGCGGTAGATGGGCTCGGTCTTTCGACCCGCCGCGAATTTCTGGGCTTCGCTCACGCTCCTCATGATGGCGCTCGCCGTCGCCGCGTTTTCGCTTTCGGTTTGGCTTTGGCCGCACAGCGATGACGCGCGGCGCGTAAACTGGGCGCCGGCGCAGCCCGTCCCATTCAGTCACCAGCATCATGTGAGCGGACTGGGAATCGACTGTCGCTACTGCCACGCCTCCGTCGAAGTTTCTTCCAACGCAGGCATGCCGCCGACCTATGCCTGCATGAGCTGCCATTCGCAGATCTGGACCAACGCCGCCCTGCTTGAGCCGGTGCGCAACAGCCTGAAGGACGACCGGCCTTTGGTCTGGCGCCGCGTCACCGACGTTCCCGACTACGTCTACTTCGATCACAGCATTCACATCGCCAAAGGCGTCGGCTGTTCGAGCTGTCACGGCGACGTGGCCAGCATGGCGCTCACCTACAAGGCCAAGTCGCTCACCATGCAATTTTGTCTCGATTGCCACCGCGATCCCGGCCCGCGCCTGCGACCAAAAGACAAGATTTACGACACGAGTTGGACGCGCGACGCGACGACGCCGGCGCCGGAACTGCTGCTCGCCGCCTATGGCGTCCCACAGCGAAACCTGACGGATTGCTCGATATGCCATCGGTGAAGCCGCAATGGCGCAGCCTGGAGGAACTGGCGCAGGATGCGCAATTCCAATCTCGCGCCGAGCAGGAATTTCCTGGGCTGGAGACCGCGCTCACGGCGCCGCGCGATCGACGCGAGGCGTTGACGCTGATGGCCGCCGCGCTGGCGCTCGCCGGCGCAGGACTCGGCGGCTGCGACGGCGCGCCGGAAGGACATCTCATCCCCGCCGTCCAACCGCCGCCCGGCATCGTGCCGGGCATCGCGGACTACTACAGCAGCGCGCATATCGACGGCGGCTGCGCCGAAGGAACCGTCGTCAAACACTTCATGGGACGGCCGATCAAGGTCGAAGGCAATCCTTTTCACCCGGCAAGCCTGGGGGCGACGAGCCCGATGGCGCAGGCCGAACTGCTGAATTTTTACGATCCCCGGCGGTCCTGGGGCGTCACGCGCGCCAAACTGCCGCGAAGCCGGTCGGCGCTGGAACAGGCGCTCTCCGAGCAGCGCGCCAGACTGACGTCTACCCGCGGCGCGGGCTTTGTCATTCTAACGGGCGCTTCGACATCGCCGACGCTCGCCGCGCAACTCGAGGCGCTTCGCAAATCCTATCCGCGAATTCGCTGGCTGCATTGGGAGCCGATCGGACGCGAGAACGTCAAAAAAGGCTTCGCGCTGGCCTATGGCGCACGCCTCGAGATGATACCGCAGATTCAAAACGTCGACGTCATTCTCGCGATCGACAGCGATCTCTTGAGCGCAGCGCCCGGCCACCTGCGCTTCGCCCGCGAATTCGCGGCCCGGCGCAATCCGACGCGCGCGAAAATGAATCGCCTTTACGCCATCGAAGCGACGCCGTCGCTCACCGGCGCCGTCGCCGATGAGCGCTTCATCGCGGGGCCGCGGGAGACCCACCGGATTCTACTGGCGCTCGCCGCGGCGCTGCTCGGCGCGCCGCCAGTCGAAGGCCCGCCATGGCTGGACAGGATCGTATCGGACCTCAAGGCCAATCGCGGTCGCGCATTCATTCATTTGGGGCCCGATCATTCGCCGGAAGCGCAAGCGCTCGTCCTGGCGATGAATGAGGCGCTCGGCGGTCGCGGCGCCGCCTATGCGCTCATCGACGATCCAACGCATGATTCCTCCGACGACACGCTCTCGTTCGCCGCGCTTGTCGCCGACATGCGCGCCGGTCGGGTCGGGTCGCTGCTGATCATCGACAGCAATCCCGTCTACGCCGGGCCAGGCGCGCTCGATTTCGCGGAAGCGCTCGCGCATGTCGACTTTAGCCTCTGTCTGAGCGCAACGCCGAACGAAACGACCGAAGCGTCGCTCTGGGCGATCCCGATGATTCATCCTTGGGAGGGATGGAGCGACGCGCGCGCCTTCGACGGAACGGCGAGCGTGATCCAGCCGCAAGCTCTCCCGCTCTATCAGGGCGTCGCGCCGAATAATCTGCTGGGGTTGCTGCTGGACCCCGAACCACCGAAGTCGCTCGATCTGGTGCGACGGACCTGGAAGGATCGGCTCGGCGCGGCGGACGCCTGGACCGACGCTTTGGCCAAGGGCGTGATTCCCAACAGCGCCGGATCGGTCAGCGCTCGACCCTTATCCAACGCCGCCGCGCGCGTCCAATTGCCCGAACCGCCAAAGGCCGGGATCGTCCTATTGTTTCGGCCCGATCCTTATCTTCTCGACGGGCGCCATGCCGACAATCCCTGGCTCCAGGAACTGCCGCGACCCTTGACGAGAATCAGCTGGGGCAATCCGCTCCAGATTTCGCCCCGGCGCGCCCGCGAAATGTCGCTGGAGAGCGGCGATGTCGTGCGGATGGCGATCGACGGCGCGCATACCACGACGCCGATCGTCGTCGCGCCGGGCCAGTCGGACGATTGCATCGTCGCGCTGCTCGGATTCGGCAGACGTCACACGGGCCCGGTCGGGCGGAATGTCGGCGTCGATTTCTTCAAGCTGACCGGGCGCTCCTGCGGCGCGCCGGACATTCAGAAAACCGGCGCCAAGGAAGAATTGGCGAGCGCCCAGCATCACGCAGCCATGTTCGACGAGTGGGGCGTCTATGCGCGCAGCGGCGCGTTGGCGCAATTCCTCAGCGATCCCGATTTCGTTCGGCGCGGCGAAGAGCCGCGGCCGGCGCTTTATGACTGGAAGCCGGAAGGTCCGGCGGCCTGGGGCATGAGCATCGATCTCAACGCCTGCATCGGCTGCGGCGCCTGCGTCGTCGCCTGTCAGGCGGAAAACAATATTCCGGTCGTCGGCAGGGCCGAGGTTCTGCGCGAGCGCGAAATGTACTGGCTGCGCATCGACCGCTATTACGACGGCCCGCCGGAGTCGCCGAAAACGAGCTTCCAGCCCGTGCTCTGCATGCATTGCGAAGAAGCGCCTTGCGAGCCCGTCTGCCCGGTCGGCGCGACGATGCATGACTCCGAAGGGCTCAATGTGATGGTCTACAATCGCTGCGTCGGCACGCGCTTTTGCTCCAACAATTGCCCCTATAAGGTTCGGCGCTTCAATTATTTCGACTTCGCCGGCGAAGAGCGACGCGCGATCGAGTCGCGCAATCCCGACGTCACCGTGCGCGCCCGCGGCGTCATGGAGAAATGCACCTTCTGTCTGCAGCGCATCGCCGCCGCGCGAATCATCAAAGACCGCGACGGAACGGAAGCATCCACGACGACGACCGCCTGCGAAGCCGCCTGTCCGACGAGGGCCTTCACCTTCGGCGATCTCGCGGCCAAGGGGAGCGAAGTCGCGGCGCGTCGCGCCGGACCGCTCTCCTATGCGCTGCTCGCCGAGCAGAACACCAGGCCGCGCGTCACCTATGAAGCGCGCATCTTCAATATCGACGAAACGAAAGAGACGGGGAAATGACGCTGCTCGGGACCGGCTCGGCGATCGAAGCGTCTGCGGATCATCGCAAGCCGCGCGCCAGCGACCCGATCGTCTTTCCCGCGCAGACCATTTCGTCGATGACCTCGACGATATGCGCGCCGCCTCTCCAGCGGAACTGGCCATTGTGGTGGAAACTCAGCCTGGCGGGGGCGTTGCTCTTCGTCCTTATCCTCGCGGTCGCCATCGGCTGGCTGTTTTACGCCGGCATCGGCATTTGGGGCATTAGCTGGCCCGTCGTCTGGGGCTTCGCGATCATCAATTATGTTTGGTGGATCGCCATTGCTTCGGGCGGAACCTTTATTTCGGCGCTCTTCTATCTCGCCGAGGTCGAATGGCGCGGCGCGCTCAACCGTATCGCCGAGACGATCACGATTTTCGCCGCCGCCTGCGCCGCGATCTATCCGATCTTGCACCTTGGCCGTCCCTGGCTGTTTTACTGGCTCTTCCCCTATCCAAACGTCATGGGAGTCTGGCCGCAATTCCGCAGTCCGCTGCTTTGGGATTTCGCGGCGATCCTCACCTATGTGATCTCGTCGATCCTGTTCTGGCATTTCGGCCTCGTTCCCGATCTCGCGACGATGCGCGACAAGGCCGACGCGCCGCGCACGCGCCGCTTCTATGGCGCGCTCGCATTGGGTTTTCGCGGCTCGGAAAACGCCTGGCGTTATTATTCCATCGGCTATGGCCTCCTGGCCGCGGTCATGGCGCCGCTCGTCATTTCCGTGCACAGCATCGTCGGGCTCGACTTCGCCGGCGCGGCGACGCTCGGATGGCATTCGACGCAGTTCCCGCCCTTCTTCGTTTTCGGCGCCCTGCTCTCGGGCTTCGCGATGGTGATGCTGGTCGCCGTCCCGGTGCGCCGGTTGCTCGGGCTCGAGGATTTCATCACCGGCCGCCACTTCGACATTCTCGGCAAGCTGCTGCTGACGAGCAGCCTTTGCCTGAGCTACGCCTATCTGATGGAGGCGTTTACGACCTTCTATGGGCCGGACGCCGCCGCGAAGCGCCTCTTCATCGACAAGGTCGCGGGCGAACTCGCGCCAATCTACTGGACGACGATTCTCTTCAATGTGCTCGCGCCGCAAGCGATGTGGCGGCGAAGCGTTCGATTGAACGAAACGCTCGTCGTTCTTATCAGCCTTCTCGTGATCGTCGGAATGTGGTGCGAACGCTATGTCATCGTCGTGATGAGCTTGCGGCGCACGCATCTGCCCTCCGCCTGGGGCGACTATACGCCGACGGTTTGGGATTGGATGACGCTCTTTGGCACGATCGGTCTGTTCATCGCCGGCCTCCTTGTCGCCATTCGCCTGTTGCCGACGGTCTCGATGTTCGAGATGCGCGAAGTCATTCTGCGCCATGCGAGGCGACATCGATGAAATTCGAAGCCGAAGCGCCGATCGCGCCGAACGGACTGGCGGCGACCTTTCTCTCGGAAGACGCTTCGCTCGTGGCGCTCGCCAATTTGAATGCGGCCGCCGTGGGCCACGCGCGGCTGTTCAGCCCGCTCCCGCCGCCCGGCCCGCCGAAGCCTTCGCGCCTGCCCGCCTTCGCGCTCCTCATCGGTCTGCTCGGCGCCGCCGGCGCCTTCGGCCTGCAAAGCTACGCGAATGTCGTCGCCTATCCGCTCGATATCGGCGGACGGCCGCCGTTCTCCTGGCCGTCGTTCATTCCGATCGCCTTTGAGGCGGGCATCCTCGCCGTCGTGCTCGCCACGGTCGTCGGCGCCGGCGCGCTCTGCGGCTTCATGCGCTATTGCGACTCCGTCGACGAAATCCGCGCGCTGCGGGACACGACGATCGATCGATGGGTCGTCGTCGTGCGCGCTCCCGATTCGGATGCGTTGGCGCGGTCACGCAGCATTCTAGAACGCTGCGGCGCCCGCGCCATCGAAGAGGCCGAACTGTGATCCGCGCCCTCGCCATCCTCTCGCTTTGCGCGCTATCCGCCTGCAGCGACATGAGCGAACAGCCAAAGCAGCGAAGCTATTCGCCGCTCGTCGGTCCCGCGCCGACGCCGACCGGCGTCGTCACCTTTCTCTATCGCGAGCCGACGCCGCCGCCGCTCACTCTCGCGCTCGTCGAACGTGGACAGCAGCGCTTTCGGATATTTTGCACGCCCTGTCACTCCGAGCTCGGCAACGGCCAGGGCATGATCGTGCAGCGCGGCTTTCCCGAGCCGCCCTCTTATATGAGCGCGCGATTACTGAAGGCGCCGACGCGTCATTTCGTCGATGTGATCGCACAAGGCCATGGCGCCATGTATTCCTACGCCGCGCGCGTGCCGCCGGCCGATCGATGGGCGATCGCCGCCTATATCCGGGCCTTGCAGAAAAGCCAGAATGCGTCGGCTGAAGACCTCGCCGCCGCGCGAGCGGAAGCCGCGCCATGATGCTGATGTTTGCAGCGCTGGCGGGCGCGATCGGATATGGCGGAGTCGCCCTTGGCTGGGCGTTGGCGCCGAGACTTCTTGGCTTTGGCTGGCTCGCCGCGCTGAGCGTGTGGATCGCCTGGCCGCTCGGCGCCATGGCGTTGATGCTGATCCACGCCCTTACCGGCGGCCGCTGGGGAAAGGCGATTCATCACACGCTCGCCACGGGGACGCGCAGCGCGTTGCTCATCCCGCTGTTCGTCATCCCATACGCGCTGACGGCGCAGCGCATTTATCCCTGGCTCCAGGCAGGCGCGGCGCAATTCGACAATTCGCTCTATCTCAACGGTCCCGGCTTCGTGCTGCGCGGCGTCATCTATCTCTTCGTCTGGCTGGTTCTCGCCGTGCTCGTCACACGCGCCGCCGCCGACGACGACGCGCTTGCGCGGCTTGCGCCGCCTGCCCTCATTCTTCTGGCGCTGACGGCCACTTTCGCGGCCATTGACGCCATCATGTCGCTCGATCCGACTTTCGCGTCGAGCATATTCGGTCTCGTTCAGATCAGCGAGATCGGCGCGCTGTCTCTCTCCATTGCCGCGCTGGCGCTAGTCTTCTCCTCGGCGCCGCCGGACGTGGAGGCCTTGCGCCAAATCGCGCGCCTGCTGCTCGCCTTCGTTATTCTGTGGAGCTATCTCGCCTTCATGCAATTGCTGATCGTCTGGCAGTCCGACTTGCCGCACGAAGCGGCCTGGTATCTGCTGCGCTGGAGTCGGGGCTGGGACATCGTCGGCGGACTTATCGTCCTCATGCATTTCGCGATTCCTTTTTTCACGCTGCTGTCGTCGACCGCCCAGCATTCGCGAAAGGCGGTTGGTTTTGCCTCGGCGTCGATCGTTGTTGGCGGAATTCTTCACCAATTCTGGCTGGTCGCGCCATTTGCCGGCGCTAATTCAGGAATGATCGCACTGCTTACGCTTTCCGCCCTGCTGGCCATGGCCTGCACGAGCCTGCTCGTCGCGCGCCGGTCGAACCGAATTTGGAATTGGACTGAGGCGTGAGCGCAATGCAAGAGAAAGACCTCGCTCCAGCTTCGCACCAAGGCGGCGACATCAGCGGCGGCTTCATCGCCATCGGCTTCGCTTCAATTTTATTCGCCGTCATTCTTCTTTCTCTTCTTGCATGGGCGCTCTTTCCCGACGCGATGATCGATCGGACGATGAATCTTCCGCTGCCGCCATACCCGGAGCCACGGCTGCAGATCAACCCGGCGGAGGACATGGCCGATTTTCACCGGCGCGAATTGGCGCGCTTGAACGGCGCCGGCTGGACCGATCAGGCGAAAGGCGCGGCCCATATTCCGATCGCAATCGCGATGCGAATAATCGCAAGAGTGGGAATTGCGGACTGGCCGAGTTCCGCGCCCATGTCGCCAAAGGAGAATGCGGATGAAGCTGCTTCTCACGCTGCTGGCGTTGCTTCTTCTCAACAATCTTCCGGCCCATGCGCAACCGACGCCCAACATGACGGGGATTGCCTACGAGCGGAAACAAGGCGCGCGACTGCCGTCAAAAAGCGCATTCATCGACGCGGGCGGGCAAGACGTTGGCGTTGGTGAATTGTTCAATCGCGCGCCGATTGTTCTTGTCTTCGGCTATTTCAGTTGCAAGAAGCTCTGCGCAGTCGCGCGACTGGCCTTGTTGCGCGCCGCGCAGCAAGCGGGACTGACAGCGGGCCCCGACTATCTGTTCGTCGCGGTCAGCATCGATCCAGCGGAAACGGCCGACGCCGCACGCAACGCCCGCGATATCGATTTCGCCGCAGCGGCGCCGGAGGGGACGGCGGACGGATTTCATTACCTTACCGGCAAGCCCGACGATATTCGTACGATCGCGGAATCTGTCGGCTATCGCTATCGCGAGGGCGCGGAGCCTGAGACCTTCATTCATCCGATCGGCGCGGTTGTGGCGACGCCGAGCGGAATCGTTTCTGGCTACCTGTCCGCCATCGGGACTTCCCCCGAAGAAATGAGCGAGGCCATTCGGACCGCCGCGGCGGAGAACGTGGCGGCGCGCGCCTCGCCGGCGCTTCTGCTCTGTTTCGATTTTGACTCGACGACCGGCCGTTACACATTCGCCATCGTCAAATTCCTGCGCTTCGGCGCGGTCGTCATGATGCTTGCGCTTGCCGCGTTCATTTATCGCGAAATCCGGAAAGGCGCGCGCGCATGAACGGCTATGCGCCGAGCGTCACGGTCGAGGGCCGTGAGATCGACTTTCTGATTCTCGCGCTCACGCTGGTCTCATGCGCCGTGCTCGCCCTCGTCTTCGCGCTGATCCTTCTCTACATGGTTCGGTATCGGGCCGAGAGCGGCGTCACCCGCGGCGCACCGGGGCGCAAGACCTGGCGTTTCGAGATCAGTTGGACCGCGGCGACGCTCGCGGTCTTTTTTGTCTTGTTTATCTGGGGCGGCAATCTTTACGTGCGGCTTTTCCAGCCGCCCGCCGACGCTTTGCAAATCTACGTCGTCGGCAAGCAATGGATGTGGAAAGTCGAACATCAGGGCGGCCAGCGAGAGATCAACGCGCTGCACATTCCGATCAACCGCCCGATTCAACTGGTGATGACGTCGGAAGACGTCATTCATGATTTTTCCGTTCCAGCCTTTCGCATCAAGCACGACGTTCTTCCCGGACGCTATCAGTCGCTGTGGTTTCAGGTCGAGACGCCTGGAACCTTCGAACTCTTCTGTACGCAGCTCTGCGGCGTCGGCCATTACTCGATGACCGGCGAAGTCGTCGCCATGTCGCAGCCGGAATTCGAAACCTGGCTCGCAGGCGGCGCGGCGCCCGGCGAGCGCGAAGACATGGCGACCGCCGGCAAGGCGCTTTTTGCCGCGCGTGGATGCAGCGGCTGTCATGGCGAAGGCGGCGTCGGCGGTTCGTCCGCGACGACAGGCGTCAGCGCGCCCGCCTTGGCGGGGCTGTTCGGCCGCCTGGTCAGGCTGCAGACCGGCGCCACGGTAACGGCCGACGAAAGATTCATCCGCGACTGCATTCTGACGCCCGACAAGGCGCCGATCGCCGGCTATCCCCGGATCATGCCGTCCTTCTCAGGCCAGATCAGCGAAGAGGATGTGCTGCGGCTCATCGCCTATATCAAGTCGCTTCGATCCGGGAGCCGGACATGACGCATACGTCGGCTCAAGTCTCTTATCTCGACGACGGCCATACGCTGCGCAGCTGGCTGCTCACCACCGACCACAAGCGCATCGCAATTCTCTATATCGTCGCCATCACCTTCTTTTTCTTCGCCGGCGGCTTTGCGGCGTTTCTCATCCGCTACAATCTCATCTCGCCGAAAGGGCTGATCGGGTCGGCGGAGACTTATAATCGGCTCTTTTCGATGCACGGCATATTGATGGTCTGGTTCTTTCTCGTTCCGGCCGTGCCGGTGACCCTCGGCAATTTCCTGGCGCCGCTGATGCTCGGCGCGCGCGACCTCGCCTTTCCACGGCTCAATCTGCTGAGCTGGTATCTGTTCATGGCCGCCGGCGTCGTTGCGCTCTATGCGGTCGTCGGCGGCGGCGTCGATACCGGCTGGACGTTTTATACGCCGCTGACCTCCTTCTACTCTCAGGGACATGTGGTTGCGGCTGTCGCCGCCATCTTTATCGCCGGTTTTTCATCGATCGCGACCGGGCTCAATTTTATTGTCAGCATACATAAGCTCCGGGCGCCGGGCATGACTTGGTACAAAATGCCAGTCTTCCTGTGGTCGCTTTACGCGACGAGCGTCATTCTCGTCCTCGCGACGCCGGTGCTCGCGATGACGTTACTGCTGCTCGTCTTCGAACGCCTCTTCGGGATCGGCGTGTTCGATCCGGCGATTGGCGGCGATCCGCTGCTGTTTCAGCATCTCTTCTGGTTCTACTCGCATCCCGCCGTCTATGTGATGATCCTGCCCGGCTTCGGCGTCATCAGCGAGATCATTCCCGCATTCTCCCGCAAGGAGCTGTTCGGCTATAAGTTCGTCGTCTGGGCGAGCATCGCGATCGCCGTCATCGGCTTTCTCGTCTGGGGCCATCACATGTTCGTGGCCGGAGCCTCGCTCTATTCGGCGCTCGTCTTTTCGTTGCTCAGCTACATGGTTGCGGTCCCGTCGGCGATCAAAGTCTTCAACTGGATCGGCACGATGCATAACGGCTACATCCGTTTCGACGCGCCGATGCTTTATGCGATCGGCTTCATCGGCCTGTTTGCCACCGGCGGGCTGACCGGCCTTTTTCTCGCCGCGCTCGCCGCCGACGTCCATCTCACGCAAACCTATTTCGTCGTCGCCCATTTCCATTATGTGATGGTCGGCGGCATGGTTTCGGCCTATTTCGCCGGGCTTCATTTCTGGTGGCCGAAAATGACGGGACGGCTTTATCCCGAGATGTGGGGCCGCGCCGGCGCAATCATCATCTTTGTCGGCTTCAACCTCACTTTCTTTCCGCAGTTCCTGCTCGGTTATCTCGGCATGCCGAGGCGCTATTTCGCCTATCCGCAGCATTTCGAAGCGCTCAACCTGCTGTCTTCCGGGGGCGCCTTGATCCTCGCAGTCGGCTATCTTCTGCCGCTCGGCTATCTCACCTGGTCGCTGTTCTATGGCGCGCGCGCCTCGGCCAATCCCTGGGGCGCGACCGGGCTCGAATGGACGACGCCGTCGCCTCCGCCGACCGAAAATTTCGCAGTGACGCCGATCGTCACCAAAGCGCCCTATCAATATCGGCGCGCGGAGGCCGTTGAACGATGAACGACGCCGCAGCGCAGGAATTCCAGTTCGGGAGCGCCGAACATCAGCGTGAAACGGCGATTTCCGGCATTTGGCTTTTTCTCGCGAGCGAGGCGCTGTTCTTTGGGCCAATCTTCCTTGCGTGGATATTCGCGCGCCATGCCGATCCGACCGCATTCGACGCCGGCAGCCGACAAACGGAGCTGATGATCGGTTTGACGAATACGGCGCTGCTGATCGCAAGCAGTTTCGCTTACAGCGTCGGCCTGGGCTACATCGGATTCGGAAGCCGTCGCGGGATGGCGATCTGGCTGGCGATCGCCTGGTTGCTCGGCGCCGCTTTCATCGGTCTGAAATTCGGAGTCGAATGGCAAATGGACTTTAAGAAGGGTCTGTTTCCAGGTCCGGCCTTCGCCATTCACGGGCCGGCGAGAAACGGCGCGCAACTTTTTTTCGCCTTCTATTTTTTCGCCACGGCGCTCCATGGCCTCCATCTTGTCGTCGGATTAGGGCTTGTCGCCTGGATCATCTTCCGGGCCGAACGATATACCGCTGAGCGCCACAGTCCGGTCCATGTCGTAGGGCTCTACTGGAGCTTCATCGACATCATCTGGCTCATCCTGTTTCCGCTCATCTATCTCACAGGACGCGCGTCATGACGGCGGTCATTGTTCGTCTGGTTGGGGTCGCATCGCTGATGTTTGCGCTTCTCGCGGCGGAACTCGCCGCGACCTTCGCTTTTCCGGGTTGGGGACGCGGCGGAATCGCGATTGTCGCGGCGACGATGGTGGGCGTGGCGGCGTTTGGATTCATGGAATTGCGTCAAGAAGGAGCGACCGTGTGGCTGTTCGCCGCCGCCGCGGCGCTTTGGCTGATGATCCTTCTGGGGCTCGGCAGCCTCGATCCGCTGACGCGCACGCTCTATCCGACGATCAGCATAACGCCTTAGGATTGGTTTGCGGCGCTACTGAAACAGCAACGCAGCGGTCGCTTCTTGCGATCGGCGGCGGCCGGCGACGACGCCATCAGTCGCCGCGCGAGAAATCTAAAATTTGGGCGAAAGCGCGAGCCTATAGGGAACATCCGCGCGACCGAATGGTTAATCGGTCGTGAAAGTTAGACGCGGGCTCGCCTTCCAAGGCGTCCGCCGCTATCGCGGCCGCGTCCTGACAAGGAGGAATCCATGAACTGGGACACGATCGAAGGCAACTGGAAGAAGTTCACCGGAAATGTGAAGGAGCAGTGGGGCAAGCTCACGGATGACGACATTGCGCGCATCAATGGCAACCGCGAGCAGCTCGAAGGCATGATCCAGGAGCGCTACGGCGTGGCGAAGGACAAGGCCAAAACTCAGGTCGACGACTGGATGTCACGGCATTAGCGCCGACGCGTTACAGCGCCACGCCGGCGGGACAATCTCGCCGGCGTTTCCTTTGAACTTTGCGATTGAGAGCTTCATTCCGAACGCCATTGAAGCGAAACAAACTGGCTTCGCCTAAAGTTTGATCATCGCGCCTTCATAACAGGAAGGTTCATCCATGAAAAAAGTCATTCGCCCGTTCGTCATCGAATATCGCTCGAAGCGCGGCAGGTCGCGAGTGGCGCGTGGCGGCGAGTCGTTCCGATTTACCGATCAATCGTCCGAACGCATCTTTTCGGGCAAAGAGGCGCACGATGGAATCGCCGCCTGGCCGTCTTGGCGGTCGCTCTTCAAGCAGGAGGAACGCGCGCCATGACAAGCGCTTCGCCGAAAATCGACTCGATACAGGACAGGAAAGCGCTGCTTCGACGTTCGCTGAGCGAAGCGCTCGGAAAGCGCTTCTCTCTCCTCTATCTCGACTTGATCATGAAACCGGTTCCAGAGGACCTCAAAGGCCTGCTCGTGAAACTGGATTTCACCGACCGTCCGGGCAAGACGCGCTAAGCCGAGCCGCGCTTGCTCACTCCGCCACTTGGTTGAGCTTCGCCAGCAGCGCAAGCATGTCTTCGGGCAGCGGCTCGGACGCGACGTCGGAGAATTGCCGTCTCAGCTGCTCGCCAAGCCGCATAACGGTTCGCTCCAGGTCGAGACCCTCGCGCTTCGCTTGATGTCCCTTCATCGCCAGCTCTGTCCAGTTCGTGCGGTTTTCATGTGGCGACATGAACAGCCCTCCACATGGCTATTGAAGCGCCGATTCAAAAGTCGATTCCGACAATGCTCCGAATTTTTTAAGAAATAGAAAAGCGTAGCGGCAAAAAGCTCTGTGGAGAACGCGCGCCCTCCTCCCACAAGTTGCAAGTTCGAACGTCTGGCCGCTGCGCGCGCTGCAAGCATTCACGCGAGCGGCCTGCATCGGGACAGCTCGCGCTCAGACGCAATTCTCATTTTCCGCCGACGCGAAATTGCACCGGCACCTCGAATGTCAGCCCTTCGTCCGCGATGACGGGAGGGGGCGGCGGCACCGGATCGGCGCGCTTCATCATCGCAAGCGCCGCGTCGTCAAAAGCTGGATGTCCCGCCGATCGCTTGATGTTGCAGCTGACGACATGGCCATGCCTGTCGAGCGTGAAGGAGATGCTCGCTTCCGCCGAACGACGGCCGCCGCCGCTGGGATAGCGCTTGTGGCGGTTAAGATGCGAGAGCAGAGCCTTTTGCCAAGTCAGCTTGATGGCGTTCGCTCTGACGTCCGCGCCTTGCACCGGCGACACCGGCCTGTCGGAAATCTGCTCGACCTCCGACTTGGGCGGCGCCGTGGCTTCCGACGCCGCCGATTCAGCCGAAACCACCGGCTGCGCCTGAACTTTCTTTTCCTCTTCGACCGGCTTTTCGGGAGAGGTGTTATGCGTGAGTTCGGCCTCTTCGGCTTCGGTTCGCGCGATCTGCTCCTCCTTCACCTCCTTCGCTTCGGACGCGGCGGCGGAGGGCGCTGCGGCGGCCGCTTCGTCGGCGACCGGTCCCGGCGGCAGGTCGGCGGCTTCGGCGTCGCGCGGCGCCGCCGGCTCGAGAGATATTTCGATCGCCGGCGCGCCGGAGGCTTCCTCGTCATCGCCCTGCAGGGTTGCGAAGGCGGCGACGGCGCCCGCGACGTGCAGAAGCACGGCGAAAGCGACGGCGACGCCCCAAAGCCTGCCGTTCGACTGCGGATTTTGGAGGGCGGCGGCGGCGCTCATTGCGCGCTGGGCTCCCTGCCGCCGGCATCGAGCGCGACGAGGGCGACGCGCAAATAGCCGCCGGCGCGCAGACTCTCCAGCACCGCCATCATCTCGCCATAAGGAACGCTGGCGTCCGCCCGCAGGAAGATGCGTTTCGATTTGTCGTGAAGATGCGCATCGAGCGCCGAAACAAGATCCTTTCGCTTGACCGGCGTCTCGCCCAGGGCGAGCGCAAGATCGCTCTGAATGGTCACATAGACCGGCTTGTCGGGCTTCTCATGGGGCGCGGCGTTGGACGCCGGCAGATCGACGGGAAGGTCGACGGTGGCGAGCGGCGCCGCCACCATGAAGATGATGAGCAGCACCAGCATCACGTCGATGAACGGCGTGACGTTGATCTCGTGGGTTTCTTCAAGGTCGCTTTTGAGATGGACGGCCATGAGCTATTCCGCCGCGTGAATCTTGCTGGAGGCGGCGGCATGTCCGGCGCGATCGAGATCGCGCGACACGATGCGAAGCAATTCGCCGGAGAGATTGGAGACGAGTTCGAGATAGGCGGAAGCCTGACGCGCCAGATGATTGTAGATCAGCACCGCGGGGATGGCGGCGAACAGGCCGACCGCCGTCGCCAGAAGCGCTTCGGCGATGCCCGGCGCGACGACGGCGAGATTTGTCGTCTGCGCTTTGGAAATGCCGATGAAGCTGTTCATGATGCCCCAGACCGTGCCGAAGAGACCGATGAACGGCGCCGTCGCGCCGACGGAGGCCAGCAATCCGGTGCCGCGTTTGATGGCGAGCGCCTGGGCGCGCTCGATTTCTCCATAACAGCCCGCGATGCGCTCCTTGACGCCGGGCGCCGCGAGAATATCGGACGAGAGTTTCATTTCGCGCGTCGCTTCGGCGAGCAGCGTCTGGGTGAGACGGTCGCTCCCTCCAAGCGCCAACCGCGCCTCGGCGAGTCCGCGCGCATCCGACAGTCGGCTGATCGCCGTCAGCACACGGTCCCGCGCGCGCCTCAGTTCGATCGTCTTGGCGATGAGGATCGTCCATGTCGCCACGGAAGCGAGCAACAGGCCGATCATCACGATTTTCACGACGATGTCGGCGTTGACGAACATCGTCCAGACGGAAAGATCGTGAGGCTTGTTGGCTGCGATCGCAGCGTCGAGCGCCGCATGCGACGCCTGCGCGGCCGCCCCGCTTTGCGCGAGGAGAAGCGCGGTGATTGAGGTCGTGATAAATTGCAGAACGCTTTTCATGCTTCGGCCCATGTGCGGATGAGATTGTGATAGACGCCGGAAAGTTTGACGCAGGCGGGATCGCCGGCGCCGAGCCGCGTGGTCAGCGACTGAATGGCTTGGTCAAGATCGAAGAGCAAGGCGCGCGCCACATTGTCTCGAATCATGCTCTGCAGCCAAAAAAATGAAGCGACGCGCTCGCCGCGCGTCACGCCCCGAACGAGATGAAGGCTCGTCGACGGATAAAGCACGAGATCGCCGGCAGGAAGTTTCACTTCCTGCTGCCCGACCCGGTCCTCGATCACGAGTTCGCCGCCGTCATATTCTTCCGCTTCCGAAAGGAACAGCGTGCACGAAAGATCGGTGCGAATGCGGATCGGCGTTCCGGGAATGCCGCGGATCGCATTGTCGACATGCAGTCCGAAGTTCTGGCCGACGCCATAGCAATTGAACAGCGGCGGGAAAATCCTGTGGGGCAGCGCCGCCGAGACGAACATCGGCGACCGCGCAAGCGCCTCGAGCACATGCTCGCCAAGTTCGCGCGCGACTTCGCCGCTTTGCGCCAGTTGAAGATTGTTCTTCACCAAAGAGGACTGCGAGCCGGCCGTCGCGCGGCCGTCTTCCCACGGCGCCTTGTCCATCGCCGCGCGAAAAAAAGCGACCTGCTGCTTGGAAAGAACTTCCGGAATGCAAACAAGCATCAGCGCTATGCTTCTCCCCAATAGCGGATAAGGTTGTGGTAGACGGTCACCAGCCTGCGCAGGTCCGGATCGTCCGCCCCGACCCGCGGCGCGAGATCCTGGATCGATTCATCCAGATCGCAAATGAAGCTGCGCGCCTCATCGGCGCGGATCATGCTTTGCAGCCACATAAATGAGGCGAGACGTAGGCCGCGCGTCACCGGCGTCACCATATGAAGGCTGCCGGCCGAATAAAGGATGAGATCGCCCGCCGGCGGCTTGAATCGCCTTGAACCGTAGACGTCTTCGACGATCAGTTCGCCGCCTTCATATTCATCGGGTTCGGAGAGCAGCAAGGTCGCCGCGAGATCGACCCGAATGCGCGCGCCGGTCACGGCGTCGCCGCGTATCGCATTGTCGACATGCGGGTCGAAATGGTCGCCGACGCCGTAGCGATTGAAGAGCGGCGGATAAATATGCAGCGGGACAGCCGCCGAAATAAAGGACGGATTGGCAAGCAGCGACGAAAGCAGCCGCTTGCCGAGCGCCCGCGAAAGCTCGGAGTCTGGCGGGATCTGCTGATTGCGCTTCAGATCGCCGGCGTTCGCCCCGGCGGTCGAGGCGCCGTCCTCCCACTGCGCCTGCGCCATCGCCTGGCGCAGAACGTCGATCTCCTTTCGCTCGAGCACGCTCCTTATGTGTGCAAGCATTGATGCGGCTCCTAGAACAGGACGCGCGTTTCAAGATAGACGGCGCGGCCGGGCGACATCTGCACGAAAGGCGTCGCCGTTTGGTAGAAGGCGTCATAGATCGTGCGGTCGAACAGATTGTTGACCGAAAGCTTCATGGTGACGTTCTCGCCAATTTTGCTTTCCGCGAAAATGTCGAAGCGCCAGTAGGACGGCAGAACCGTCGGAACATTCAGGAAGGGATTGGCCCCGGTCGGCGCGGGCCAGCCATAGGCGTTGATGACAGGGGCGCCGTTAGCGACGATATTGTTGCCGCCGTAGATTTTTGAGCGATAAATCGCCTGGCCGCCGATTTCAAGCATATCTGGCGCGAGGCCGAGCAATTCGCCAGCCTTATATTTCGACAGCAGGCTGAAGGATTCATGGGCGATGTTGGCGAGTTGAAGGCCGATGTTGGTTCGCGCGTAGGAACTCGTCACCCGCGAGTCCATCAGCACGATGCCGCCGAGAACCATCCATTTGTCAGTGATATTGCCTGCCGCCTCGAGATCGACGCCCTCGACGTAATAGGACGCATTGCCGGTGGTGACGCCCGAATTCACTTCTCGGGCGCCGCTCACATCCGTCTTGAAGAAGGCGGCCGTGGCGAGCAGATGCCTGTCGAACAGCTCCCATTTGAGGCCAACCTCGGCAGCCTTGTTGAGTTGGGGCGGAAAGATCTGCGCCGCCGTATTCAGTCCGCCGTAATTCGCCGCGCCGCCGTCAAGTTCGGCGCCGACGGGGTTCGCCGAAGTGGCGTAAGCCGCGTAGGCGCTGACGTTCGGCAGCGGCTTGAAGACGACGCCGGCGTTCCAGTTGAACAGTCCTGAATGGTTCTTGGCGAACGTCGACAGCGTCTCCGTGCGGCTCGTGATGTTGTAATCATCGAAGCGCGCGCCGCCGTTCACGAGGACCACGTCCTGATAATTCGCGGTCTCGATCACATAGCCGGATTTCGTGTCGACGGCGATCCGCGTCGGATTGAGATTGCGATAGGGCGTGTTCAGGAACGGCCGATAGGTGCATGGCAGATAGAGGTTGCAGGTAATGGAATTGCCGACGGAAGGCGTGCCGTTCAACTCCGACACCAGTCCCTGGTAATTGGTGCGCGTCACGCCTTCGCGGGCGAATTCGACGCCGGCGACCAGCGCATGCTTAACCGGTCCCGTTTCGATTTTGAGAGTCGCCTCGGTCTGGTTGTCGAGCGTGTTCACCACCTGATAGCGGCTTTGCGCGCCGATATTCACGGTGCCGGCAAAGAGGTTGGCGCTACTCGCCAATGAGCCGATATAATCGAGGACCGAACGGCTCTGCCGAAACCGGTTGTCGAAGACGAGGTTGTCATTGTAGCGATAATGCGCCGTGAAGGTGCCGAAATTCTGCATCGCAACCTGGAAGTCGCGATTGACGAAACCATACCAATTGTAGCGGGGAGTGACCCCTTCCGGGAACGGTCGATTCCAGATTCGATTGTACGGCACGCCAAAGTCCGGAAAGCCGTTCTGATAGACATGCGTATATTGGCCGGTGAGGGTCAAATCCGGCAGGGGCTTGAACACCACCGAGCCGGCGACGCCGTCGCGATAGTCGGTGATGAAGCTGCGCCCCGCGACATTCGAGTCATGGTACAGAGCGTTGACGCGCACCGCCAGGATCGGGGTGATCGCCTTGTTCACGTCGAGCGTGATCCGCCGCATATGGTCGGAAAAGCCGCCGATGCCCGTGAGATTGACGAAATCGCGATCGGTCGCCTGTTTCGTGACGATGTTGATCGCGCCGCCGGCGGTGCCGCGTCCGGCGAATGTCGACCCCGGACCGCGCAGAATCTCGACCTGCTCGGTGTAGAAATTTTCGCGAATGCTGACGCCTGGGTCGCGAACGCCGTCGACGAAAATGTCGTTGCGGACGTCGAAACCGCGAATGAAGAAGCGGTCGCCAAAGGCGTTGCCGCCTTCGCCCGTACCCAGCGTCACGCCCGCCGTGCTGCGGCCGATTTCGCGCAAGGTGAAGGCGTTCTTGTCGTCGAGCACTTCCTTGGTCAGCACGGTGATCGTACGCGGCGTGTTGAGCACCGGTTCGGTGAATTTTGGCGAAGACAGGCGGTCGACCTTATAGGGCGCGACCGGATCGGCGTAAGGATTGGCGTTCGGCGCCGTGGCGAGGATCGGAAGTCCGCCGCTGCCCGCCCCCTGCCCTCCCCCGGTCGATGCGCCTGGTGCGCCACGACGTTGACCCGCAGCCTGCGAATTGACGGCCGGATGATGCGCTGGACGCGGCTGAGCGACGGCGATCGGCTTGGGTTTGGCCGGCAAGGCCGCGCGCGGCTTTTCATGTGGCGCGTCGACTTTGACGGGCGGCAGCGTGGTCGACGCCGACTGCGCCAAAGCCGAAGCGCTCACGCTCGAAGCGAGCGCCGCGGCGACGCCCAACGCCTTTACCGCGGTGAGATCGGCGCCGCGGCTACGCGAACGCGACTGAGTCAACATTCGTAGCGATATTGGAGATTTTACGTCGCTCATCGGGAACCGCCAGGGAGGTTTGTGCGTTGTCTCTCTCCGCTCTCGCGAAGTTTGACTGAAGCTAAATTTGGCATGGCGCCCGGTCAATCAAAGAAAGTCCTGAATGGAAGCATTTTAAACTGTATAGATTCATACGCATACAGTAATTTTTTTGACAAATGTTGCTTTTCCGCCACAGCTAGTTTGGAAACATTTTAATTCTAAAGTATGGGATATGTTTATCTCAGAGAATTTCGGCGCCCTCATGCAGGCGAAAGTCCGAGAAACGTCGAATTGCGGCGTGATGCGACCAAGCAGAGCGCGCGCCGCAAAAGGCGGACAGCGGATTTTCGCCGAATCGCCGCTTGCTTGGCACGTGCCTTGCTTTTCAATTGGGTTGGTCGATCCGGCGAATTTGCCTTGAAGATCAGCGCAGAGAGGGTGAGAGTCATCGAAAGCCGGCGAATCTTCGTTATCGACGACAATGAGATTCTTCGTGGAGCGATCCGCTTCCTCGACGGATATGAGTCGCATGAACTGGAGAGCGCAACAGGCGCGCTGACGAAAGCGAAGCGAACAGAGCCGGACCTGTTGGTCCTCGCCGAGGGAATCATTCGCATTAACGGCTTGGATCTGATCCAAGAATTTCAGGCCCGCATTCCCGAAGCGAAAATTCTCGTCGTCATCGATCAGGTTTCGAGCGGCTTTGGCCAATTATGCATTTCCGCCGGCGCGCATGCTTTCCTGGCGAAACCGCTGCGGGCGGAACTCGTTCGCGACAAGATCAACGCTCTGCTGAGCGCCAAGAAAAAGGCGGTCGCGACGTCACCGAAAGTCGTGAACATGCGCTAGATCACGCTGCGTTTAGGCGGAATCGCCTAAACGCAGACAACGTGATCGATTTCAAAAGTTTAGAGCGCGCTCTATGCGAAAAACCGGTTCCCACTTTTTCGCAGCGCGCTCTAGATGCGAGCGTTCCTCCAATCGCGGTTTAAGCGAAGCGCCCGTTCCGTCTTTTTGCGCGCCGCTCTGGCGCCGGAACGCCCCAAACGCATTCATGCAGGATAAGACCATGGAGCCCGCCGCCATCCCGCCGATCGAGGACAGGGCCGAACGCGAGAAATTGGAGCTCGCGATCGACGATTGCATGCGCCGCTTCTACGCCAAGGGCGCCAAGGACTCCCTGCTCGGACCGGTCTTTTGGGCGATCCACAATCTGGATCAACATATGAGCGTTGTCGCGAATTTCTGGTCAAAAACCCTGCTCGGCACGGACCGCTACCAAGGGCTTCCATTCGCCGTTCACATCGATTTGCCCATCGAGCCCGAGCATTTTGCTCGCCGGCTCGAGCTCTTCACCGAAAGCGCCTATGAAGCGCTGCCAAAGACGCAGGCCGAGCAGGCGATCGCCAAAGCCGCGCATATGATTCAATGTTTTCAGGCCGGGCTATTCCCTTCGTCGACGCGGACGGAAGGCCCTCGCGGATTCCGGTGCGATAGCTTCAAATCGACTGTGCCCGGAATTTAATCAACTGCGGTCGCCTCGGCCGGCGTCAGGGCGACAAATATCGCGATGGAATTTTTGCCGGCCGCGACCCCGTGTGACCTGTTGCTCAGCAATCGCCCGCGTCGATCGAGACGTCGGCGATCGTTTTGCCCTCATTGTTTTTGAGAGAATATCTGACGATGGCGCCGCTCGCGCGGCGCTGCGGCATCGTCAGACAAACGCGCGACTGCAACTGGTTCTTCAATTGAGCGAGCTTCTCGGGGTTGGCGACCAGAGACCGGGCCGCCTCGTCGTCAACGACCGTATAATTGTAATTGAAGGCGTTGCCCGGACCTGCCGTCGTGTTGTCCAGGCGAACGCCTTCGCTGACCATTTCGGGAAGGGTGGCGTTCACCTCGGCCGCCTCGCGCTCCAAGGCCAGCGAGAACGGTTCGGGGTCTTCGTCCAGCGAGAGACTCTCGCGGGTTTGCCTCGCCAAAAGAAAGGCCGCCGCCACCACGGCGATTACTGCGGCCGCTTCCCAGGCCCCTATCCAAGATTTCGCGTCACTCTCGTCCGTCACGGCATGCCTCGCTTTGAAACCGCGGCGATTTTGTCTCGCCGAAGCTCGTTTCGCAAGGCGGCCCGGATCAATGCACCTTAAACTCCCCATCGAGGAGCGTCATCTCGGCCGGCTTGATAAGGCTTGAATGCGCGACGATGACCGAATGCAGCGGACCGTCGAGGCTGCGCATCCAGAAATCGAGAAATTTACGCAACTCGGGAAACTCTGGATGGAGATCATAGTCCTGCCAGATGTAAGATTGGATGATCTTTGGATAATCCGGCAGACGGTAGAGAATATTCGCCGTCGTCAGGCCGTAGCCTTCGAGCTGCAGGCGGAAGCCGCTGGACGCCATGCCCTTCTCCTCGGCGGTTCGATTTCGCTCCAGATTAGGAGCAAATTATCCGAGGGCAAGCGCTTTGAGAGATGAAACCGTTCAAAAACAATTTGCTAGCAGCAAACGAACTCGAGCGCCAAATGTTTTGACGTCCGGCGCGGCGGCGCTCGCCTAAGGTCGAACGCGCGCTTCATGCCCGGCTGATGCGGAGCCAGTCTTGCCTGGCCCCGCCGCCGAACAAAAGGTCGATCAGAACTCTGCTGATTCGTAGCTGGTGATTTCCATGCCGACGCAGATTTCGATCAAAACGGGTTGCGACCATGCCATGGCGTTGCTCCTCCAGAGTCGTTTCCGCCAATGACGGCGGCTTCATTCGAGAATAATTAGGGGCGCAAAGTTTTTCACCTTGAAACTTGCGTCATTGCCCTTGCCGAAAATTCCCGATTGGCGCGGGCGCGGGACGGATTTCGCCAGATCACTCGCCGTCGTCGCGCAGGGGAAGCGACACGATGATCCGCGCGCCGCCGGAGAGCGGGCTTTCGATCCGTTGCGCGCCGCCCAGCGCACGCGCACGTTCGTTCATGCCGAGCAGTCCCATGCCGGGCGCGACGCCTTCCGAAATGCCGACCCCATTATCCTCGATGACGATGTTGAGGTGCGGCGTCGCCTCCTCTTCCGGCTCATGCGGATGCGCAGACGCGTCCAATCCGAATTCTAGCGTGACGTCGCCCCTGCTTGCGCCCGAATGACGAAAAATATTGGTCAAGGCTTCCTGCACGACGCGATAGGCGGCGAGCGCCGTTTCCTCATCCAGCGGCGAAAGATCATGGCGAACGATGAGCCGCAGATCGACCTCGGGATGGGTCAGCGCCCAGGAGGCGAAGAGCGCCCTCAGCGCCGGCTCGAGACCCAGCTCTTCGAGACCCTTTGGCCGCAGCCGGTCGAGAAGGCCTCTGAACAGCGACTGAAGCGATTCGCTCGCCCTGTCGATCGCCGAACTCATCAGCCGCAAACGGCCGATGTCGGGGGATGGATGCGACACAAGCTCCTGTAAAGCCGCCGACGTCGCGCGTATCGAGAACAGGCAGGGACCGGCCTCGTCATGCAGATCGCGGGCGATATCCTTGCGTTCGTCCTCCTGCACCTGAATGAGCCTGTCGACGAGGCCGCGGTTTTCCTGCTTGACGCGATCGAGCGTCGCGCCGAGCGAATTCAAAGCCGCGGCGATCGATCTGAATTCGGTCGCCCCGCTCAGCGACAGGCGAACGCCGCTCTGGCCGGCCTCCAATCGCGCGAGCCCGGCTTTGAGGGCGTCGAAGGGCGCAAGCGAGTGTCGCAGGAAAAGCAGAACGAGCGTCAGGAAGACGATGGCGACCGCGAGGCTGATGGCCGCGAGCCACAGCATGTCCGACCAGATTTCTCCGAGTTCGTCGAATGGATTGGAGATCACCACGATATTGCCATAGGCGCGGCCGCCGACGATCACGGGGATCGTCATGACCCGCGGCGCGGCGCCGACAAGTTTCACGAACCATTCCGGAACGTCGCGATCGGAATGGCGGATTTTTTCCAGCCAGTCCGCCGGCGGCGCTTCATTCGCGGGAAGAATCTCAACATCCGAATGGCGCAGATTGCCGAGCGACCCATAAAGTCGCTTCAGCGCAGGCGCCGGATCTTCATCCTCGGGAAGATTTGCTATGGTCGTCAAGACAACCTCCCGCATTAATCTGAGATTGCTTCCCGCTTCCGTACGGACGCGCGGCGCTGCGTGAAGAAGCTGAATCGCAAGATTGACGAGCAGCGTCGCGACAAGCACGACGCCGATCAGCCAGCCCAGCCTGGCTTGAAGCGAAAAACCGCGCATGATCAGGGCCCTCGTCCCGCCCCGCGCTTTGCCGTTGACGATCGCCGGCGATCAATTGACAAGACTGGCGGTTCCCACAACATAGGTTTTGCCTCTCATACAAGCGAAAAAACAATGCGCGTACTTATCGTCGACGACCACCCAATGGTGATCGAGGGCTGCCGCGGCATGCTTTCGGGACAAAAGGACATCGCAGTGCTCGAGGCGCATAATGCCGATGAGGCGCTTGAGACCTATGCCTCGGCAGGGCCCGACGTCGTCGTGCTCGACATCAATCTGCCGGGAATCTCTGGCTTCGAACTGCTGCGCCGGATCTTGAAGCGGGACGCAAACGCAAAAATCATCGTCTTCACCATGAACGACGACCCGGTGTTTGCGGCGCGCGCCATTGAAGGCGGCGCGCGCGGCTATGTCGCCAAGAGCGAGGATCCGCGCGTCTTCATCAAGGCGATCCGCGCAGTGGCGGAGGGCGAGCGCTATCTGTCGAACGCCTTCGCGCTCAAGCTCGCCTTTGCCGATCAGAGCCGCGCCAGCAACCCGCTCGACGCCTTGAACGGACGGGAAATCGAAATCCTGCGCAATCTCGCCGACGGCAAGGACATGACCGAAATCGCGCATATTCTGAAGGTGTCGTACAAGACTGTCGCCAACAATTGCATTTTGCTGAAGCGCAAGCTGGGCGCGCGCTCGAAGGCGGACCTCCTGCGCATCGCCGTCGAAAACAAGGTGGCGATGAAGCTTGTCTAGCGGCGCTATCTGAATTGCTTTTGCGTTTTGTAACGCGAAGCGAGCGTCTGCAGCGCCGCGTCGCGCTCAACTCCACTATGGCGCAGATTGTAGTAGTGCTGGCAAAGCTCGCCGTAGGTCTGCCTTTGTCCCGCCGTCGCCGCGACGTCGACGAGAGAGTCGATCAACTGCGCGAAGTCCTCCGCATGACCGTCCGCCGCCAGCATCTCGCCGAGCTGAGCGGTGCGGTTGGCGAGCATCCGGTCGCTCTCCAGGAAATGCGCCCGCGCCGAGAGAAGCGCGGCGTGTATGCGCGCCACCGCCGGTTCCCGTTCGCTGACCGCGGCGCCGGCTTCGCGCCGAGCGAGCCACAGCGCGGGCTCGGTATGATCGGTGGCGCCGAGCCAAGAATTCGCGCTCTTGTCGCTGTCAGCTTCGATCATGTCGTCCCGCCGGGCGCTGCGCCTCTCTTCGCCGCAAGCGGCGACGAGCGCGCAGACGCCCGCGAAAATGATCGCCGTTCGAAATCGCATGGTCGCGGCTATTTTCCTTCGACCTTTTTCTTCAAACCTTGCAGACCGTCGCTCAGGAAGCTCGACATCGCGGCGCGCGCCGCGTCGTCATTGAGGTTTTCCGGTGGTTCATTGCTCGTATCGCCGCGATAGAGGCGACCGTACCATTTCACCAGGCTCCCGCCCGCCGGCGCAGGCTCGATCATGAACGTCAGCGTATAGGAACTTGCCGGCATCGCATCGAGGTTGGGATCGGACATGCGCCAGGAAAGCTTGAACGCCCCCGGATCATATTCGTCGAGCCCTTCCTTGAGAACGCCGCCCTTTTTGAAAGCGATTTCGCGTTCGGCGCCCGCGGCGTCCCCGCCGGTCGCCTTCACCGATTGAATGGCGGGATGCCAATTCGCGAGCCCGTCGAACTTTCCGGCGACGGCCCACACGGCTTTGGGATCGGCGGCGATGACAATCGTCTGATCGATCTTGATCGGCGTCGGCCCATGCGCGAGCGCGGGCGCGCAGAACATAAGAGCGAAGAGGCCAAGCAGTTTTTTCATTTGGATCTCCCTGGTTGCGGATGGCGGTTGAAAGGCGCGGCTCGCCGCAGTTGAACCAAGGCCAGAGCGAGCGAAGGTCCGGCGGCGGCAAAAAAAGTGAAAAGCGCAGCCGCCGCCCCGAAGAACGGACTTAGGTCGAAAGCGGCTTCGCGCATCCGGGCGGCGGCGACGGCGGCATAGTCCGTCCACAGCCTCTTTCCGTCTTCGAGATGCGCGTAGGCGAGGCCGGTCTTTTCGGCGAGCGAACGCAGATAGTCTTCCTTCACGGAAGACAGATGTTCGACGCCGACCGCCGCGGCGGCGCCGAAGGGAGCATTGCGCGCATTGTAGCCCTCGCGCCGCTCCGCGCCTTCGGGCGGCAGGCCGAAACGACTCTCGTGCGGAACCTCCTCGACGCCGAGGAATCCGATCTCGCGTCCTCTGTCGTCGAATTTCGGGATCGGCGAAAGTTCATAACCGCCGACCCCGACAAGGAGTCCGCGCAGCTCGCCGGCGCGTCCGTCAAATGTCGGCGCGCCACGCGCCGGAAGCGGCGGCGCCTCCTGGCCGTCAGTGAAGAACAGGAGATCGCTTTTCAATTGCCGCGCCATATCGATGGCGCTGAACAGACCGGCCGACACGCGGCTGTCGCCTTCCCAGGCCATGCGCCAGTCGAGCGCCTCGATCGAGGCTTCGAGCGGCGCGAAGTCGACGCAGACGTCGATCGGCTCGAACAGCAGAAATGTCTTGCGCTCGCTGAAAATGCCGAGACCGACATGCGATGGACAGGGCAGCTCCGCAAGCAAGGCGCGAAGCGCCGCCTTCACGGCGTCAAGGCGGCTGATCGGCCGGCCCCCCGCCGAATAATCGCGAACATTCATGCTGCCGGTGATGTCGACGACGGCAAGGAGATCGAAAGACGGACGTCGAACGGCGATCTTCGGCGCTAGGAAGGCGGCGATGAGCGAGAGCATCGCCAGCGAAAGCAAGGCGAGACGCGGATCGCGCAGGTCCGGCCGCATCACGGCAGACCCTTCGGCTTGCCGGGAATATCGGTCCAAAGCTTTTTGGGATCGGCGCTCAGTTCGTCGCCGCCCTTTCTTTCGAAATCCGGAAAGTCTCGGACAAGCCGGGCGGCGACGTCCAGATTGTATTTGGCGTCCCAATCGTCCGGCGCGAGTTGCAGCGCGCGGCGATATTCGCGCTTGGCGAGGTTGACGAAAGGATTGGCCGCATCGAACTCGGACCGTTCGATGAGGTCGAACGCCTTGCGCAGCAGCGCATTCGCCAGGAGGTAATGTCCGCGCGCGCGCATGTCGACGCTTCCGCTCCGATCGAGCGCCTCGACCATCGCGCGCGCACGATCGACTTCGCCTCGCTTCGCAAGGAAGGCGACGCGCGCAAGCAGCGTCTCGGGCCTGGCGTTCGTGTCGACGCCGACATCGCGGCCCTGCTCCAGCGCCTCGATCGCATCATTGGCGTCGATGGCGCCGCGCCAGTCGACGAGCGACGCCGCCGACGCCATGACAAGCGCGAGGCAAAGCGCGATGAGAAGCGCTGATCGCGCCTCGCGCCAGAGCGCCGTGGCTCTGTCGCGCAAGGCTGCGGCGCGCGTCTTGAGCGGAGTCATCGCGCGCGGCCTTCGACGCCCAAACCGACTTGAGCGAGCTTGGCGACGACGAGCAACGACGTGGCGACGAACGCCAGCGCGAAAGCCCAGGCGCTCAGATCGGTGCGCGGCATTTTTTCGACATAAAGGACGGGATGGCGCTCAAGCCGGTCGATCTGCTTTAAAGCCTCCTCCGTCGCTTCGGCGCTTTCCACCTCAAAGGCGCGGTACGGTACGCCGAGCGATCTGAAGAAAAGATCGAGATGGCGCTCCGGCGCGGCCTGCGGCGATTCATCGTCCTCCGCCGCTCTGTCGGCGATGCCTCTGCTGCCCTCGGTGCGCAAGAACAGCCAGTAGAGACTGACATTGGTCTTGCGGAATTCCGCTTTCAGATCGTCGCGCAGTTTCGGATCGATGACGCCGGCGCCGTCGGATATGAGCAGGACCGCGCGCGACAGATCGGCGTCGCTGGTCTTGAACATCGACAGCGCCATCGCGAGGCCGCGGGCGATATTGGTATAGTCGAGTCCGGGACGATCGATCGCGTCGATCGCGGCTTGGGTGGCGTCGATATGATCGGTGATCGGCGTCACCAGCATCGGCGCGGTCGAAAACGCCGCGACGCCGACAAGATCATGACGACGCGCCTCGACGAAGCGTTTGAGAATGCGCTTCGCCGCCGCGGCCTTCGACTCTTCGCCGCCAGACGGCGTTCGCCCCGCGAAGGTCTCGTTCATGCTGCCGCTGCGGTCGATCAGCATGACGAGCTGCGCGCCTTCGGCGAAGCGCTCCTGTTCGGCGCCAGCAATATGGGGACCGGCCGCGCCGAAGAGACTCGCGCCGATCGCGATGACGCCGCTCAGTTTCAGAATATTGGCGACAAGGGCGGAAAGACTGTCGGCGGGAGCCGACAGGAGGGAAGGTATTGGCGTGTCGCGCAAGACGGATCGCAGAAACGGAATCATCGCCAGCGGCGCCAGGAACAGCGCCTCGATATGATCGAAGCCGAGCGCGGTCATCCTGAGCGCTCCCGCTTGGCGAGCGCCGTCACGAATTGCGCGAGCTGCTCGCCGCGGAACTCGTCGCTCGAATCGTCGCCGCCGAAGAACCGCCGCTTCGAGGCGGCGAAGAAACGCTCGAAATCCGTCCGCAGCGGCCGGTACTCCGGTCGCCTGCATAGAAAATCCGGAAGATCGGACGACAGCAAGGTTGCGCCATTGGTCGTATCGAGCGCGCGATGCACCGACTGGATCGCCGCGTCCAATTCGCTGTCGTCAGACCCGGCCAGCCTGTTTGAAAAGTCGTTGGCGAGCGCCGAGAAGACGCGCGCTCTACGACGCTGAAAGGGCGGCCAGGCGCGATCGCGCGCGACGAACGCGAAGGCCAGCAAGGCGGCGACGCCCGCGCCGGCCGCGAGATTTCGCGGCGTGGCTTCGTCAACAAAGGGCGCCGTCCCGTCCGGCCGCATATAATCGGTCGCTTCCTCCCGCTTCTGCGGCGTGATCTCGCGCAAAGGCGAAACGCCGATGCGCCACGCCGGCGCCTTGACGGTCTCCGCGCCCGCCGACGTCGAAACGGAGAGTTCGAAGCCAGGAATTTCAATTTCCCGCGCATCGAGCGCGACGTAAAAATTCTGATAGGTGAGATCGAGACGCCACACCCGCGCGCCGTTCTCGACGGTTTCGCGAAGCGTGACGTCCCTAAGATCGAGCGAACCGGTCAGCGGGCCGGGCTTCGGCAAGGAGGCACGCGACAGTACGGCATTTTCTGGACCCGACACGTCGACGCGCGCATGGATGAGATCGCCGACGAAATAGCCGAACGGGCGCGCCGAGCGGATGCGCGCCGTCAGTTCCTGTGCGGATGCGGAAAGCGCGGCAACGAGCGCTAGGACGAGACATGTAATGCGCATCGCGCGCCTCACGCCCCCGTCAGCCGAATGCTGAGATCGACGGGATCGAAACTGTCCTCGACATAGATCGGCGCGCGACTGCACAGCGACGAAAGACGGGCGAGACGTCGCCGGCGCGACTGCTCCGCTTCGATCCAGCGCCGCTGCAGCGTCGGCCTCATCAACAGGGCTTGAAGCCGACCGCTTTCGCTGTCGCGAAGCGCCAACACGCCCCATTTCGGCGGCGCCGACTCAAAGGAATCGATCAGAACGATCGGCGCGACATCATGCAGCGCAAGCGCATCGAACGCCTGTTCGATCAGGCGTTCGGGCCAACGAAAGTCGGAGATGAGAAACACCAGCTTGCGCGTGGCGCCGAGAGCCGCCGCCGCTTCGAGCACGCCTGTCGCGCTCGAACCGTGCGGCGTCTCGGCGCCAAGCCGTTCGACGGCGCCGAGCGCCGCGCGCCGCGAACGCGTCGCCGGACTCGCTGCTCGATCGATCAATGCGCTTTCGTAGGCGAACAGACCAAAGCGATCGCCGATCCGCGTCGCCGAATAGGCAAGCGCGGCGCAAAGGTCGACGGCGACGCGGAATCGATTGGCGGCGCCGACGAAACTCATCGACGCCGAGAGGTCGACGAGCGCATAGACGTCGATCGCCGCTCTTTGTTCGAAGCGGCGCACATAGGTCGCGCCGAACGGATCGCGCAGCGTCGCGCGAACGTCGATGCGGCGGGCGTCGGGGTAGCGCATGAACGGCGCCTGGTCCCGAAACACGCCAAAGCCGCCGACTTCGCTCGACGTATGCGCGCCGACATGATTGGCGGCGAAACGTCCGCGCGGCCGATAGAGAATATCGACGATCCCGTTCATGGAACCGGCGTCGCGTCAAACGCCGCGTGACACAGTCGCTTGACGATATCGTCGCCGCGCAGCGCGTGAATCGGATCGACGAAAATTCGATGGGCCATTACTTCGATAAACACATCGCGAACATCTTCCGGAACAAGATAGTCGCGCCCCTCGAGCCAGGCGCGCACGCGCGCGGCGCGCGCCAGCGCCGCCAAAGCGCGCGGGCTCGCGCCGCCTTTGATGAGACTGCTGACGTCGACGTCGGGCAGCGACAGGCCGGCATCCGCCGGCTTGACCAGGGCCTTCCAGAGATTGAGCACATAACGCTCCAGCGCTTCGCTTGATTTCACCTCGGTCTGGATCGCGCGCGCGACTTCGGGAATCCTGCGATAGTCGAATGAGCCGGACGTCACGCGTTCGATCAGGGTTTCCGTGTCATGGAACGCCGGATCGAAGACGAGCCTTCGGCGGGCGTCTTCATCATCCGGCGCCGCCATGGGAATTTCCATGAGGAATCTGTCGCGGGCGGCCGCCGGCAGTTCGAATGTTTCCTCGCGCTCCACCATATTGCGGTCGGCGAACACGCTCAGATAAGGAAAATGATACACGCGATTGAATGCGAAGACGCTTCGCTCGGCCATCAGCCGCAGCAACAGCGAATGAACCTGAGGACGCGCGCGATTGATCTCGTTGAAGAAGAATACCGGCAGCGTTTCCGCGAGGCGCAGCAGTTCGGAGGGCTCGACCCGCGGGCGGCCGTCTTCGCCAAGGTAGGTGTGGTAGAGAATGTCGCTCGGCATCATGTCGACCGTGCCCTCGACGCGGGCGAAATCGCCGCCGAGCGCGCGCGACGCCGCACGCAGCAGCGTCGTCTTGCCGACTCCCACGTCGCCTTCGATCAGCACATGGCCGCGCGCAAAAATGCAGATCGTCACAAGCCTGATGACGCGCGTCTGGCCGAGAACGGCCTTCTGAATGTCGCGCTCGAAATCAAGAGCGCGCGCGCGCCAATCGGCGAGCTTCTCGACGACGTGCAACGTATCGTTCAAGGCCTGACCTTAATAAACTGGCGGCCACGATCTCGGGAATGGGGCCGCTGCGCCGTTGTCGAATGCGCCCGGCTCCAGATCGTGGCCGCTGGATTCATCGCGATTTCGTCGCGATGAAACCTATTGAGCGATCTTGCTCACGTCATATTCCCACTTGCCGGTCTTCTTGAAATTCTCGACCCGCTTCTTGTTGCGCTCTTCCATGCCCTGGACCGACGCCTGCTGCTTGGCGATTTCCTTCGGGTCGTGCTTGGGATCGTATTTCGAACCCTCAACCTTGTCCGGAAAGCCGGGCTTCGGCTCCCAGCAGTTGCCGGGCGCCTTGCATTTGGTGCCGTCATAGGCGAGCGCGCCGCCGGCGCCGAACAACATGCCGACGGCAAGCGCCACGGCGAAATGCATCTTACGCATCGTGTTTCCTCCCTTTACGAGGCTTGCGCCTCCTTGTTTGCGCCCCCGGACGACGGAGGCGTGAAAACTACTTCGCCTTTGCCTGGCATTGGCCGGGCGGATTTTCGGGCAGCGTCTCGTGACCGGCGTAGGGCTTGAACTGCTTGCGCTGCTCGTCGGTCAGCCAGCTCGCCTTCTCCGGCGCATCCTTGAAGAGGTGACGAATCCAGGCCATCACTTTCAGCATCTCGTCGAGGGTCAGATTCTCATACTGCGGCCCCATGGACGCCTGCGCGCCGCCGTAGATCGTCGAGAAAAAACCTTCGTCGGTTTCATTCTGCGGATAGGTCCAATAGGCGTCGTTGAGGCCGGGACCGATCTTTCCTTCGGCGAGGTGGCCGTGACAGCCGGAGCAGGCGGACAGAAAGAGCTGTTCTCCCTGCTTGAGGCAGCTCGCATCCTCGTTATAGGGATTCTTGCCGGACGCCATGAACTGCTTGACGCCCGCCGTATCCCGTCCCTCAGGCAGCGCTTCGTCGAATTTGAGCACTTCGCCGGTGATGGTGTTGCGGAACGTAATCCCTGCGGTTTGGGCGATGGCGCCGAGCGCTATGAGGCTCGCCGCCGCGCCGATGAGATAGACCGAAACGCTTCCTTTTCTTTTCAACACTTATTCTCGTCCTGTTTCGTTGGTGCGCCGCGCATCTATTGGGTGACGGGGAGAAGGGGAACGCCTTCCGCCTTGAGGATTTCATCGATCTTCGGCCGCGCCGCGACGAGCGCGTTGTCGATTTCCGTCAGCAAGGCCTTGTCGTCGCGCCGCACCGCGACCGATTGGTCGAAGCGCTGCGGCACCTTTTCGCCGCTGCTCTTGGCCGCGTCATCTTCGATCAGCGTCATCTGCAGCGGCACGGTCGAGGATTTGACGTAACGCGCTACGTCCGGCGCGAAGCCGACCGCGATCTCGGCCGCGCCGCTCACCACTTCGCCGACCATTCGAGCGGGATCGATCTGCGTATATTGGTTGCGCGGCGATTTGAAATTCACCAGCGAATAGAGATAGGCCATGTTGTCTTCGTACTGGCCCATATCCTTGAGGAGCGCTTCGCCCGGAGATCCGAAAGCGACGACGATGTGGCCAAGCTTCTTTAAGCGCGGATCGGACCAGGATTTGATGTCGAGACCGCGATCGGCGCGGCTGACGAAGACATAGCCGGTTCGATAATACGGCTTTGACGTCGCCACGCGCGGGTCGCCCGTATCGAGGCCGACGATGACGTCGCACAGCTTCTTGTCGAGAGAATCGCGCACGAGATAGATCGCCGGCCGTTGCGACCACACGAACTGCGCCTTGCGCTGCATGGCCTCGGCGAGCGCGACGCCAATCTTGTTTTCAAGTCCGGAGCCGTCTTCCATCGACAGCGGCGGCTGATTCTTCGCCGCGCAGATGCGAAGCGCATTGGGATCGGCCGGCGGCGCCTGCTCGGCCGCCGGCGAGGACCCGGCGTTCGAAGCAGCATCGCTGGAGCCGCCAAACGAAGCGCCCTTCGCGTTAACGCTCGCGAGAGCGATGACGAGCGCGCCGCTGAAACCGAGGGATAAGCGAGTGATCCGCGACATTGTTCGATTTCCGTGATCGTTCCGATCGCCGGTTCGGACGCACCGGGGGCGCGTCCGAACAGGCGTCTCGCAACCGCCTCAGGCGGGGAGAGATCGAGGGTAAGGCGACGCTCAGTTCGCCTTGTATTCGCCCACGCTCAGATCGTCATAGGGGCCCTTGCCGTCGAGCGAGAACACCATCACGCCGCCGCCCATCTGCGTATAGTTGGCGAGCTGCTTGAAGGCGCCGACCGCGCCGAGACCAGCCGTCGGATCCTGGAGGTCGAACACAAGGCCGACTCCCGGCCAACCGCCGACGCCATACATGATGGCGAGATATTCGACGCCCTTGTGCTGGTAGACGATCGGATGGCCGATGACGCCCGAGGGAAGCTTGAACTTCCACAGCAGTTCGCCGGTGTCGCTGTGACGGGCCTTGATGAAGCCGTCGAGCGTTCCGTAGAACACGACATTGCCGGCCGTGGCGGCGGTGCCGCCCCAAACGGCGAAGCGCTCCATCTTCTCCCATTTGAACTTGCCGGTGATGGCGTTGTAGGCCTTGATCTGGCCGAGGCCTTCAGCCTTCTGACGATCGCCCTTCGGACCCGGGAACATGTTCAGCGTCGCGCCGACGAAGAACTGACCTGCGCGATAGGGAAGCATGAAGGGCTCCCAGTCCATGCAGATGTGGTTCACGCCGAGGAAGAACAGCTCCTTGTTGGGATCGTAGGAGTCGAGGCCCTGGTTGTGATAGCCCATCGCCGAGGGACAGATGTCCTTGGCGAGGTGATCCATGCGCGTGCCATATTCCGGATCGCGCACCGGCAGGCCGCTCTTCAGATCCACCTTCTTGAACACATTGACCGTATCGTCGATCTTGTCGGCGGAGACCAGCGTGCCGTCGGTGCGGTCGAGCGTATAGACGATGCCATTGCGGTCCGGATGGGTCAGCAGCTTGCGCAGCTTGCCGTCCTTGTCCTTCTGCTCGCTGAGCATCATGAAGTTGATGCCGGCATAGTCCCATTCGTCATGCGGCGTCTTCTGATAGCCGAACTTCGCCTCGCCCGTGTTGAGGTCGCGGCCCCAAATGGTCATCGTCCACTTGTTGTCGCCGGGACGCATGGTCTCGTTCCACGGCGCCGGATTGCCGCTGCCGTAATAGACGAGGTTGGTGCCCGGATCGTAAGCGAACCAGCCCCAATTGGTGCCGCCGCCGATCTTCCAGGCGTCGCCTTCCCAGGTCGCGGTGCCGAGGCCCTTCTGGCCGTAATGCGGATTGGCCTTGTTGAAGTCGTCGCCGATCAGCACGTCCGAATCCGGACCGGTCGCATAGGCGCGCCACTTCTGCTCGCCGGTGCGCACGTCATAGGCGGTCATATAGCCGCGCACGCCGAGTTCGGCGCCCGAGCTGCCGATGAGCACGATATCCTTGTAAATGTGCGGCGCGACAGTCAGCGTCGAGCCGACCTTGAAATCCGAGTTTTCGATTTTCCAGTATTCCTCGCCGGTGTCGGCGTTCAGCGCCACGACATGGCCGTCAAGCAGCGTCTTGACGATGAGCGAGGGGGTCTTGCCGTCGGTGGGCCAGTAGGCGAGTCCGCGATTGACGATGTCGCAGCAGGCGACGGCGCGCGCCGCGGCGTTCTGCTTGGGCTTGTGCTGCCAGAGAATGCGGGTCGGATCGTCGAGGTTGAGCGCGAACGTATTGTTGGGGAAGGAGGTGTGAACATACATTTTGCCGTCGATGACGATCGGCGAACCCTCGTGACCGCTCAAGAGACCGGTCGAGAACGACCAGGCGACCTTCAGATTCTTGACATTGTCGGCGTTGACCTGGTTCAGCGTGCTGTAATGGTTGGCGCTGTAGTTCTTGCCCTGCATCGCCCAGTTGTTTTCGCTCTTCGTCAGAGCTTCGAGCTTATCTTCGGCGACCGCGGCGGACATCGTCACGACCGGCGCGGCGAGCAGTACGGACAACAGGGACACGGAATTCAGCAGTTTCCTCATGGACGAGTCCTCCTGCAACATCGCCCGGACGCCTTGATGGCTTCTTTGACGGCGACGTCGCCTCGCAGATAGACGGCTTGAAATGCAGCCGTCACGGTTTATTGAAGGTCGCCTGTTCCCGCTGCGCGTCGGCGCAAATTCGAGAGACGATCCGGGGGCATATAAGTTTAAGCGCAAGGCCGAGTCTCCACGATTTATCGGTAATGTGTCTCGGGAAAGATCGGCACGTTTATTCCCGATACTTCCCGGACCGGTGAAGGCTTGACGCGGAATCGCCGGCGGATTTTGTAGAAGACGATCCTCCACTCCACCTAGAGATCGAATGTTGGAAGCTTTTGCGCGAAGGAACCCGTCTGCGCCTCAACGATGTGCGTGGTTTCGGCCCGGCCTGCGCTCATCAGCCGCCCGGCGCGCGCTCGCGCTGGTCGCGCTCGTTCTCATCGGCGCGGCGCTCGCACGCATCGGCGGACGGACGGCTTACGCGGCGCTCTATCCCGACGACGGCCGAAAGGCGATGACGGAAGCGGACATGGCTCGCTTCGCCGGCGCCGGCGTGCTCATGTGCTACTCCGATTATGGCACGCTGGAGCGCGCGGCCGCCGCCTGGCTCATCGCCTCGCATGATCTCGTCGTGATGAATGCGCATAATTTCGTCGATCGGCGCCTCGTCCCAACGCATCCGGTGACGAACTGCTTCTTCAGGATCGCGGGCGGCGATTACTATTTCGACGAGGACAGTTTGCGCATCGGCGCTTCGGTCGAATCGAGAAGCCTGCATATCACCGACGACTGGGCGCTGCTAAAGCTGCTGCAGCCGACGCCGGAGAACGTGAGACCTCAGCCGGCGCCTGACGCGAGCGACATCGCCACCGGCGCGCGCTTCAAGGTGGCGATGGTCTCGCCTGCCGGACATTCCAACACGCGGCTCGCCGCAACCATCGAGTCATGCGACGTCTATCGCGTCGACGAGCCGACCGAGGGTCACATTCGCCGCGCGCGTCACGACTGCAACGACGGCTATGGCGGCTCCGGCTCGGGCCTCTTTACCGAAGACGGCCGTCTGATCGCCATGCACAGCGCGTCGCTCGACATGAATCAGAAGCGGCCCTTCGACATCGAGACGCATTACGGTTCGGCGCTGCTTTTCGAAGGCGAACTCGCCGAGGCGATCCGCGAGGCGACGGCGAAGCCGCGTTAGCTCATTCCTTCGGGGGGATGGTCCGTATCCAGGCGACGAGCGCATCGAGATCGTCAGCCGACATTTTCGAGAAATGCGCCTTGGCAAGCGTCGACATCGGCGGCTTGAGCGAAGTCCCGTCGCGGGAAACGCCGTCAGTGATCGCGCGCTTCAATTCGTCGTCCGACCAGGCGCCGACGCCTTTCGTCGGATGCGACGTGATGTTCGAGGCGACGGCGACGCCTGCCGGGTTGCGAAAGACCTTGCCCCCTGCCCCGAGGCGGTTTTGATAATCGGGCGCGCCGTCGATCTCCTCGCTGTGGCAGGACATGCAGCGCGCCAGCGATGCGACATAAAGCCCGCGGAGCCCGCGCGCGCTGTTCTCCGCGAGAGATCCTTCATCGAAGGCCGCCGCCGCTCCGGGCATCGGGCGAGGCGTCCATTCACTGCTGCGTTGCTGCGGCGCCTGAAGCGGCGCATGGACCGGCGCAGCCGAGCGCAGAAAGGCGATGATCGCGTCGAGATCGCGCGGCGTCAGCGGTTTGTAGGAGTCGGACGGCATGACCGGCGCGAGTCGATAGTTGCGTCCGACGCCGTCGACGATGGCGGCGCGCAAGTCTTCGTCGGTCCAAGCGCCGACGCCGGTCTCGACGTCCGACGAGATATTTGGTCCGCGCACGACATAGGTCTTGTCGGCGAATGTCTGCGGACCGCCGGCAAAGCGCTTCGAAAAATCATAGCCGGCGGCGCCGCGCGGCGTATGGCAATTGTCGCAAGCCGTCAGCGCTTCAACGAGATAACGGCCGCGTTCGACGTCTCCTGCGCAGGCGACGGGACCAATCGGCCAGAACGCCAACAGAGCGACTGGCGACGATAGAATCGACCACAGGCGAATGAGGTTCATGACGCCCACGCATGTTGAGGGGTTGGGCGCTCTTAATCCAGCTCTCTCGTTCCGTCTTCAGGAATAATTCCTTCGATGATCGGGAATTATAGGCATGGGCGGCGCGGGCGTCAGCGACCGAGCGAGAGATTGGAACCATCGAGCACGGCATAGTCGAAGCGCGCGCCGGTGACGACGGCGCCGGTGAATGTCGCGCCGGTCAGAACCGCATGGGTGAGATTGGCGCGCGTAAGGTCCGCGCCATCGAAATTGGCGTCCGGAAGTTCGGCGCGGACAGGAACCATCCCTTGATTGGCGGGATCGGCGCCGAGATCGGCGCCGATCAGCTTCGCGTTACGAAAATTGACGCCCTTTCCGCCGCCGATGATCCGTGAATCGGTAAGATCGGCGCCGGTGAAATTGGCGCCGTCGAGGAGCGCGGCATAGAGCATGGCGGTTTTCATCACGGCGCCCGAGAAGTCTACATTCTCCAAATCGGAGCGCGTGAAATTCGCCCCGGAAAGATCGGCCTTTGCGAGCTTTGCGCCTGCGAGCCTGGCCGAAAAGAAATCCGCGCCATGCAGATCGAGGCGGGAGAGGTCGAGGCCGGAGAGATCAAGATTCGCGAGATCGATCGGCTTGCCGCGCGCTTCAGCCAACCTCTCCTCGATCTGCGCGCGCGACAATTCCGCCGCGACGACTGCCTGCGCCGCCGCGGCGACGACAAGAATTGCGCCTGCGACACGCGAAAAACGACGACTGATCCGCTTACGATTCACCAGGCTCATCAGTCGAACTCCGATCGCTTGTCAGCGCTCGAAGCCTATGTTTGACGGAATGAAGGACGCAACAGGACAATCTCTGGCCTGGGACAGGAAAGATCGGCAGCCGGTTAAGCGATGGGTCAGTCATGGATCGCCGCGGAATTTAGCGATAATGAGTTGCGATGAAACTTTCGCGACTCGCGCCCTTCGGCCTCGTCTTCCCGCTCGCCCTAATTGCGGGCGCCGGTCCGTCTGCAACGGCAGCGGAAGATGAACTGCCAAAGCGCCGTCCCGGCCTATGGCGCATTTCGACGATCTCGCCCGAAATCGGCATGCGGACCAATGAGGTCTGCATCGAGGAAGGCGACAGCGTCATCGGCGCCCTGGACGAAAATTGCACGAAACCTTTGGTGACGCATGCGAAGGATCAGACCATCGTCACGATCGAATGCGGGCCGAAGGATTCGCGCGATGTCACCAGCCTTCTCTTCACCGGCGACTTCCGGAACTGGTATCGCGCGCAGTCGAGAATGACGGCGAAGGGCGCGCGCTCGGGTTTCACGATCGACGCAAAATTTCTATCCGAACGCTGCACGAGATAGCGGCTCCGCGATGCGCTTCCGCTCGCATGCCGTCGCGAGCCGCGAGGCTTATCCCACGCTCACCGGCGCGCGACATTGGCGGGAAGCACCACGACTCGGGTTCCAACAGCCGCCTTCTGGTAAAGATCCATCGCGTCCTGATTGATCATCCGGATGCAGCCAGATGACTGGCTTTGTCCGATCGTCCAGGGCTCGTTGGTGCCATGGATTCGAAAGAGCGTGTCTTTATCGCCCTGCCAAAGATACATTGCGCGGGCGCCCAGCGGATTGCCGGGACCGCCATGCATCCCGAGCCCGCTTTGCAGTTCGACCAGCTGCTTCTTGAGATCCGGCCGGCGTTCGATCATTTCCTTGGGCGGGTACCAGTCCGGCCATTCCTGCTTGCTCTTGATCGTCGCTTCGCCCGTCCAAGCGAATCCATCGCGCCCGACTCCGATGCCGTAACGAGTCGCGCGGCCGCCCGCCTCGACATAATAGAGATAGTGTTTGGCGGGATCGACGACGATCGTTCCCGGCGCTTCCTTGGTCGAATAGGCGACGCTCTTGCGATGGAACGCTGCGTCGACCTGACCCGGTCTGATCGCGGGAACGTTAAAACCAGCGTCTTTCAGCTGGCCGTAGTCATCGCCTCCTTGAACGGCGACCGCCTCCACGGGCTCCGCCTGCTCGGCCGGAACGTCCGGGGGCGCCGGCGCGACGGCGGAGGCGCTGAGCGTCGGCGACGTCTGCGTGCTGGCGCAGCCGGCAAGCCACGCGCCCGCCGCCGCAACAGCAAATACGACCAGAACTTGACGGGCGATGTGAGACATGGGCGATGACCGTCCCCGACCGGATAGGCCGACTATAGCTAAATCTGCGGCAGGAACCAATTCGTCCCTGCCGCAAACGTAACTGCCGCAAACGCCGTGTCGTGATAAGGTTCGCCGAGCTAAGCGTCGGCGACTCGGCGCCGCGATCTTCATCGAATGATTTCGCCCGCCTTGTCCGTCCAATCCAAGCAGAGATGCGTGGAGCCGCCTTCCAATCCGCCCTTCCGCTCGGCTTTCAGAGGCCGGGGCTAAATCAACCGTAAAGAAGTTCGCAGGGAGCGCGACTCGCGCAGACCGACGCTCCCTGCCGCACAATCAGAACATCCAACCAAGCGGCCGAACTTCAACTCTTACAATCAATTTGCCGCAGAGACGTCATTGCTCGGAAGCACATCGCGGATGCGCTTGCCCTCGACCCACACGAAGGCCGCGGACGTATCCGCGCATTGTATGTCCTGTTCGGCGATCAGCTTGTCGCACAGCATGACGCAAATCGCGTCAATGGGCGCGCTCGTATCGTTTTCCTCGGTCATGCGATCAATGGATATCTCGCCCATTTCCTCGCCGTCGACGAGATGGATGATAAACACCTCTTCATGACCTGCAGCGCCATGGGCGTTCACTCGGAAGGTTTCTCCCTTGTACTGAAATTCACGGATCATTTCCTACCCCCGATTCTTGACGTTGTTAGGCTATTCAGGCGAACGGCGCGACCCTATCGATCGCCAATACTCGGTCAATAGCGCCAAGAGTCGCATTTGAGCAAACAAAAATGCGTTTGAACATTCAGGCGCCGTTATTGCTTCCTGACCGAACCAAGCGCGGATCGAATTGGCGAGGTTTGTCAAGTTTCGAACAATCGAGCCGGAAGGAATGACCATGCCGATGTCTGCGGAGAGTATCGAAAGTCTGATCAAAGCGGCGCTGCCGGACGCAGTGGTGGAATTGACGGCGCTCGCCGATGACAATGATCATTGGGCCGCGACCGTCACCTCGACGGCGTTCAATGGACTGAGCCGGGTGCGTCAGCACCAATTGGTCAATGCGGCCTTGGCCGGCAAGCTTGGCGGCGAGCTGCATGCGTTGGCGCTAACCACGCAAGCGCCATAGTCACACAACGCGGGATCATGCTGGAGCAAAAGATGTCTGACACCGTTAGCCGGATCAAAGAAGTGGTCGAGAGCGCAGATATCGTATTGTTTATGAAAGGAACGCCCCAGGCGCCCCAATGCGGTTTCTCGATGCAGGTCGTCCAAATTCTCAGTCAGATCGGCGCAGCCTACAACGCCATCAACGTTCTCGCGGACGGAGAAATTCGTGAAGGCATAAAAGCCTTCTCCAATTGGCCGACAATTCCGCAGCTGTACGTCAAGGGCGAATTCGTCGGAGGTTGCGACATTACGCGCGAGATGTTCCAGACCGGAGAATTGGCGGCGCTCCTCGACAAGGAGAACATTCCGCATAAGCAGAGCGCGAAAGCCTGATTGGCCGAGACGCGGCGGGTCCCAATCGGGCGCGCCGCCGGAGATCGTCGCGTCGAAATTCAGGACTGCGGGTGAAAGTCGAGCGCTACGCCAGCGGCCTCCGCAGTGTGCCCGGCGTCGAGCAGCTCCGAGAGTCGGTCGATGCGGATGAACGCCAAGCCATCGGCGCCGGCGCGAGAGCCCGTCACGCCGATATCGACGCCGCCGATGTAGACCTGCGACCCCTGCGCGGGCGCCGCGTTTCTTGAGGTAAAGCGCGACACGCGTTTTCGCACCGTCGTGCGGTGCTGCATGCGCGAAACGACCTCCTGTCCGACATAACAGCCCTTCTTGAAATCGAGACCGGCCAGACGGTCCATATTCGCTTCGTGAGGAAAAGCGCCGCCGTAATCGAAATCGACAAGCCCATCGGGAATGCCGGCGACGATTCTTCTCGCCTCATAGATCGCGCGGTCGCCGCGCGCATCCGCGACTCCTTTGCGGATAATCGCGCGCCATCCCATGTCGGGCGAACGCGGATCGGGAGCCGCCGCGACAACGCCTTCCCCGGTCGGCGCCCCGTCGAGATAAGCGACAATTTCGTGACCAGCGCTCATGTCGATGATTTCGACTTTCGAGCGCAGCCGATACCGCGCGAATCGTCGAAGGAGTTCGTCCGTCAGCGAAAGAGGACAGTCGAGCAACAGGCGATCGCCCGCCGCGCCCGTCTCCCGAAACACGAAGAAATCGGAGATGATCTTGCCCTGAGGGGTTAAGAGCGCGGCAAAGCGCGTCTCCCCCCGGCTCAGAGAGCGAATGTCGTTGGTGACGAGATTGTGCAGGAATTCCGTCGCGTCGGCGCCGGTGATCTCGATCAGCCCGCGATCGGAAAGAAGAATAGCGTCTGCCATTTGCCTTCCTTAATCTGGATGACGCGGCATGACGCCGCCGGCGGCGTCGATATTCATTCCATGGGCGGACCCATGTCGTCGTCCTTCTTTTTCTTTTTCTTGTCGGTCTTGGCCTGCGCATAGGCGCCGGCGTTCTTCAGCGCGACCGGCGGCTGACCTTCGACGAACTGCGAAATCCAGACGAACGTGCGTTCGTTGGCCCGCTCGGCGGCCTCCGCGTCGAAATTCTCCGCCGTCGTAAAGTTGAAGCCATCCTTCACCTTGGGATAGGAAAAGGCGCTGACATCAGGGCGCGCGGCCCGAAACTGCGTCATTCCTTCCAGAGGAGTCGAGGGATCGTCTTCCGGAAAATGCAGGAGCGTCGGGATTTTGCGCTTCTCTGAACGTTCCTCGGTCAGGCCGGCCGCATAATATCCGATGGCGCAGGCGACATCCTGCAACCTGTTCGCGGAAATATAAGCGACATATCCGCCCCAGCTAAATCCGACGAGCGCGACTTTGCCCGTGCTCTTGACCGAGTCCACCGCCGCCTGGACGTCCAGCAACGCCGCTTCGATCGGGACCGATTTTGCGATTTCGGCGCCCTCGGCGGCGCTCGCGGCTTCGGCCTTTTGCGCGCGCTGAAACAGCGACGGCGCAATCGCGACATAGCCCTTCGCGGCAAAGGCATCCGCCTCCTTCCGAAGGTGGTCGCTCACGCCAAAGTAATCCTGGAGCACGACGACCGCGCCTTTTGGAGCTTCGGCCGGATCAGCCCGGTAGGCCGAGAAGCAGTGTCCGTCTTGAGAGGTAAGTTCGATCATGATGACAACCTCGCATCTTCACAATGGCGATGCTTTCCACCAAGGAGCGGACCAGCAGCCGTCCCTTCACGACACGGCGTTGCGAATTTTGTGCCTTTGACAATCGTCAACGCCGCCGCCGCGACTTCAAAAGAAGCCAAGCTCCAATTTCGCTTCTTCTGACATCATGTCCTGGCTCCACGGCGGGTCGAAGACGAGATTGACCTTGGAACTCTCGACGCCCTCGACCCCATCGATCGCCCGTTTCGCCATGTTCATCATCTCGCCGGCGACGGGACACCCCGGCGCGGTCAATGTCATGTCGACATCGGCATGGCGCCGATCGACAATGTCGACTCTGTACACCAGACCAAGATCATAAATGTTCACCGGTATTTCCGGATCGAACACGGTTCGTAGCGCGGCGACGATCGCCTCATACAGCTCTTTCGCCTCCGGCCGGCTCCTTGAGCCCGCGTCGCCGTTGCTGGCGATCTCAACCGCCGGGCGCGGCTCGATCTGTGTCTCCACTGTCTTCTTCCGTCTCTTGGCGAGGGCATGGACGGTTCGCGACTTTTACAATTGTGAACCGTGCGCCCGCGTGGAATGCCATCGCGCCAGCATGCCGGCGCTTCGTTTCCTTTGATCAAGCAAAGCGCGCGCCAATTGAAAGGGCGTGGACTGGAACTTGCTTTGATTTGCCCGACCGCCTCAACAAATCCGTCAGGAAAATTGCGCGTCTAAGCGCGAGGCGGGTCGTTAAGAGGTGAATGTGCAATGTCGGAAGAAGCGGATGACGAATTCGAGATTCCTCAACTATACAAACGTCACGTCTTCGCCTGTTTCACGCAGCGGCCGCCGACGCATCCGCGCGGCAGCTGCGGCGCAAACGGCGCTCAGCCGCTATGGGATCGTCTGGGCAAGCGCGTCGAAGCAGACGGCGGCGGCGAAATCGGATTCACCGCCGCCGGCTGCATGGGATTTTGTTCCGCGGGCCCATTAATGGTCGTCTATCCGGAGGGCGTTTGGTACCGGCCGACGAGTTCGGAGGACGTTGACGAAATCTTCACTTCGCATCTCCTGGGCGGTCGCCGCGTCGACCGTCTGGTGATGATCCTGACGCGCTGAGGCGATCGGCGTCCGGCCTCAGGACAGCGCGCGCGCCGCCTCCTGGGCGACGCGCGCCTCGGCGCGGATGCGCGCGACCATTGAACGAAAACCGTTCGAACGTTGCGGCGCGAGATGCTCTTTGAGTCCCAAAGCTTCGAAAAGCCCCATGCGGTCGATATCCAATCGAGAACGGCAAAATTTTCTATGATCTCGTCGATCTTCATGGTCGCTTTCGCCGCGCCTAGTCGATCGGACGCGCCGCATCGGCCTCGTCCGAGCGTGGCCGACCGCGCGCCTCGCGCAGCAGGGTTAGACATTCGATATTCGCCGCGAGATCGCGCGCGGTGAATCCGTCCACCGTCTCCAGCGACGGATCGGCGCCAGATCGCAGCAGCAGCGCCACCACATCGGCCTTGCCGGCCGATGCCGCGTAGATCAACGCCGTCGCGCCATCGGGATTGCGGTGATTGACCGCAATCCCTGCGTCGATCAGCGACCGCATTGCCTCGAGGCTCCCGTTCGCCGCCGCGAGCCAGAGCGCATTGTTGCCATCCGCATTTGTGACGTGCAGGTCGGCGCCTTGCGCGATCAGCGCGCGCAACTCGTCGTACTGGCCCGTGGCGCTCGCGGCAAGCAAAGGCGTCATGCCTAGCTCCCTCTCCCGCAACAGGGCGCTTAAAGCGCGCCCAGCTGGAACAGCGGCTTCGCGCCGCCGCGGCCGAGCACTGTGTCAACCTTTTGGCGAACGGCTTCGATTTTGAGCGGCTTGACCAACGCGCCATGCGCGCCGGCCTTCATCCCTTCGACGGCGAGCTTTTCGTCCGCCAGTTCGCACACGACAAGAATCCTCACATCGGAGAAATGGTCCGAAATTTCCCGGAGCAGTTCCATGCCTCTGCTCTTGAGGAAGCTTGCGCCAAGCAAGATGACGTCCGGCTTCAACCAATCAACGCCCCTCTCGTAGGCTTCCTCGATATGGGCGAGTTCATGCGTTTCGATTTCGTCATGAAGCATGAACTGCAACGCGGCGCGGGTGATCTCGTCTTCATCCACAACGAAAACGCGGCGCTGATCGACAGCCTTTGACGTTTCGACACCAATCTGCATGTGGCGCTCTCCTGCGGAAGCAACGATATAGAAATTGATTAAGCAATCGGCGTTCCATGCTGCGGCCGCCCTACGGCGAAACATTCCAGACTGAAAGAAACATTGTCGTAAGATACGCTACAATTGTTGGAACGCATTTCCAACGATGGCGCGCCAAGACGCGAAGACATGCGCCGAGGGCCCGCTGAGAGACAGTTTTAATCTCGTAAATTCAATAATAAGTGAGCCATTGTCGCTCCTGGCACAGCGGTTGCTTCGACGGTCACGCGAGTGAGGGCTGAACGCACGCCTACGCCACGCCGAGCGATGTGTTCCTTCCCGTAGCCCGCGACGAGTTTCCTAACATTCACGGAACGGCGCGTCCCGGGAACGGGCGCGGGTTGAAGGACACAGCAGGAGACGAAGATGTCACTACGGCAGATCGCGTTTTACGGGAAGGGGGGCATCGGCAAGTCGACGACGTCCCAGAATACATTGGCGGCGCTTGCGGAGATGGGTCACCGCATTCTGATTGTCGG